>JAQGIV010000132.1 GCA_028290945.1 Phenylobacterium sp. | reverse complement strand
GAGCTGAAGAAGGGCGACGCCCTCTATCTGAACGACGGCAGCTACGGCTCGCTGTTCGACGCGGCGCACACCAAATGGCCGTTCCCGGTGAAGCTCTACCGCAACGACGCCGGCGAAGCCTCGGAAGTGGAAGGCCCCCTGAAGCCCTTTCGTTTCTACGGCCCGACCTGCGACAGCCTCGACCACATGCCGGGCCCGTTCTGGCTGCCGGAGGACGTCCGCGAGGGCGACTATGTCGAGATCGGCATGCTGGGCGCCTATGGCGTGGCCATGAACACCCGCTTCAACGGCTTCGGCGACGCCGAGACCGTGGCGGTGGCCGACGCCCCCATGGCCTCGATGTTCGGCCTGGCCGGGCGCAGCATCCGCCTGCCGCGCGAGCAGCAGCAGGAGGAGGACCGCAAGGTCGTGCGCCTGTCGCGGCCCAAGGGCGCCGCCGGCAAGAAGCGGCGGAAGCGGTAACCCGACCCGAGATTTGCTAGTTACAGGCGCGGCCGGTCGCTCCGTCCCGGACGCGCACTTCCTATGGACGGGCGCTCAAACTCTTGAGGACCCTTGAGAATGAACGCTGACGTTCAGAAGTCGAACCGCAAGGCCGAGCTGCTGGCCAAGACCGTCGAGCATGTGGCCATCGACCAGTACGACGCCCGGCCGGTGATCGACGCCATGCGCCGGATGAGCTTCACCAGCCGCGACACGGCGCGGGCCGCCGACATCTGGTCGATGAGCCTGGAGGATACCGCCTGCTCCACCTGGCTGACGCTGGCCGGCTCCACCTCGGCCGGCGGCTGCATGCACATCTACCGCGACATGGTGAAGTACGGGATGATCGACGTGATCGTCGCCACCGGCGCCTCGATCGTCGACATGGATTTCTTCGAGGCGCTGGGCTTCAAGCACTACCAGGCCCAGGGCGGCGTCGACGACCGCGACCTGCGCGACCTCTACATCGACCGCATCTACGACACCTACATCGACGAGGAAGAGCTGCAGAGCTGCGACGCGACGATCTACGACCTCTGCGAGGCCCTCGAGCCGCGCCCCTACTCCTCCCGCGAGTTCATCCACGAGATGGGCAGGTGGCTGGCGGCCGGCAACGCGAAGAAGCCCGGCTCGCTGATTCAGACCGCCTATGACGAGGGGGTGCCGATCTTCTGCCCGGCGTTCACCGACTCATCGGCCGGCTTCGGCCTGGTCAAGCACCAGGTGGAGCGGATGAAGGCCGGCAAGCCCTATCTCACCATCGACTCGGTCGCCGACTTCCGCGAGCTCACCGACATCAAGATCGCCGCCGGGACCACCGGCCTGTTCATGGTCGGCGGCGGCGTGCCGAAGAACTTCGCCCAGGACACGGTGGTCTGCGCCGAGATCCTCGGCCACGAGGCCGAGATGCACAAATACGCCGTGCAGATCACCGTCGCCGACGTGCGCGACGGCGCCTGCTCCTCCTCGACCCTCAAGGAGGCCTGCTCCTGGGGCAAGGTCGACGTCACCTGGGAGCAGATGGTGTTCGCCGAAGCCACCACCGTCGTCCCGCTGATCGCCTCGGACGCCTGGCACCGCGGCGGCTGGAAGACCCGCAACAGGCCCCGCTGGGCCAAGCTGTTCGCCTGATCGTGGCGCCCCTTCGGGGGCGCTGCGCCGCTCGCGGTTGAATCCGCCGCACAGCTCTGCGACACGGAGCCCTGGTCGTGGGAGTTCGGACATGCGGTTGAAGCTTGGCGCGCTGGCGGTGGGGACCGCCGTCATCCTGGTGGTCGGCGGCGCGGCCGCCCAGCAGGCCAGGCTGGCCGCCCCGCCCATGGGCCCCGCCGGGCCGGCGCCGGGCTACCTGGGCGCCGCCGTCCCCGACACCTACGCCGTCCTGCCGCCCGCGCCCACGCCGGGCGATCCCCGCGACCTGGCCGACCGGGCCATCTACCGCGCCACCCGCGCCTACGAGAACCAGCCCCGCTGGCCGATGGCGCAGAACGACGCCAACTCCGCCGGCATCGTCAAGGACCTGGCCTGCGCGCTGGGCGTCGAGCTGACGCCGAAGACCGCGCCGCGCACCCTGGCGCTGATCGCCAAGGTCGGCCCCGACGCCAGCCGCGTCACCAACCGGCCGAAGGACATCTACAAGCGGCCCCGCCCCTACCTGCGCGACGAAGGCGCGATCTGCCTGCCCAGGGATCCGGCGCTGGCCGCCAGCCCGGACTATCCGTCAGGCCACAACACCTGGAGCTGGGCGGTGGGGCTGATCATGGCCGAGCTCGCCCCCGACCGCGCCGCGCCGATCCTGATCCGCGCCCGGGCGTTCGGCGAGAACCGCCTGGTCTGCGGCGTCCATTCGCTGAGCGCCGTCGAGGCCGGCCGCGACAACGGCGCAATCCTGGTCGCCGCCCTGCATGGGAATGCGCAATTCCGCTCGGACCTCGACGCCGCCCGCGCCGAGGTCGCCGCCGCGCGGCAAGCGGGACCCGCACCGGATCCCGCCGCCTGCGCCAAGGACGCCGAACTGATGGCCAGGAACCCCTACTGAGGCGGCGGGTCCGCCGTGAAATCGGCCAGGTGGGCGGCCAGCGCCCGCTGGAACGCCGGGCGCGCCTCGCAGCGGGCGAGGTAGGCCTTCAGCCGCGGTTCGCCGGCCACCAGGTCGGTATCGTCGATGATCCGCAGCACCGAGGCCATCATCAGGTCGCCGAGCGTGAACTCGCCCTCCAGATAGTCCTTGTCGCCCAGCGCCTGCGCCAGTTCGCCGAGCCGCTTCCGGACCCGCTCCACCACCGCCGGCCGGCGGGCCTGCGCCCAGGCCTCGCCGGAGTGGAAGGCGTCGATCTCGCCCAGCTGCTGGACCACGGTCTCCACCGAGTTCAGCGCCGCCAATAGCCAGACCATGGCCCGCGCGCGGCCTTCCCGGTCCTGCGGCATCAGCGCCGCGCTGGTCTCGCCGATGTGCAGCACGATGGCCCCGGATTCGAACAGCGCGATCCCGTCCTCGCGGTAGGCCGGCACCTGGCCGAAGGGCTGCAGCGCCCGATAGCCGGGCTGGCCCTGCTCGCCGCGTTCGAGCAGCTGGGTGAGATAGGGCCGTCCCGCCTCCTCCAGCGCCCAGCGGACCCGCAGGTCGCGCACCTGGCCGCGGGCGAACTCCGGGACCCAGCGGAAGGCCGAGACCACCGGCGTCGAGACCTCGGCCAGGTCGCGGGCATAGGCCTCGGCCTTCTCGAAGGCCGACGTCCAGCCGACGATGTGGCCGTCGCGGAAGGCCGCGGTCGGGAAGCCGGTCTGGTGGAAGGTCTGCAGGGTCCCGCCGTCGCGGTCGGTGAAGGTCACCACCACCTCGGTCGAGGGGTGGATGTTGGCGGCCGGGTCGCGGTCGCCGAAGCTGAAGGCGATGCGCCGGTCGGGCTCGATCTCGTGGAATTCGCCGCCCATCCACAACGGGCCGCTCTGTTCGGACTCGATGCAGGCCAGCCACTTGCCGCCCGGGCGGAAGTCCATCTCGCAATGGGTGCAGGTGAAGCCCTTGGGCCCCAGCCAGCGCTGCATGTGCTGGGCCTGCGACCACAGCCGGAACACCAGGGCCGGCGGGGCCTCGAAGGTGCGGGTGATCAGCAGCTCGTCGTCGCGCAGTTCGGAATTATCCAGCGGCATCGTCGTCTCCTTCGGGGGCTTGGTCCTTCGCCTCTTTGGTCTTCAGCTCGGCCAGGTAGGCGTCCATCTTGTCGAAGCTGGCGTCCCAGAACCGGCGGTAGCGCTCCAGCCAGCCGTCCAGGGCCTGCAGCGGCTCGGCCTCCAGCCGGCACGGCCGCCACTGGGCGGTGCGGCCGCGCGAGATCAGGCCGGCGCTCTCCAGCACCTTCAGGTGCCGCGAGATGGCCGGCAGGCTGATGTCGAACGGCGCCGCCAGCTCGCCCGGCGTCGCCTCGCCCTCGCTCAGCCGCGCCAGGATGGCGCGCCGCGTGGGGTCGGCCAGGGCCGACAGGGTGGCGCTGATCGGGTCGAGATCGGGTGTCATTAGCGATCCTGTTAAATAACCAGTGTGTTAATTACACGATCGATCGGACCCGTCAATCCCCATCTCGCCCCGGCCTCGTCCGGGGTCGCCCTCGTCCATCAACGGTAGCTGACCACCTCGTATTCGATGCCGTTGGGGTCGAGGAAATAGAACCGCCGGCCCGGCTCGTAGTCGCCGTGGCCGAACGGCCTGAGGCCCGCGGCCGCCACCCGCTGCTCCGCCGCGTCAAGGTCGTCGACCTCCACGCCGATATGGTTCAGCGGGCGGCCCCTGGCGAACTCCGCCGCCTGTCCGGCGCCCACGTGGGGCGCGTAGAGCGCCAGGTACTGGCTGTCGGAGCCCACATGGATCGTATGGCCGCCATTCAGCGCCGGCCCCTCCCAGCGCACCTGCCAGCCGAACAGGTCCTGCATCAGCTTCGCCGCCTGGGTGGGATCGGCCACCGTGACGTTCACGTGCTCCAGTCGTGATGAGGGCATCGGTCTTGTCCTTTTTTCAGCGCGCGGGATCGCGCTCTTGCCGGGCCTACAACCTCAAGCTAACTTGAGGTCAAGCTCTTAAGTTGAAGGACAAGGCCAGATGACGCCGGACCGACTGCTGTCCATCGGCGAGCTCGCCCAGCGCACCGGGCTCTCGGTCTCGGCGATACGGTTCTACGAGGGTCGCGGCCTGGTTCGCGCGGTCCGCACCGGCGGCAACCAGCGGCGCTTCCTGCGCTCGGACATCCGGCGGCTGTCCTTCGCCCTGATCGCCCAGCAGCTCGGCCTCACCCTGGCGGAGATCGAGGCGGAGCTGGCGACGCTGCCGCTGGACCGCGCGCCGACGCAAGCAGACTGGCGGCGCATCAGCGAGCATGTCCGCGGCGGCCTGGACGCCAGGATCGCCATGCTGCAGCGGACCCGTGACAAGCTCGACGGCTGCATTGGCTGCGGCTGCCTGTCGCTCGCCAAGTGCGCGCTCTACAATCCCGACGACCGCGCCGGACGCGCCGGCCCGGGACCGCGGTTCGTGCTCGCCGAGCGCGAAGAATCGCCGCCCCGTTGACCTACGACAGGAACTTCGAGCGGCTCATCCCCACCGGCCCGCGCGAGCCGGCCCGCGGCTCGGCCGCCGTCAGGGCCGGGGCGTCCATCACCGTCTTGAAGGCGGTGCGGAACTTGGCCATGTCCTCCGGCGTGCCCACCGAGATGCGCACGGCGTTGGGCCAGACCGGCCAGATGCGGCCGATGTAGACGTTCTGCTTCTGCATGCCGGCGATCACGCTCTTCGCCGGGCGGCCGGTCTCGATCATGAAGCAGTTGGAGTGCGAGTCGCCGATCGGCTTGTAGCCCTGGGCCTTGAGCCAGGCGATGGTCTCGACGCGGCTGTCGGCGATCCACTTCTTGCGGGTCGGGATCAGCGCCTTGTCGGCCAGCGAGGCGCGCGCCGCGGCCAGCGCCGTCACCGGCATGGCGTTCTGGTAGTAGGGTGTCAGCTTCTCCAGGAGGTCCGGGCGGGCGATCGCCACGCCGCAGCGGATGCCGGCCATGCCGTAGATCTTGGAGAAGGTGCGCAGCACGATGAGGTCCTTGCCCGCCGCCACCTGGTCCAGCACGTGCTGCTCGTCGGAGAGGTGGATGTAGGCCTCGTCCACCAGCAGGATCGATCCGGCCGGCTTGTTCTCCAGCGCCCAGAGGATCTCTTCGCGCGGCGTGATGGTGCCCGTCGGGTTGTTCGGGTTGACGATGTAGATCAGGCCGGCGGCCGGGTCGGCGGCGACCATCTTCTTGACGTCGTGGGCGAAGGTGGCGGTCAGCGGCACCTTGTAGACCTTCGCCTTGGAAACCTGCGCCGCGGCGGCGGCCGACTCGTAGGACGGATCGGCCATGACCAGGCTCCTGGTCGGCGAGGTGAAGGCCAGCGTCGTGTAGTGCAGCGGCTCCGAGGAGCCGGCGTAGAAGGCGATGTTCTCCGGCTTCAGCCCGTGCAGGGCCGCGTACTCGTTGGTGAGCGCGTCGAGCTGGCCCATGCGGTCGTAGCGGCCGCCGAGCGGCAGGATGCGGGTGATCGCCTCGCAGGCCGCCTTGCAGGGGCCGAGCGGATTCTCGTTGGCGTTGATGATCACGGCTTCCGGTGGAAGGACGCCCATGCCCTGGGAGGCCATCCGGCCCCAGGCGAGATCCGCCTCGGTGAGGATCGGCGCCGCGGCTGCGACGGCGGAGCCCCACAGAAAGGCCCGTCGCGGGATTGCCGGTCCGCCGGTTGCAACGTCAGTGGTCCGCTGATCTTCGGTCATGGTCCGCCTCGGGATGAACTTCCATCCGAGGCTCGACACCCCGCCGGTTCCCGAGCAAGTCGGTTCCGCCTGCCGGCGCCGCTTTGTGCTGCAATGCACGATGGCCGTACAATTGCGCGGATTTTGGGCGGACGTCGGCTCATCCAGGCGGCAGTCGATAGCCCCTTCCCGCCTTGCGCCGGGTGGGCTATGCGCCCGGCGTGCCTGCCCGACTTCGGGGCGTGACTGCGCGGAGCGTCATCGTGATCAAGACCGGCCCACACCTGAAACAGGCGCGTGACGCGCTGGGTTGGACGCCGCTGGACCTCGCCCGCGCGCTCCGGCTGGCCGGCGGCGACAAGCAGGGCGAAAAGCGGGTGCTGGAGATGGAAGCCGGCAAGCGCGACATCTCCGGGCCGGTGACGGTGGCGGTGGAGAGCTTCCTGCACGGCTACCTGCCGGTGGGCTTCAAGCCCGAGGGCGCCGGCGCCGAGCCCCCCGCCTAGCGGTACGGCGGTTTCGGGATCGAAGCCTGGGCGGCGCGCAAGGCCTCCGACCAGCGGTCGTTGAGCTCGCGGTAGTACTCGTCGTGGTCGTCGATCCGGTAGATCAGCTCGGCTCGGCACTGGCCGGCGCGCGCCTTGACCATGTCGATCGGCAAGCCCACCGCCAGGTTGGAGCGCATGGTCGACGAGAAGGAGATCAGCGCGATCTTCACCCCCTCGTCGAGGTCGGTGTCATAGGTCAGCGCCCGGTCGAGGATCGGCTTGCCGTACTTGGTTTCGCCGATCTGCAGGAACGGCGAATCCTCGCCGCACTCGATGAAGTTGCCGGCCCCATAGACCAGGAAGAGGCGGGTGGGCTCGCCGCCGACGCTGCCGCCGACCAAGAGGGTGGCGTCGAAGTTCACGTCTTCCTGCCTCAGCCCCTCCATCTCGTCGCGGGTGAAGCGGATCGCCTGGCCGAGCAGGTAGGCGACGCGATGGATCGAGGGGGCGGTCTGGATCGACTCCGTCTCGCCGGTGTCGGGGGCGAGGATGCCCAGCGTCGCCCGCTCCATCGCCGTCTGGGTGGTCGACAGGCTGCCGGCCGAGGCGAGGGCGATCAGCCGCTGGCCGTCGTTGCCGAAGATCCTGAGCTTGCGGTAGGTCGAGACATTGTCCACCCCGGCGTTGGTCCGCGTGTCGGCCAGCATGGCCAGACCGTCCTTCACCAAGAGCCCGACGCAATAGGTCACTGTTCCCCGCCCTAGTCCTGGCGCTGGAGGCCCGCGTCGCGCGCCGTCACCGACACGCTCAGCCGTTCCTCCCCGCCGCCCCGACGCGCGCCACGCGTGGGCGCTGCATCTAGGTAGTCGAGTCCCACCGCGATGCGAAGATAGGAGTCGCTGGCGCAGACCCCGTTGGCGGCGTCGAAGGCGATCCAGCCGAGGTCGGGCACGAAGGCCTCGGCCCAGGCGTGCGCTGCGTCCTGGGCGTCGGTCTCGGGCCGCGCCAGGTGGCCGGAGACGTAGCGCGCCGGGATCCCCAAGAAGCGGGCCGCGGCCACGAAGATGTGGGCGTAGTCCTGGCAGACGCCGCGCTTGTGGGTGAAGGCCTCGGCCGCCGGCGTCGCGACATTGGTGGCGGTGGTGTCGAAGGCCATCTTGTCGTGCAGGCGCCCCATGAGGGCGTGCAAACGGGCCAGCGGCTCACCCTGTTCCGTCGCCTGCGCCCAGGCGCGGATGGCCTCGTCGGCGGCGGTGAGCGCGGTGGTGCGCAGGAAGATCTGCGGCGGGAAGGGCTCCAGCGCGCCGCTCACCACGCCGGCGGTCTCGCGCACCTCGGCCTCGCCGGTGACCCGCAAGGTCAGGGACTTCACCGGCTGGTCGGCGGAGAAGATGTGCAGGCAGTTGCCGAAGGCGTCGCGCCGTTCGCGCAGCACCCCGTCGACATCGACGTCCACCCGCCAGTGGATCACCCGCTGGCCGTCGTAGCCGGAGGGCGTCACCCGCAGCGCCTGGACCACACCCTCGGCCGGGTGCTGGTAGTCGTAGGTGGTGGCGTGGTGGACCCGGATGCGCATCAGAACAGGAACTGCTCGGCCACGGCCGCGCCCAGCTGGTTGTTGTCGGCCAGGAAGCGGTTGATGAACTCGTGCAGGCCCGAGGCGAAGACCTGGTCGATGTCGGTCCCCTCGAGGCCGAGCTGCACGGAGCCGGCCACCCGGTGCGCCGGGCCCCGCCGGCCGGAGCCTTCGCCCAGGTGGTCCAGCAACTCGACGATCTCGCCGTAGCAGGAGGCCAGCGAGCGCGGCATCTGGGTGTTGAAGATCAACAGGTCGGCGACCAGCCACGGCTTCACCGTGTCGCGATAGACCCAGCGGTAGGCGGTGAGCGCCGAGACCGTGCGCAGGATGGTCGCCCACTGGAAGTAGTCCAGGCTGCCGCCCACCGCCTCGTCGCGCGGCAGCAGCAGGTGATACTTCACGTCCAGCAACCGCGCGGTGTTGTCGGCCCGCTCCATGGCCGCGCCCAACTGCAGGAACCAGTAGGCGTCGTCGCGCAGCATGGTGCGGTGCGCCGAACCGTCGAAGGCCAGCACCGCGCGGCGGACCATCTCCACCAGCTCGCCGGCCCGGGCGCGCGACAGCCGCGGGCCGGTGAACCGCTCCACCTCGTGCCAAGCCCCGTTCAGCGACTCCCAGGCCTCCCGCGTCAGCGCCGTGCGCACCGCCCGCGCATTGCCCCGGGCCCGCTCCAGGCAGTTGCGGATCGACGACGGGTTGGCGGCCCCGATGGTCAGGAAGGGGGTGATGTTGAGCTCGCTGGGCTCCAGCCCGGTGTCGGCGAAGGCGTCGGCCACGCCGGCCGAGGCCAGTGCGCCGGTCCAGGCGGTCGGATCGCCGCCATAGGTCGAGGGCAGGCTGGCCAGCCTGGCCGTGGCGTCCACCAGGCGGCAGACGAAGTCGGCGCGCTCGATGTAGCGGCCGGTCCAGAACAGGTTGGCCGCGGTCCGCGACAGCATCGGCATGCCTACCCTGACACCCAGGTGTCCTTGGTGCCGCCGCCTTGGCTGGAATTGACCACCAGGGAGCCGGGGGCCAGGGCCACACGGGTCAGGCCGCCGGGCACCACCTTCACCCCCTTCGCGCCGGTCAGCACGAAAGGCCGCAGGTCCACGTGGCGCGGCTGGATGCGGCCGTCCGACAGGGTGGGGCAGGTGGAGAGCGCCAGGGTCGGCTGGGCGATGAACTTCTCGGGCGCGGCGCGCAGCTTGGCGGCGAAGCCCGCGATCTGCGCCTTGGTGGCATGCGGCCCGACCAGCATGCCGTAGCCGCCCGACCCGTCGACCTCCTTCACCACCAGCTCCGGCAGATGGTCGAGCACGTAGGACAGATGCTCCGCCTCGCGGCAGCGCCAGGTGGGCACGTTGGCGAGCAGCGGCTCCCGGCCCATGTAGAAGCGGATGATCTCGGGCATGTAGCTGTACATGGCCTTGTCGTCGGCGACGCCCGTGCCGACGGCGTTGGCGATGGCCACGTTGCCGGCCAGGTAGGCGGTGAGCAGGCCCGGCACGCCGAGCGTCGAATCCGGGCGGAAGAACAGCGGGTCGAGGTAGGCGTCGTCGATCCGCCGGTAGATCACGTCCACCCGGCGCGGTCCCTCGGTGGTGCGCATGAACACCCGGTCGTCGCGGACGAAGAGGTCGGCGCCCTCCACCAGCTCGACGCCCATCTTGTCGGCCAGGAAGCTGTGCTCGTAGAAGGCCGAGTTGTGCGGCCCCGGCGTCAGCACCACGATCCCGGCGTCGCCGTCCGCCCCGTCCGGCGACACCGAGCGCAGGGTCTCCAGCAGCAGGTCCGGATAGGTCTCCACTGGGGCGACCTGCGCGCGCTGCAGCAGCTCGGGGAACAGCCGCAGCATCATCTCCCGGTTTTCCAGCATGTAGGAGACGCCCGACGGCGTGCGGGCGTTGTCCTCCAGCACGTAGAAGTCGTCGGGGCCGGTGCGCACCAGGTCGATGCCGGCGATGTGCACGAAGACGCCCTGCGGCGGCACGTGGCCGGCGACGGCCAGCTGGTACTGCGGATTGCCGGTCACCAGCTCGGGCGGGATGACGCCGGCCTTGATGATCTCCTGCCCGCCATAGAGGTCGGCGAGCAGCAGGTTCAGCGCCTCGACCCGCTGCACCAGGCCCTGCTCCAGCCGGTTCCATTCGGCGGCGGTCAGCACGCGGGGCACCACGTCGAAGGGGATCAGCCGCTCGGCCCCCTCCGCGTCGCCATAGACGCTGAAGGTGATGCCGGTGCGCCGGAACAGCAGTTCGGCCTGGGCATGGCGGGTCTGCAGGATCTCCGGCGGCGTCTCGTCCAGCCAGCGACGGATCTCGCCATAGGCCGCGCGCGGGTCAGACCCGCCCCAGCCGTTCATCTCGTCAAACGAATCCGCCATGGACGGCGACGCACCTCCCAGCTCCAGCAAGAGCTAAACGCTGCATCCCGCCAGGGAGCCCGCCCGCCGAAGTCCGTCGACGGACAACCTGCCTGAATTCCAAGCGCTTGTGACCGGTGTTTCGGCGCCGGCCCGCATCGGGCCCCGGAGCCTAGTGGCGGAGGAAGTAGAGCGCCGCCGCGCCGGCCGCGACCCAGAACAGGCCGCCGAGCGTCAGGGCGAGCGCCATGCCGGTCTGGGCGCCGGCCTTGTCGCGGCTGTCGGGCAGCTCAGGCCCCGGCGCGACCTGGACCAAGATCCCGCGACGCGCGGCGCGCCCGGCCCGCAGGCCCAGGTTCGCGTCGGCGGCGGGGTTGGTGCGGTCGCCCATGGGCCCACTATGGGCGCGGGCGGTCCCGGCAGCAACGGCTCAGAGCAGGTCCTCGATGCGGATCGGCAGCTTTCGGATGCGTCTTCCTGTCGCGTGGAAGACGGCGTTGGCCACCGCGGCGTTCATGCCCACGATGCCGATCTCGCCGATACCCTTGATGCCCAGCGGGTTCACCCGGTGGTCTTCCTCGGGCACGAAGATGACATCCATCTCGCCGATGTCGGCGTTCACCGGGATCAGGTAGTCGGCGATATTGTCGTTGACGTAGCGCGCGACGCGCCGGTCGATCTCCGTCGCCTCGTGCAGGGCCGAGGAGATGCCCCAGATGGCGCCGCCCTGGTATTGGCTGTGGGCGGCCAGCGGGTTGACGATGGTTCCGGCGGCGAAGGCGGAGACCGCCCGCGGCGCGCGGATTTCGCAGGTGCGGCGGTGCACGCGGACCTCGACGAACTGGGCGCCGAAGGCGAAGGCGGTCACGTCCTTGCGCTCCGCGCCGCGCGACATGCTCATCTTGCCCTGGTAGAGGGCCGCGGCCGCGTCGGGGGCCAGGCCCTGCGGCACGTTCTCCACATGCACCTCGATGGCGCCCGAGGAGATCCGGCTCACCGCGGTCGCCAGCGGCTCGCGGCGGCCGCCCGGCCCGACCAGCGCCCGATCGGCCAGCTTCAGCCCGGCCGGATCGGCGCCGGCGAAGATCCCGGCGCCCGCCTGCACGGCGGCCAGCGCCAGCTTGTGGCGGATCTCCTCGCAGGCCTTGGCGGCGACATTGGTGGTCGAGGCGGCGTTGTTCGACCCGCCGGCGCCCGGCACCGGCGGCAGGTCGGAATCGCCCATGGTCACTTGGACGTCCTCGACCGCCAGGCCCAGGCGATCGGCGACGACGATGGCCATCAGCGTGTAGGCGCCGGTGCCGATCTCGTGGCCGGCGAGCTGGATCGCCGCCTTGCCCTGCGGCGTCAGCGACAGGCGCGCGGTGGCGGGCCCGATGTTGGACGGATAGCAGGAGGTCGCGCAGCCGTAGCCCACCAGCCAGTCGCCATCGCGCATGGAGCCGGGTTGGGGATTTCGCCGCGCCCAGCCGAACTTGGCGGCCGCGGCGTCGAAGCACTTCATCAGCGAGCGGCTGGAATAGGGCTTGCCGTCCACCGGATCGGTCTGGGTGTCGTTGATCCGCCGAAGCTCGATCGGGTCGATGCCGAGCTCATGGGCCAGCTCGTCCATCGCGCATTCCAGCGGGAACATGTAGGGCGTATCCGGCGGCGCGCGCATGAAGCCGGGCGTGTTGCGGTCGGCGTGCACCACGCTGACCTTCGTCGCGATGTTGGGGCAGGCGTACATCCGCGCCGTCGTGGTCGTCCCGGAGACGTTGTAGCTCGAGGGCCGCGAGGAGATTTCCCAGCCCTCGTGGCTGAGCGCCAGCAGCCGGCCGCTGCGCTCGGCGCCCAGCTGGATGTGGTGCTGCGTCTCGGCGCGGTAGGTGGCGATGGTGAAGCCCTGGTCCCGCGTGGGCACCAGCTTCACGGGCCGTTTCACGCGGCGCGCCGCCACGGCGATCCAGGCCGTGCGCGAGGTCGGCGCGCCCTTGCCGCCGAAGCCGCCGCCGGCGAAGCGCGAGACGGTCCGCACGTTGACGAGGTCGAGGCCGAGCTGCCTGGCCACGGCCGCCTTCAGGCCCCACATCGATTGGGTGGGCTCGTAGATGGTCAGCTTCGGCCCGTCCCAGACGCAGGTGGTGGTGAACAGCTCCAACGGGTTGTGGTGCTGGGTCGGGGTCTCGTAGCGGGCGTCGAGCTTCACCGGCGCAGCGGCGAAGGCGGCCGCGGCGTCGCCCTTCAAAGGGTAGCTATGCGTCGCGTCGGTCTTGAGCGCCTCGGCCTGCACGCCGGGCGAATCGAAGGTGGCGCTGGGCGTCTCGGCCTCATAGTCCACCACGACCTTGTAGGCGGCCTCGCGCGCCGCCTCGAAGCTGTCGGCGACCACCACGGCGACGATCTGGCCGTCGTGCCAGACCCGGTCGCTTTCCAGGGTTGTCGTGGTGGGCTTGCCGTCCGGCCCCATGGGCGACTTCACCTCCTGGCCGACATTGGCGTGGTTCAGGATGTCGAGCACGCCGGGGACGGCGCGGGCGGCCTCCAGCTGCATGCCGCGTATCCGTCCGCGGGCGATGGCGCTGATCACCAGATAGGCCCAGGCCGGATTGGTGGTCGGCTCGTCGGCCGGATAGCGGGCCTGGCCGGTGACCTTCGCCCGGCCGTCGATCCGCACGTGCGGCTGGCCGATGTGGCCCCCGGGGCGGCGTCCAGCGTCGTCGGCCATCTCAGATCTCCATCGCCGCACATTGCAGCAGCGCGCGGACCAGGGTCCGGCGGCCGAGCTCCGGCTTGAAACGGGTCTCGCCGTGGACCACCGCCTTGGCGAACGCCGCCTCCGCCGCGGCTTGCGCCGAGGCCTCGGTCAGCGGCTTGCCGCGCAGCGCCGCCTCCGCCTCGTGGCTGCGCCAGGGCTTGGCGCTCAGTCCGCCGAGGCCGACCCGCGCCTCGCGCACCACGCCCCCGTCGAGGTCGAGCGCCACCGCGGCCGAGGCCAGGGCGAACTCGTACGACTGGCGATCGCGGATCTTCAGATAGAGCGAGCGGCGGGTCCACGGGCCGGCGGGCACGGAAAAGCCGGTGATCAGCTCGCCGGGCGCCAGGTTGGTCTCGACGTGCGGGGTCTCGCCGGGCAGGCGGTGCAGGTCCTCGAAGGCCATCACCCGGCGGCCCTTCGGCCCCTCGACGTCGACGGCGGCGCCGAGGGCGGCCAGGGCGTTGGCGAAGTCGCCCGGATAGTTGGCGATGCAGCGGTCGCTGACGCCCAGCACGGCCAGGCGGCGGTTGACGCCCTCCATGGCCGCACAGCCGGAGCCGGGACTGCGCTTGTTGCAGGCGGCGTAGGTGACGTCGCGGAAGTAGTTGCAGCGGGTGCGCTGCAGGACATTGCCGCCGAGGCTGGCCATGTTGCGCAGCTGTGGGCTGGCGGCGAGCTGCAGCGACTGGGCGATCGCCGGATAGTCGCGCAGCACCGCCGGATGCGCGGCGGCGTCGGCCATCCTGACCAGGGCGCCCAGCCGCAGGCCGGCGTCATCGGCCCGGATCTCGCCGTGCTGCCCTGCCAAGGCGTTGATGTCGACCAGCACCTCGGGACGCATGACGTCGATCTTCATCAGGTCGATCAGGGTGGTGCCGCCCGCCAGGTACTGGACCGGGGCGGCGACGTGGGCGGCGGCCGCGGCCGCCGTCGGGGTGGTCGCCAGCTGCAGCGCCTGCGCGCGGTCGGTGGCGTGCTCGTAGCGGAACGGGCGCATCAGACGCGTCCCGTCTTCGGCGCCATCTGGGGCGCCGCGTCGCGGATCGCGGCGACGATCTTCGGATAGGCGCCGCAGCGGCAGAGGTTGCCGCTCATGTACTCGCGGATGGCGTCGTCGTTGCGGGCGTGGCCCTCATGGACGCAGGCCACCGCCGACATCAGCTGGCCCGGCGTGCAGTAGCCGCACTGGAAGGCGTCATGGGTGATGAAGGCCGCCTGCATCGGATGCAGCGCCTCGCCGTGCGCCAGGCCCTCGACCGTGGTCACCGGCCGCCCCTGCACCGTGGCGGCCAGGGTCAGGCAGGCCAGCACGCGGCGACCCTCGAGGTGCACGGTGCAGGCGCCGCACTGGCCCTGGTCGCAGCCCTTCTTGGAGCCGGTCAGGCCGATGTGATCGCGCAGCGCGTCGAGCAGGGTGGTGCGGGGATCGAGCGACAGGCGGTGGTCGCGCCCGTTGATGTTGAGCGTCAGCTCCATGTGGCGCGAGCCTCCTGGCTTAGCCGGGGCGGCGGCATCGGATGGGTTCGCCGCAAGGCCCAGCGCGGCCGCGGAACCGGCGCCGCCGGCCAGCACGCCGCGGCGGCTGGGGCCGTGAGCTGGGATGTCCTGGGGCATTGGACCGCCTGGGTGGACCTTCAGGCAAAACCTTCCGGCGCGGCCGTGGTTCCTCAGCGGCGGTAATAGTCCAGGTACCAGTCGACGAAGCGGCTGACGCCCTCCTCGATGGAGACCTTGGGCGCATAGCCCAGCGCCTGGGCGGTGGCGGTGATGTCGGCCTCGGTGTCGGTCACGTCGCCGGGCTGCATGGGCAGCATGTCGAGGATCGCCTTCCTGCCCAGCTTCGCCTCGAAGACCTGGATGTAGCGCATCAGGTCGACGGGCTGGCCGGCGCCCAGGTTGAACACCCGCCAGGGCGCGACGCCGCTGGTCGCCGGATCGGGCTTCAGCGGATCCCAGTCGGGGTTGACCGGGGCCGGACGGTCGAGGGCGGCGACCACGCCGTCGACGATGTCGTCCACATAGGTGAAGTCCCGCGTCATCCGGCCCTGGCCGTAGACCTCGATGGGGCGGCCTTCGAGGATCGCCGAGAGGAACCTGATCGGGCTCATGTCCGGCCGGCCCCAGGGACCGTAGACGGTGAAGAACCGCAGGCCGGTGCAGGGGAAGCCGAACAGGTGGGCATAGGCGTGGGCCATCGCCTCGTTGGCGAGCTTGGTGGCCGCATAGAGGGTGATCGGGTGGGTGGCGCTGTCGTGCACGTCGAACGGCAGCTTGCCGTTGGCCCCGTAGACCGAGCTGGTGGAGGCATAGACCAGGTGCTTCGGCTGCACGGCGCGGCAGCCTTCCAGCACGTTCAGGAAGCCCACCACATTGGCGTCGGCGTAGGCGTGCGGGTTCTCCAGGCTGTAGCGGACGCCGGCCTGGGCGGCGAGGTTGACCACCCCTTCGGGCCTGGTCTCGGCGAACAGGGCCGCGACGCCCTCGCGATCGGCCAGGTCGAGCTTGGCGTGGCGATAGGCGGGATAGCCCTCGAGGATCGCCAGCCGCGCGGCCTTGAGGCTCGGGTCATAGTAGGCGTTGAGGTTGTCGAGGCCGACCACCGCCGCGCCGCGATCCAGCAGGCGCCGGGCCGTGTGGAAGCCGACGAAGCCTGCGGAACCGGTCACCAGGATGGGCAAGGCTCAAACCTCGAGGTCCGACGCGCGAGGCGCCGCGCGTGGGGCTGCGTAACCTCGCGACGGGGCGAAGTCGACCGAAAGGCTCAGGCCTTGAGGCCGACGACCTCGCGGTAACCGCCCTGCGGCTGGGCCGCGGCGCGCTGGCGCACACTCAGGGTTTCGCGGGCCTTCAGGTGCGAGACCACCGGATAGAGGCCCGACAACAGCGCCACGAACAGGCCGACGCCGCCTTCGCGCCAGCCGGACCGCATCAGGTAGCTGCGGCAGAAGGCGCCCACGCCGCCGACCACGGCCGGGGCCAGGGCGCCCGGATGGCGGGCGTCGGCCAGGTCCTCGCCGCGCAGGGCGGTGAGGCGGTTGAAGGTCTCCACCAGGTCGCTGACGTCGCGGCCCGCGGTGCGGCGGATGGCGCCTTTCAGCGCGCCGGCCGAGCGGCCGCCGACCACCTGGCCGGAATCGCGCCTGCGGGCCTGCCAGTGCTTCACGCCGGGGCGATAGAGCCGCACGGCGCTCATTTCGCCGAGCCCGCCGGTCCAGCCCTGCCGGATGGCGGATTCGCCGAGATAGTTGTGCACCGGGATTTCGAAGTGGTCGCCGTGGGCGCCCATCTTCAGGGTGGCGCGAACCTCCCAGGCGAGCGCCGAATCGACCCGCTCGTCGGCCTCGATCTCCAGGATCCAGTCGCCGGTGCAGGCCGCCAGGCCCGCCTGCTTGCGTTGATTTTCCAAGGGGAAGATGCCGGCCACCGTCACGGCGCCGGCGCGGCGCGCGATCTCCAGCGAGCGGTCCGTGCACCGATCGGCCACGACCACGATCTCGTCACAGAAGGATAGCCCGCGCAGACACTCCGCGAGCCGGGCGTCCTGGTTCTGCACGCAAACCAGCGCCGAAAGCCTAACCCCCACGTTCCCGTCCTCCCGTGGCGGACAACGCGTCCGTACCCGTAAGACGGCGCCCTGGTGAGTCGCCCCCCAGTCAAGCTTTCAGATTCTGTTAGTAATTGACCGCCAGCCGCAGGCCGACCGTCCGGGGCCGCTGCGGGGTCGACTGGCGGACCGTTCCGAAGGTGAAGGGGTTTCCGTAGGCGAAGGTGTCGCCGCGGGCGTTGGTCGGATTGGTGACGAACAGGGTGGCGTTCCAGTCGCGGCCGGCGAGCTGGGCCGACAGTTTGATGCGCGCGTACTCGCCCATCTGCGACGGCTTCGAGGCGTCGAAGGACAGCGCCGAGCCGCCGACGTAGCTGGCCTCGCCCACCAGGCGGAGCGTCAGGTTGCGGGGCAGGGCGCGCTGATAGACCGCCACCACTCCGCCGGAGAGCTTCGGCACGCCGGGCAGGCTGCTGATCAGCTGTGGGGCGAAATCGGTATTGGTGCGGGTGATCTTCGAGGCGGCCCACAGGCCGCTCGCCTGCACCGACAGGCCGAAACTGAAATCGTAGCTGGCCTCGGCCTCCAGGCCGGTCAGTTCGGCGTCGCCGACGTTGCCGGTGAACGGCAGGCCGGACGGCCGGTACTGGTCGGTCTGGATGTTCGTCCACTGATCGAAGAACACCGCGGCGCGCACCGCCAGCCGCTTCTCCAGGAGCCGGGACTTCCAGCCGATCTCGTAGTTGCGCAGCCGGTCGGGCTTGAAGCTCAGCCGGCTGTCCCGGATCTGGAAGAAGCCGCCGGAGTTGAAGCCGCCCGGCCGATAGCCTTCCGAGAACAGGCCGTAGACCAGGTCGCCGGAGGCGAACTCGTATTGCAGCGACAGCTTCGGCGAGAAGCCCTGGAAGCCGCGCGAGCCCTCGAAGGTCCGCGAGACGCCAGGCGGCCGAGCTACGATCTCGGCCACCGTCTTGACGTCGCTGGAGAACAGCCGCCCGCCGAACGCCGCCGTCCAGCGCGGCCGGAATTGATAGGCGGCCTCGCCGTAGGCCGCCGCCTCGCGCACCCGATCGCGGCGTTGCTCGGTATAGACCCGCTCCAGGGGTCCGGTTGGCGACTGGATCTCTAGGGCGGTCGGGGTCTTCTCGACGGTCGCGATGCCGTAGAGGCCGATCAGCCAGCTCAGCGGCCCGGGCCGGGAGGACCGCAGCACGGTGTCCTGCTCCACCATATTGACCCGCGTCCGCTCGTAATAGACACCGAGATCGCTGGGCAGGGCCCCGAAGTCCTTCAGCACGTCCGGGGCGGAGGCGTCGTACTGGCTGGAGAACACGTGGTCGGTCATCGCCACGGTGGCGCGCAGGGTGGCCCAGCCGAGTTCGCCGCGCAGCGTCGCGCTGGCCTCGCTGAAGTCGTTCTTGTGGCCCTCCTGCACCCGCGTCTGGCGCGAGGTCGCGTTGGCGGCGGACGGCGTGGTGTACTGGGTGTCCTTGGAGCGCAGCCGCTGGGCCGTCAGCGCCAGGTCCAGCTGCCAGGCGTCGTTGGGTTGCAGGCGCAGCGCCGCGCGGCCGCCGTCGCGCTCGGTGCGATCGACGTTCGACAGGCGCAGGCTGGTGTTGTCGATGAAACCGCCCTGCACGTCGCGATAGCCGACCACCCGCACGGCCGCCACGTCGCGGTACAGGGGCAGGTTGGCATAGGCCTCGAATTCATTGCTCGGCGCGCCGCCGACGGTGCTGGCGGTTGTGCCCGCGGCCCCGAAGGCGAAGCCGGTCATGTCCGGCTTGCGGGTGACGATCCGATAGACGCCGCTCAGCGAGCCGGAGCCGTAGAGCGCGCCCTGCGGTCCGCGCACCACCTCGATCCGCTCGATGTCCACCAGCCGCAGGTCCGGATCGGGGGCGTTGTAGTTGACCGGCGCGTCGTCGAGATAGCTGCCGACGCTGGAGCGGGCGCGGCCGGTGAAGGCCCCGTCGGAAAGGCCACGCAGGATCAGCTTGTCCCGGCCGGGGCCCAGGTTGGTGGTCAACACGCCGGAGAGCTGGCCGGTGGTCTGCACCACGTCAGCGGCGCCGGTCAGCTCGATCTGGTCGCGGGTGATGACGGTGACCGAGGCGGGCAGGCGGCTGACGCTGGCCGGGCGCTTGGTGGCGGTGACCAGCAGTTCGGCGACCAGATTGACGGCCCGGATCGGCTCCGGCGCGCGGGTGGGCGCGGCCTCGGCGATGCGCACGGTGCGCGGATCGAGGACCTTGTAGCTGCACGGGGCGCCGGCCAAGAGCCGGGTCAGGGCTTCGTCGAGACTGAGGACACCGACCACGCCGACATTGCCGCCCGGGCCGCAGGCCGAGGTGCCGATGATCGAGACGTTGGACTGCACGCCCAGTTCGATGAGGGCGTCGGCGTAGGGCTTGGGGGTGATGGAGAGGCGGTAGCGCGCCTCAGCCGCGAGCGCGCGCGGAGCCGCGAGGCTGAGCGCAAGCCCGCCGAGCATCCCGCTGAGATGCAGCCCCCGACTTCTGATTGCCCCCGACCCTCATCAGCGCTTCGGCGTCTCGCTGCGCAGCAAGGTGACGCCATCGCCGGAGGGTATCGTGTGGGCGGAAACCAGCAAGGCCAAGCGACGAACAACCGCATCCTCGCTGTCGACAATGAACACGCCGGACACCGGGGTGGCGGCCAGCGCCGGGTCGGCGACGCGGATGGGCTTGGCGAACTGGGCGTTCAGGTCGGCCACCACCACCGACAGCGGCTGGTCGCGATAGACCAGCCGGCCGGCGCGCCAGCCGAGCGCCTGTTCGGGCGCGGCGGCCATCACCTGGGCGCCCTGGACGCCTTCCTGGTGCTCCAGCCGCTGGCCGGGATGCAGGCGGAAGGCCTGGCCCTGGGCGCCGCCGGTCGGCAGCACCTCGACCGTGCCGCGGGTGACCGTCACCGACAGGTGGCCGGCGCGGCGGCGGACGTCGAACTGGGTGCCGACCACGCGCACCGTGCGGTCGCCGGCGGTGATCAGGAACGGCCGGCCCGCGTCGTGGGTGACGTCGAACACCGCCTGGCCCTCGGCCAGAGCCACCTGGCGCTGGTGACGGCCAAGCGTGACGGAGAGCTGGGTGCCGGCGTTGAGGTCGATCTTGCTGCCGTCGGCGAGGCTGACGGTGCGGTGCTCGCCCGTGGCGGTGGCGTAGGCCGTGGTGGAGGTCGCCGGGAGCATGGCGGGCACGACCACCGCGGCGACCAGGGCCGCTGCGGCCAGGGCGCCGAACGCGCCGTAGCGGCCGCGCAGAACCAGGGTGCGAGGCGGACGGCGCTCGCGCAGGCCCTGGCGCACGGCCCGGGCGTTGGCTTGGAATTCGCGGGACACGCTGAGCGCGGCGTCATAGGCGGCGGCGTTGTCCGCATCGGCTTGCAGCCAGGCGTCGAAGGCCAGCGCGTCCACGTCAGACAGGTCGTCGGCCTGCAGCCGGACGACCCAGTCGGCGGCCTCCGTCATACGATCCTGATAATGCGACCCGGCGGTCATCGAACGTCCTCATGCGCGCCGAAAAGCGCGCCTGTCATTGGAGATGACGGCGCCGCGCCGCTCCGCCCCCCAGTTGTCGACAACCGGAAATAGGTCATCGTGAAAGCCTCGCGGTGAGGTTCTTCAGCGCGGCGCTGACGTGCTTCTCCACCGACTTCACCGAAATCCCCATGGTCCGCGCGGTGTCCGCGTGGCTGAGGCCCTCCAACTTGTGCAGGGTGAAGGCCCGCTGCATCTGCGGCGGCAGCTCGGCCACGGCCTCAACCAGTTGGCGCAGGCGCTGGCGCGAGGACGCCACCTCGTCGGCGGCCGGCTCCTCGGCCACCTCCTGGCCGGCCAGGACGGTGGCGTGGGCGCCGCGCCACTGGCCGTCGCGGGCCGCGGCGCGGGCCTCGCCGCGGGTGCGGTCGACCATCAGGTTGGTGGCCACGCGGTAGATGAAGGCGATGGGGTTGTCGGCGACCTCGCCCGGCGGCCGGCCGGCGAGCTTCAGGTAGAGCTCCTGCGCCAGATCCTCGGCGGCGGCCGGCGAGCCGGTGCGCGCCGCGAAGAAGCGGACCAGGTTGGCGCGCTTCTCCATATAGGCCTGGACGAGGATATCCTCGCCGCCTTCGGAGCTGGACGGACCGGGTGGAGCCTGCGGCACGCCGCAGGATGTGCCCCATTCGCGCGCCGGAGCCAACCGGGGCGCACGGGCGCGGCCGATGCTAGGCTGCCGGCGTGTCCATCGAATCCCTGTTCGCCGAGGCCTTCGCGGCCCACCAGAAAGGCGACTTCGCCCGCGCCGAGCGCGGCTACCGGGGCTTGATCCGCTCCAAGCCGCTGGAGGCGCAGCACAATCTCGGCCTGGTGCTGGGCGCCATGGGCAGGTTCAAGGCGGCCGAGGAAGCCTTCGTCGCGGCGCTGGCGGCCGCCCCCCATCCCGGCAGCCGCTTCGCGCTCGCCGAGCTGTTGCTGGCCGACGGCCGCTATGCGGAGGGCTGGCCGGCGTGGGAGGCGCGCCGCGAGGTCGCCGACCTGAAGATCCCCCGGCCCGAGCTGGATTTCCCCGAGTGGCAAGGCGAGGCCCTCACCGGCAAGCGGCTGCTGGTGTTCGGCGAGCAGGGCTTCGGCGACATGATCATGATGTCGCGCTTCCTGGCCCCGCTGAAGGCCATGGGCGCGGAGGTGCTGTTGTTCTGCCCGGCCGAGCTGCACCGGCTGATGGAACGGCTGGGCGTGGCCGTGGTGGGCGCGGGCCCCGATCCGGCGGCCGTGCGCTCCGATTACTGGACCCTGCTCGGCTCGCTGCCGCTGCGGCTGGGTGTGGCGCTGGAGACCCTGCCGCCACCGGCGGATTTCGCCGGGCTGAGGCTGAGCTCCGGCGGCGGGATCGGGGTGATGGCCCAGGGCTCGCGGGCGCTGATCGACGACCAGCGCTCCTTGCCGGCCCGCTATGCCCCCAGGCTTATCAAGCTGGGCTGCGACCTTTCGCCCGCGGCGACCGGGGCGGAGGACTTCGATGACACCGCGCGGGTCATCGCCGGCCTCGACCTGGTGATCTCCGTCGACACCGCCGTGGCGCACCTCGCGGCCTCGCTGGGCAAGCCGGTCTGGGTGCTGCTGCCGGCCCGCGGGGCCGACTGGCGCTGGCTGCGGGGCCGCGACGACAGCCCCTGGTATCCCTCGGCGCGGCTGTTCCGCCAACGGGTGGCCGGCGACTGGGAGCCGGTGCTGCGGCGGGTGGAGGCGGCGCTGGCGAATCGCTAGGCCGAGTGGCCTCCCCGGGGCTCCGGCGGCCGGCCGCGGGGCGTGACCGGCGATATCCCAAGCGTGATCGGAAGTCGCTGATCCAAAGGGTATTTCGTGCGTTCTGGCTGGCGCCCCCGGCCTGCGCCGTAGGGTCCGGGTATGCAGCCGGGCGATCTGCATTTATGAACTCGTGTCAAATGTCGGCCGTCCGCGGGGAGCGAGGGACGGCCGGGGGCCAGGGAGCTTATCAGTATGACCGACCGCACCATCCCGGGGCTCCAGCCTGCGCCGACCAAACACGCGCGGCTGATCCAATGGGTGCGTGAGATCGCCGAGCTGACGGGGCCGGACCGGGTGGTCTGGTGCGACGGCTCGGAAGAGGAATGGAATGCGCTCACCGAGCAGCTGGTCGCGGCCGGCACGCTCAAGCGGCTGAACCCCGCCAAGCGCCCGAATTCCTTCTACGCCGCCTCCGATCCCCGCGACGTGGCCCGCGTCGAAAGCCGCACCTTCATCTGCTCCGAGCAGCAGGACGACGCCGGCCCGACCAACAACTGGCTGGATCCGACCGAGATGCGCGCCGACCTGAAGAGCCTGTTCGCCGGCTCGATGCAGGGCCGGACGATGTACGTCGTGCCGTTCTGCATGGGCCCGCTCGGCTCGAAGATCAGCGCCATCGGCGTGGAGATCACCGATTCGGCCTATGTGGCCGTATCGATGAAGGTCATGACCCGGATGGGCAAAGCCGCCCTCGACCAGCTCGGCGAGGACGGCTTTTTTGTGCCGGCCGTGCACTCCGTCGGAGCGCCGCTTGCCGAGGACCAGCAGGACGTCGCCTGGCCCTGCAACGAGATCAAGTACATCGTCCACTTCCCGGAGAGCCGGGAGATCTGGTCCTACGGTTCCGGCTACGGCGGCAACGCCCTCTTGGGCAAGAAGTGCTTCGCCCTGCGCATCGCCTCGGTGATGGCCCGCGACGAGGGCTGGTTCGCCGAGCACATGCTGATCGTCAAGCTGACCGCGCCGGACGGCGCCGCGCACTATGTGGCCGCCGCCTTCCCCAGCGCCTGCGGCAAGACCAACATGGCCATGCTGCAGCCGACCCTGCCGGGCTGGAAGGCCCAGACCATCGGCGACGACATCTGCTGGATGCGCTTCGGCGACGACGGCCGGCTCTATGCGGTGAACCCGGAGTCCGGCTTCTTCGGCGTGGCGCCCGGCACGGGGATCGGCACCAACAAGAACGCCATCGACGCCCTGCACGCCAACTGCGTGTTCACCAATGTGGCGCTGACCGACGACGGCGACGTCTGGTGGGAAGGCCTGACCGACGAGGCGCCGGCCCACCTGACCGACTGGCAGGGCCAGGACTGGACGCCGGCCAGCGCCACGCCTGCGGCCCATCCCAACGCCCGCTTCACGGTGCCGGCGGCCCAGTGCCCGGTGATCGCCGCGGAATGGGAAGATCCGGCCGGCGTGCCGATCTCGGCCATCCTGTTCGGCGGCCGCCGCGCCTCGGCGGTGCCGCTGGTGACCGAGGCCCGCGACTGGACGCACGGGGTGTTCATGGCCTCCAACGTGGCCTCGGAAGGCACGGCGGCGGCGGAGAACAAGATCGGCGAGCTGCGCCGCGATCCCTTCGCCATGCTGCCGTTCTGCGGCTACAACATGGGCGACTATTTCGGCCACTGGCTGGCCATGGGCGCCAAGGCCGACGCGGCCAAGCTGCCGCGCATCTACTTCGTCAACTGGTTCCGCAAGGACGAGCGCGGCAAGTTCGTCTGGCCGGGCTTCGGCGAGAACAGCCGGGTGCTGAAGTGGATCGTCGAGCGGCTGGAAGGCCGCGCCGAGGCCACCGAGACGCCGATCGGCCTGGTGCCGGCGCCGGGCGCCCTCGACGTTTCCGGGCTCGGCCTGACGAAGGCCCAGCTCGAGCTGCTGCTCAGCGTCGACCCCGAGGTCTGGACCGAGGAAGCCGCGCTGATCAAGCCGCACTACGAGACCTTCGGCGAGCACCTGCCGCCGGCGCTGTGGCGCGAGTACGAGGCCCTGCTGCAGCGGCTGAAGACGGCGACCCGCTCGCCGGCCATGGCCGCGGCGGAGTAGTCCGCTAGGCGGCGGTCGCCACCGTCGGCGCTGTGCGCCGCCGTCCTGACCGGCGACCGGGGGCGACCCGCACGCGGATCATCCAAAAGACCAAGAGGCCGAGCACCACCAGCGCCGGGATGAACAGCACGGGCGAGCCGCGCAACGCCCCGGGCTGGGCCCGCGGCTGTCCGGCGAACGAGCCCCAGGCGATGGCCAGCGCCAGCGACATGCGCCACAGGTGCCGGGCGGTGCGCCGCGGACCGGCAAGACCGCCCTCGCGGAGCACCCGGAAGTCACAGACGGCCGCCAGCGCCGCCACCAAGGCGAACACATAGCCGATCTGCGAGGGCTCGCCGTCGAGCAGGCCGTGGGGCGCGGTCCTGCCGATCAGGGCGATCGACAGGAAGGCCGCCGCCACACCGAGCGCCGCCAGCATGGCGCCGGCTTCGAATCGGCCGACCCGGCCGGGCTTGCGGCGGACCACCGCCCAGGCGGTGGCGGCGAGATAGGCCACGAACACGCCCATCGTCGCCGAGACCCGGTCGGGGAGGAACGGCGCGGTGATGGCCGCGGCCACGCCCATGGCGATCATCGACGCGAAGAACACCGTGCCGGCCGCCTGATGCAGCCGTCGACCCTTGCGCGCCGCCATGGCGACGGAGCCGGAGATCAGGCCCAGGCTCGCGCCGCCGATGTGCACGACGAGCAGGCTGCCGGCCGCGGCCTTGAGCAGCAGCGGGGCGTCGGCGGGGAGTTGGACGATCATCTGCGAAGCTCCGGCCGGGCGCGCTCAGATCGGATCGCGGGTGCGGCGCAGCCAGGCGCAGCCCGCCAGGAGGGCAGCGGCGATGACCAGGCCGGTCCACAGCCCGGGGTTGGCCAGGAACCGCAGCGGATCGGCCTGCGACAGCTGGATGACCGGCGCCTTGCCCAGGCCGCCGATGGTGTAGGCCTCGGCCATGCCGCCGAAGATCCGCTCGTCGAGGAATGACCAGACGTGGTGGGTGTGGAAGGCCAGGAGCTCGAACAGGCTGAGCGCCAGCCACGGGGCCACGGCCCAGACGAAGGTCATCCGCTTGGCCCAGGCCGAGACCAGCAGCAGCCAGGCGAAGACCGGCGCGGTCCACAGCGCGTTGATGACCACGCCGTAGGGCAGCATCACCCAGATGAAGGGCAGCTTCAGGTGGGCCCACAGCAGCGCCGGATCGACGCCGTTGATGGCCAGGACGGCCGTGCCCCAGGCGAGCATGATCAGCTGAAGGCCGAGGGCGACCGCGACCGCGACCAACGGCTGGATGACGATCGCCACCGAAGCCTTGGAGAGCACGGTCTGCAGGTCGGAGACCGGCAACGACTTCCAGAACAGCAGACTGCGGTCGCGGCGTTCGCCGTGCAGCGCGCCCAGGCAATAGAACACCGCCACGGCGAGGCTGATCACATAGGCCGCGCCCGCGCCGGCGGCATAGGGGATGTGCAGGGCGAGTATCGCCTTCTGGTCGCCGGCGACGGCTCTCGCGACCAGGCGGGGCAGATTGGAGGAGCTGTAGAGGAAGCCCGCCAGCACCACCGCGGCGACGCCCAGCGGCGCGAAATAGACCCCGCGGTTCTCCCAGAGCTCGCGCCGGACCGACCAGTAGAAGGGCCGGACCTTGGGCGTCGGGGCGGTGTCGATGGTCGAGGCGCTCATCGGGCCCTCCCAGATTCAGCTGACGCGGGGGTCATGGTGGCGACGAACAGGTCGGCGAGGCTCGGGGTGCGCACCTCGCCGAGGGCCGCGAGGCGCTCGCGGTCGGCGCCGTCGAAGATCAGGTAGCTGCGGCCGAACAGCTGGCGCTCGTGGATCGGCTTCAGCGCGCGGGCGAACTCAAGATGCTCGGGCGCGGCGGCCAGCTCCGCGTAGCGGGTCTCGAACGCCTCCATGCTGGTGTCGAGCACGATGCGGCCGCGGTCGATGAACACCACGTCGGTGAGGATGTGCTGGATCTCCTCCACCTGGTGGGTGGAGACGACGATGGTCCGGTCGCCGTCGAAATAGTCGTTGAGCAGGCTGTCGTAGAAGGCCTTGCGGAAGATCAGGTCGAGGCCGAGCGTCGGCTCGTCGAGCACCAGCAGGCGCGCGTCGATGGCCATCACCAGGGCCAGGTGCAGCTGGGTCACCATGCCCTTGGAGAGCTCGCGGACGCGGCTCGTGCGCTTGATGGTCGTGCGGTCGAGCAGGCGCTCCGCCTTGGCCCGGTCGAAGCGCGGGTGGACGCCCTGCACATAATCCAGGGCCTGGACGACGCGCATCCAGCGGGGCAGCACGGCCACGTCGGCGATGAAGCAGACGTCGGTCATCAGCCGGTCGCGCTGCGCCCAGGAATCGAGGCCCAGCACCTTGAGGTCGCCTTCGCACTGGGTGAGGCCGAGGATGGCGTTGAGCGCCGTGCTCTTGCCGGCGCCGTTGGGGCCGATCAGGCCGAGGATCCGGCCCGGCTCGACGGTGAGGTCGACGCCGTCCAGGGCGATCGACTTGCCGAACGCCTTGCGCAGGCCGCGGGCTTGGATGGCGGGGGCCATGCTCAGCGCTCCTTCGCCGGGGTCAATAGCTCGGCCGGCGTCAGGCCAAGGCGCTGGATGGTGGCGCGGATCGCCGGCCACTGTTCCTGGAGGAACTTCTGGCGCTCGGCCTGCAGCAGCAGGGCGCGGGCGCCGTCGCTGACGAACATGCCGAGCCCGCGGCGCTTCTCCACCAGCTGCTCGTCGACCAGTTGCTGATAGGCCTTGAGCACCGTCAGCGGGTTGACCCGCGTCTCGGCCGCGACGGCGCGCACCGAGGGCAGGGCGTCGCCTTCCTTGATCAGGCCGTCGAGGATCATATCGACCACGCGCGCCCGCAGCTGGCGGTAGATCGGCTGATTGTCATTCCACTCTGGTTCCATGATCCATTCCGGCGCCACAAAGCCACATCCGGCGCTTGCATAGTGTTGTACATGACTATAACACTAAACCGGAAGCAAGGCCTATTTGGCTCGCCCCAATGGAAGCCAGCCTAGCTGCGGTGGACGCCAAGGCCATGATGCCGGACGCCAAAAGCATGACTTCAGGTTTCACCTCGCGCCGCGCGGCGGCCGAGCCCACCGTCTGCGCGGGCTTCGCGCGCGGCCTGCTGGAGCTGGCGGTGGCCAAGGGCGCGGACCGGCGGGCGCTGGCCGAGCGGGCGGGCCTCGAACTGGACGACCTCGCCGACCAGGACGCCCGCATCCCGTTCAGCAGCTATGTGGCGCTGATGCGCGCCGGCCAGGCGCTGGCCGGCGATCCGGCGCTCGGCCTGCACTACGGCGAGGCGGTGGACATCTCCGAGGTCTCCATCGTCGGCCTGCTCGGCCAGGCTTCGACCGACATGATCGAGGCCTTCAACCAGCTGAACCGCTACGTCCGGCTGATCGTCGAGGTGGAGGTCGACACCCACCGCTTCCAGATGACCGCCAAGGACGGCGGGATCTGGATCGTCGACACGCGGCGCAATCCCAACGCCTTCCCCGAGCTCACCGAGTCGGCCTTCGCCCAGCTGGTCTGCGGGCCGCGCCGCTTCGGCCCGGGACCGGTGCTGAAGGCCGTCCATGTCACCCATGCCGACCCGGGCTACCGCGAGGAGTACGAGCGGATCTTCCGGGCGCCGGTCACCTTCGGGGCCGACTGGAACGCCGTGCAGATCGAGCCGACCTGGGGGCCGCAGCCGGTGGCGCGCCTGTCGCGCTATGTGTTCGGGGTGCTGAGCGAGCGCGCCGACGCCCTGCTGCGGGACCTGGAAAGTTCGAAGGCGACGCGCGGCCGCGTCGAGAGCCTGCTGATGCCGATCCTGCACACCGGCGAGGCCAGCATGGACATGGTCGCCGGCAAGATGGCGCTGAGCCGCCAGACCCTGTTCCGCAAGCTGAAGGCGGAGGGCGTGACCTTCGAGAAGGTGCTGGACGAGCTGCGCCACCGGTTGGCGCTGGACTATCTGAGCGCCCGCAAGGTCTCGGTGAACGAGACGGCCTATCTGGTGGGGTTCTCGGACCCGGCGGCCTTCTCGCGGGCCTTCAAGCGCTGGACGGGCTGCAGCCCGCGGACCATGCGCGAGCCGCGGCTGGCGAGCTGACGGCTCAGCCGCCGACCACGACCCTGAGCGTCGGCGCGGGGCCGGAACGCTCGCCGCGGATCTGGGCCACCAGGTCGAACACCGCGCGGCGCACGCCCTCGGCGTCGCCGCTTTCGGCCAGGATCTCCAGATCGGCCAGGTGCGCCGCGGTGATCCTGAGCGGCGAGGGCGACACCACCTCCAGCACCTTGGGCGCACAGGGCTCGGCCCGCTCGCTCTCGTCCAGCAGCGCCTCGGAGAGCTTCTCGCCGGTGCGCAGGCCGATGATGTCGATGTTGATGTCCTTGCCGGGCGTGCGGCCGGACAGCGCGATCATCTGGCGGGCCAGGTCCATGATCCTGACCGGCTCGCCCATCTCCAGGATGAACAGCCGCGCCGCCGCGCCCGCTTCGCCGTCGGCGCTGGTGGCGGTGGCGTGCAGCACCAGCTGGGCGGCCTCCGGAATGGTCATGAAGTAGCGCGCCATCTCGGGATGGGTGACAGTCACCGGCCCGCCGCGCTCGATCTGCGACTTGAAGATCGGCACCACCGAGCCCGCCGAGCCCAGCACGTTGCCGAACCGGACGGCGGCGAAGCGGGTGCCATTGGAGGACTGCTGGGCCTGGACCACCGCCTCGGCCAGCCGCTTGGTGGCGCCCATGGCGTTGGCCGGATCGACGGCCTTGTCGGACGAGATCAGCACCATCTGGGCCGCGCCGCAGCCCTTGGCCGCCTCGGCCACGTTCCAGGTGCCGATGACGTTGGTCAGCACGCCCTCGCAGGGGTGACGCTCGACCATCAGGACGTGCTTCAGCGCCGCGGCGTGGAACACCAGGTCCGGCTGCTCCCGCTCGAACACGGCGTTGACCCGCTCGGCCTTGCGCACGTCGCAGAGCGCCGCGGTGCAGGAGATGTCGGGATAGTGCTCGCCGATCTCGCGCTCGATCTCGAACAGGGCGGTTTCGGAGAAGTCGAGCAGGGACAGGTGGGCGCAGTTGAAGGCCGCCACCTGGCGGCACAGCTCCGAGCCGATGGAGCCGCCGGCGCCGGTGACCAGCACCCGGCGGCCGCGGATCAGGGCCCCCACGGCGTGGCGGTCGAGCTCGATGGGCTCGCGGGCCAGCAGCTCCTCGATGTTGATCTCGCGCATCGGCACCAGGTTGACGCCGTCGTCGTGGGCCAGCTCGACGATGGAGGGCAGGCGCAGCAGGCGCACGCCGTCGTGCTTCAGCCGGCCGAGCTGGTCGGCGGTGAGGCCCTTCAGGCGGGCCGGCTCCTCGAGGAACAGGACGGCGCGCGGATAGCGGTTCCAGCGCCGCAAATCGGCGAGCGCCGCGTCCAGATTGTCCAAATGGTCGATTATGCAGACCCCGCGCACCTGCTGGCCCACGTCGCGGGCTTCGGTGCCGACGATGCCGACGGGGGTGAAGTTGCGGTCGTGGCTGCGCGAGACGTCGCGCAGGTAGGTGTCGGCCAGCGAGGCCGGGCCGATCAGGAGCAGCGGCGGCGCGCCGGTCACCCGGTCGCTGATGGTCTTCAGCGGGGCGAAGGACTGGAAGGCCCGCTCGTGCAGGGCGCGGCGGGCGACGCGCACGCCCATGGAGAACATCATCTGCACCAGCGGGGCCACGAACAGGGTGGCGCGCGGCAGGCCGCGGGCGCGGTCGAGGACGAACACCCAGAGCAGGAACACCCCGGCGGTGAGGAAGGCGATGCGCGCCAGCACCAGCACGTCGGGGATCGAGACGTAGCGCCAGGGCGACAGCTCGCGGCGGAACAGCACGGTGAAGCCGCCGGCGAGCGCGGCGTAGAGCACGACGAGCTGGATCAGGGTCAGCGAGGGCAGGCCCGCCAGCCCGAAGGCCGAGAGCTTCATCGGCGCGGCGGCGTAGGCCAGCGCGAAGGCGCAGGCGGCGAGCACCACGTCGGCCACGATCGTCTGGGCCCGAAAGGCCATCCGCTCCATGGGCCGCACCCGGTCAGCTTTGCGATTTGCGAGCATGCACCCCGGAGTGTGACCGTCCCGTTGACACAGGCGGGGTCCTGCGACGGTGGAAGAGCCGGGCCCCTGGCCCGCGCGCGGGAGTCTGATCCCAGCGGGGGCGTCTAACCTTTAGGGAGCGGCGCCCTATGGCGCAACGGAAAACGCCCCCTCGCGGGGGCGCGACCGATGGTTGTGGCGAGGTGCGGCGGATGGGCGACAGTCGGCCCGGCGCAGGGAGGTTCGCCGGGCCGACCGCCCGCGTCAGAAGAGGAAGCCGGTCTCGACCATCGCACGCGACTGGGTGTCCTTGTTGCCCGTCGAGCCGAAACCCGCGCCGGGCGCCGCGCTGTCGAGCTTGGTGTAGTTGAGCTCGCCGCGGATGAAGAAGGTCTTGAACTGCCAGGTCGGCGTCACGGTCAGCGACATGGCCTTGCTCTTCGGCCCGTAGAGCAGGCTCTGGTCGCCGGAGGACGAGGTGTACTCGGCCCGGCCGGCCAGGCTGAACATGGGCGTGAAGTTGTACTTGCCGAGCACCGCCGCGCCGAAGGTCGAGCCGGAGGCGGGCAGGCCCACCTTGGTGTCCTTCGGGGTGTGGCCGTACTGCAGGTACGGCACGATCATCAGATCGCCCTCGGTGTGGGTCCAGATCAGGTTGAACATGTCGCCGTTGTTCTGGGCGACCGGCGTGGCGAAGCCCGCCTTGGAGGTCTTCTTGAACTGGCCGGTGGCGGCGAACGCCAGGGTGTCGGTCTTGGAGACCGTATAGGCGACCAGCGCCGAGCCGGTGGTGAAGCGGTTCGAGTAGTAGCCGTCGGTCAGCGCCAGCGAGATGGCCCACGGACCGTTGGTGATGTTGGCCTGCACGCCGCGGCTGATCGCCGGCTCTTGGTTCCAGAGCAGGCCGCGGGCGATGTTCATGTTCTGGAAGGTGAAGGTGTACTCCGCGCCGATCAGGGTCGGCAGCTTGCCGGCCATGACGTTGAAGTTGGCGTTCGGGGCGATCTTCACATAGGCCACCGGGATGGCCTTGTAGCTCAGGCCCGGCAGGTCGGTGGCCTTGAAATAGGGCGTGCCCAGCGAGGGCGTCGAATAGAGGCCGCCCTGCACGTAGAACTGGAAGACCCCGTCGGTCTTCTGGAATTCCAGCTGGGCGTTGGAGACGTCCAGGCGGCTCTTCTTGTCGCCCGGGATCGGGTTGGACTGCGAGAAGCCGAGCCCGGTCAGCTGGCCGCCCACGTAGATCTTGCCGAGCCCGGTGTCGAAGCTCGTCGGGCTGGTGTTGGACGAGAGCGGCGGGGTCATCGCCGGACTGGCCAGCGGGTCGGCCTGAGCGATGGTTGCGGACGCCAGCCCCAATGAGACCGCCGCCGCACCGGCGACCCAGGTCGTCTTCACGAAATTCATTGTATTCCCCTCGTTCTCCGGCCCGCTTGCAGGGCCGGCCCCAAAAGGCCTTTCCCGGTGCGACCGTGCGCGGCCCATGGTCGTGGCCACGCCCTGGCGATCAACGCCGGGCGCCCGCGAAACAGGCGCCACATGACGCCTGCCTGGTTTTTGAGCGGAAGAGCGAAGCGGCGCCATTCGAATGGGCGCCGTTTGTCGTAAGGCCGACGTAAGGCTCAGCGGGCGACCAGCGGGGCGAATCCCAGGTGCGAGCCGGCGTCCACCAGCAGGGTCTCGCCGGTGACGTGCCGGGAATAGGGCGAGGCCAGGAACACCGTGGCGGCGGCCACGTCCTCGGCGGTGGAGGCGGCCTTGAGCGGCGTGCCGGCCGCCGCGTTGGCCCGCACCCGATCGGCCCCCGCCTCGCCCAGGCCCTTGCCGAACCAGGGGGTGTCGATGAATCCCGGGCAGACCGCGTTGACGCGGATCTTGGGCGCCAGCGCGCGGGCCAGCGAGAGCGTCATGGTGGTCAGCGCGCCCTTCGAGGCGGCGTAGGGCACCGAGGAGCCGATGCCGGTGACGCCGGCGATGGAGGCGGTGTTGACCACCGCGCCGGGCTGCGCGCCGGCTTCCAGCAGGGCGCGGCAGGCCCGCACCATCTGGAAGGCCCCCACCACGTTCACCGAATAGAGCCGCAGGAAGTCCTCGGCCGAGACCGCCTCCATGTCGCCGTGCGCGGCGAAGGTGGTCGTGCCGGCGTTGTTGAACAGGGCGTCGATGCGGCCGAAGGCCTGCGCCGCCTCGGCGATCCGGCGGCAGTCGGCGTCGGCGGCGACGTCGCCCTGCACGGTCACGGCCTTGGCGCCGTGGGCCGCCACCTGGCGGGCGGTCTCCTGGGCCTCGTCGGCGTTGTGGGCGTAGTTGATCACCACCGCCTCGGCGCCGCGGGCGGCGGTCTCCACCGCGATCGCCCGGCCAAGCCCGGTCGAGCCGCCGGTCACCACCACCACGAAGCCCTTGAAGTCGTCCCCGGCCATGCGCGCCTCCCGCTGTTCTTTCGCGACGTCCTAGCGGCTCGCGGGGCGGCTGTCTTGGTTGCGAGCTTGGCGTGGCGGGGCTAAGTCGCGGCCATGGACGACAGCAATCCAACCGGATCTGGCCTGACCCAGCTCGGCCGCGAGGCCCGCGGTTTCGCGAGCCCGGACGAGGCGGTGCTGGAGCGCGTGCCCAATCCGCAGAAGGATACGCTCTACCTCGCCCGCTTCACCGTTCCGGAGTTCACCTCGCTGTGCCCGGTGACCGGCCAGCCGGACTTCGCCCACCTGGTGATCGACTATGCGCCCGGCGATTGGCTGATCGAATCCAAGTCGCTGAAGCTCTATCTGGCCTCGTTCCGCAACCATGGCGCGTTCCATGAGGATTGCACCGTGGCCATCGGGCGCCGCATCGTCGGCGCGGCGGAGCCTAGGTGGCTGAGAATAGGCGGTTATTGGTACCCGCGCGGCGGCATTCCCATAGACGTTTTCTGGCAAAGCGGGCCGTCTCCGGAAGGCTTGTGGCTACCGGATCAAGGCGTTCCAGCTTATCGCGGCCGCGGCTAGGCATTGTCCGGCCGATCGCCTGGACGAGGCCAACTAGGACACATCCGAATACTTCTACACGGTAAGTTGATGGCGCGTATTCGCTTGGCCCCGCTTCCGAGGCCAGAGCATCGATCCGGTGATGATTGGGCCGGCGTCAACTCTCCTCTGAGGCGAAAAGGCCGGGCTGCTCAGCGCCTTGGTCGCATCAGCGCTTTGCAAACCCGATTAACGGGCATATACCTAGCCTTGCCCAACTCTCCTCGGGCGTGTCACCTCAGGCCGGACGGCGCGATGCGTCGTCCGGCCGTTGTGTTTCTGGGGCATAGCTCCTCTCCCCCACGCAGCGCGTAGAGGGGAGAGGCCGGGAGAGGGTGGCTCCGTGTCTCAGCACCCCCATGCGATCCAGCCATGATCATCGAGGATGACCGAGCGCCAAGGTCGCATCCTCCTCCGCCGCCCCTCTCCTTGATCCTCTCCCCTCTCGCTCGCCTTGCTCGCGTGGGGGAGAGGGCGAGCCCTTCCGTCTCAGCCCTGCCAGCGCGTGACCAGCGCGGCGGGATCGGGCCGCTCCCGCTCCAGCGGGGATTCCCGGGGCGTCCCGATCAGCATGAAGGCGGCCACCCGCTCGCCGGGCCTCAGGCCCAGCACGGCGTTGGCGTCGGGATCGTAGGCGTACCAATCGGTGATCCAGTTGCCGCCGTAGCCCATGGCCAAGGTCGCATAGAGCAGGGTGGTGGCCGCGGCGCCGGCCGAGAGCACCTGCTCCCACTCCGGGATCGAGGTGTCGGGCTTCGGCGCGGAGATCACCGCCACGGCCAGCGGCGGGACCTTCAGCTTGGCCAGCTTGGCGGCGGCCTGGGCGTCGCCGCGCCCCTTGGCCAGCGCCTCCAGCCGCTCGGCGAAGCGGGCCTTGGCCGCGCCCTCCAGCACCACGAACCGCCAGGGCGCCAGCTTGCCGTGGTCCGGCACGCGCGTGGCCAGGCGCAACAACTGGTCGAGTTCCGCGGCCGAGGGGGCGGGCTCGGTCAGGGTCACCGCCGAGGTCGAGCGGCGGCGGGCCAGGAAGCGCAGCACCTCCGGCGCAGGCCTCAGCGGCAGCGGGTCGCCGAACTGCGGCGCAGGCGGAAGGGCGTCGGTCACAGCCATCTCATCATCTATGGAAGTCGATCGCGGGCCTGTTTATGGACCCGCACAAGCCCACCGCAAGGCGAGCCGGACGAGATGAGCGACAAACCTGCCTGGCTGCGCCCGCACGGGACGCCCTGGAAACGCGGCGCCGCGCGCCTGGTGTTCGACAATCCGTGGATCAAGGTCACCGAGCATGCGGCCGTCGCGCCCACTGGCTGGCCGGCCAGCTATGGGGTCGTGGGCTTCAAGAACCATGCGATCGCCGTGCTGCCGATCCATGACGACGGGACCATCACCCTGGTGGGCCAGAACCGCTTCGCGCTCGGCGACTACAGCTGGGAGATCCCCGAGGGCGGCGCGCCGCTGGACGAGGATCCGCTGGAGGGGGCCCGGCGCGAGCTCGCCGAGGAGACCGGCCTGGTGGCCGCCGACTGGCGCGAGGTGCTCAGGGTGCAGCTCTCCAACTCGGTCACCGACGAGCGGGCCATCGGCTATGTGGCGCTCGGCCTGTCGGAAGGCCCCGGCGGCCACCACCCGGACGACACCGAGGACCTGGCGCTGGAACGGGTTCCGTTCCGCGAAGCGCTGGAGGCGGCGCTCGCCGGCCATCTGCAGGACGTCTTAACGGTGGCGATGCTGCTGCGCGCTTACCATATGGCTCGTGAAGGGGCTTTGCCTGGGGCGCTGGCGCGTCTCATGCTAGGGTAGGGAGGCTTGAGGATGGGTCGGGAGGAGCCGATGAGCCAGCGTCTGGAGGTCGTGGACCCCGGTATCGCGCCGCCCGTCTGGGCGTCACTGCGCAATGAAGCCGCCGCCGTGGCGAAGCAGGAGTCGGCGCTGGCCAGCGTGGTCGCCGCCACCATCCTGAACCACGACGAGTTGGGCGATGCGCTCTCCTACCAGCTGGCCCGCAAGCTCGGCGACCAGGAGCTGCGCGGCATGACCATCCGCGACATCTGCGACGAGGCCTACCAGAGCCATCCCGAGCTGCTGTCCATCGCCGAGGACGACCTGAAGGCGGTGTTCGAGCGCGACCCGGCCTGCAAGGGCTACGTCCAGCCGTTCCTGTTCTTCAAGGGCTTCCAGGCCCTGCAGACCCAGCGGGTCGCCCACTGGCTGTGGGGCGAGGGCCGCGAGACCCTGGCCTTCTACCTGCAGAGCCGGATGAGCGAGCTGTTCCAGGTGGACATCCACCCGGCCACCCGCATCGGCCGCGGCGTGTTCGTCGACCACGGCACCGGCATCGTCATCGGCGAGACCGCGGTGATCGGCGACGACGTCTCCATGCTGCAGGGCGTGACCCTGGGCGGCACGGGCGCCGAGCGCGGCGATCGCCACCCGAAGATCGGCAAGGGCGTGCTGCTGGGGGCCGGCGCCAAGGTGCTCGGCAACATCGAGATCGGCGACTACGCCAAGATCGCCTCCGGCTCGGTGGTGCTGAGGCCGGTGCCCGCGGGCTGCACCGCGGCGGGCGTGCCGGCCCGCCTGGTCAACTGCCCGACCTGCGACGAGCCGGCCAAGTCCATGGACCACACGCTGGCCGAGGCTGTGTACGACTACGTGATCTGAGGTTTATCCGGCGGGCGTGACCGGCTAGGTTCGCCGCCGTTGGACCAAGGAGCGCACTGCGTGGACGAGAAAGACATCCGCAAGATCGAAGGCCACCTGCGCGGGACCTTCGCCAATGCGCGGATCACCCTGCGGCCGCGTCCCAAGCAGAAGGACTCCGCCGAGGTCTATGTCGGCGAGGAGTTCATCGGCGTGGTGTTCCAGGACGAGGACGACGACGGCTCGTTCATGTTCGAGATGGCCATCCTCGCCGAGGACCTGCCCTAGCGTCGGCGCGAACTGCTCCTCTCCCAGATGCGCAGCATCGCGGGAGAGGCTGGGTGAGGGCGGCGCTGACGGAACGATCGCCCGGGGACCCGCTCTCGCTCGTTTTTCGCCTGGGCTTGGTGAAGTCCGCCCCTGCGGCCGGAAACGCGAGACGGCTCCCGGCCCATGGCGGACCTTCAGCGAGTCCGCTTACAGTCGTCGCCAGTGAACCGCTGGGGGGCGGCATGGACATCCACAAACCCAAGCCCTGGCATGGCTGGCGCGAGTTCCTGAAGGAGTACGCGATCATCGTGGTCGGCGTACTGACGGCGCTCGGGGCCGAACAGGTCGCGGAGTCGATGGGCTGGCGCCACAAAATCCAGGAGGCTGAGCACGCCATGCGGCTCGAACTCGCGGAGGATGACGGACCCCAGGCCATTGCGCGCCTCGCCGCCGCCGCTTGTTTCGACGAGCAGCTCGATGGTCTGGAAGCCATGGCCGCCGTTCGCGCGGATCGGCGGTCCTTTCGCAGGGCCGCGTTGAGCTACGGCCCGTCAAATCGAACCTGGGACTCGCAGGCCTGGCAGGCAGTGGTGGCTTCCGACGTGGGAACTCACATGGGTGCGGACGATCTGGTCCGCTGGTCCAGCCCCTACCGAATAGTGCCCGAGCTCGCGGGGTCGGGCACGGGGGAGTTGCATGCCCGAACCGCCCTTGGCGCCGTTCGAGACGCCGGGGGGGCCCTCACTGAAGCAGAGGCTGACAGGGCGACCGCAGTCATCGCCACGCTGAGGGCCGCGAACCTCGAGCTGGCCTACGGGGGTATGGTGCTGCTTGAGGCCATGAAGCAGGCCGGGATCGAAGTCGCCAAGACCGATCGCGCGGACATCTTTAATCAGGCTCGCGACAGCTTCGGCGCGTGCGCCCGTGATCCGACAACGCTTCTCGCTTCCCGAGGATCGCTTACGACTGAGGATCGGCGCCAGTTCGACTCCGTGGACGCCGCCAGAGACCGTCTTGGTTTGAAGCCGGTGAAGTAGCCGCGCTGGTCGCCCTCGCCCAAAGTCCGCTTCCCCCCCATCAGTGACATTCGTGAGGTCCGCTATCTGGCGGTGGCGCGAGATAGAGGTTTCCTGGTCCAAGGCTGCCGGGAACGCCAGCTCAGCGCCGCCCTCACCCAGCCTCTCCCACGGCGCTGGCGCGCCTGGGAGAGGAGCAGGAACAGCCTACTTCTTGGCAGGGGCGGCCGGTGCGGTGGGCGCCGTCGCCGTGGTGGTGTTGACCGGGCCCGAGCCGTCGACCGGCGTGGAGGTGGCGGTGGCCGCCTGCTGGGCCTGGGCCTGCAGCTGCGAATCCGGCACCTGCGAGGCGGGCGCTGTCGTGGTGACCTCCGCCCTGGCCGTGCCGGTGTCGGCCTCGGCCTTGCGGCCCTTGTCGCAGGCGGTGAGCGCGAAGACCGCCCACATCACCCCAAGTCCCAGATAAGCCGCGCGCATGGCGGTGCTCCCTCGTTCGAGGACTTAAGCTTGGGCGTGGACGGAAAGTTCCGGTGGCGCGGGCTTCAGGCCGAGCTCGGCCGCGCGCTTGCGGGCTCGCATCTCGACGCTGCCGGTGAGCGCCCAGCGCAGGATGCGCCCCAGGCCGCGGGCGGCGGTGCGCACGGCCGGGCGGCTGACCGGGGCGACGCGGACGCCGTGCAGCGCCGCGGCCCAGGGCGGCAGCAGGTCCTGCGCGGCCTGGAAGATCAACTTCATGAAGGGGGCGACGGCCGGGCTGGCGGCGCGGTGGTCGAGCAGGGCGCGGGCCACCTCATGCGTGCGGTGGTCGTAGAGCAGCTGCGGCTGCACCCCGGCCAGATAGGTCTCGACGGCGGCGCGGGACTTGGGGACGCCGGTGGCGCCCAGCCGCTCGGCGACGAGGGCGGTCTCGGCGAAATAGCGGTCCTGGTCGGCCACGGGGAAGTCCGGGTCGCGGTAGCGCAGGTAGGCGGCCAGGAACGAGCTGACCTCCGCCACGTGGATCCAGGTCAGCAGGTCGGGGTCGTTGGCGGAGTAGGGCGTGCCGTCCGGCAGGGTCCCGGCGACGCGGTCGTGGATCTTCTGCACGTGGGCGATCAGCGCCAGGGCCTCGTCGGTGGAGCCATAGGTGGTGCCGGCGATGAAGCGCGCGGTGCGGCGGAGGCGCCCGGTCATGTCGTGGCGGAAGTCGGAGTGGTCCCAGACGCCGGCCAGGGCGCGGGGGTGCAGCATCTGCAGCAGCAGCGCCGCCACCCCGCCGATCATCATCGAGGTGAAGTCGCCATGCACCCGCCACGAGGCGCTCTCCGGCCCGAAGAAGCCGGCGTCGGCGGTGCTCTCCAGGAACGGCGTGTCGCCGCTCGCCCGCCCGACGAGGCGGAGCACTTGGCCGGCGATGGCGTCGCGGAGCGGGGGCATGGGACTGGAGGTAGGACGATGGGCCGCGAGGCGCTAGCGCAAGGTGCATATGTTCCTATTTTGTTCTTGCATCCGAGCAGGTGCTGAGGTAGCTTTGACGCTGGGCGCTTCTGTGCGCGATGACGGCTTGGCTTGAGAAGGAACAAGATGGACGACGATATCTCTGGCGGCGGCCGGGCTGGACTGAGTCCTCGCCAACGCGAGGCCGCTCAGAAGTACGCCCCGCGCTATCGGATCGATCGGTGGGGACCTCGTCACGTCGGCTGGATGACCGGCGGCGCTGCTGCGTTCGATTGGCCGCTGGACGAGCCCAACGACCGATGACCCCTGCGCACCCCGGTAGGGAATCCCTGAAAAAGGAAATCCGGCGGGTGTTGGTCCCGCATCTGATGGAACTGGGGTTCCAGAGTACTCGAACCCGCGAGGGAAGACAGGCTTGGCCAGGTCTCGCTCAAGCCGGCTATGGCTACGCGCGCGGCCGCGATGATTGGGAAGACCTTCTTGAAATTATGTGGGACCGCGATGGATCCCCGTGGTTCCTGATCTTCTTCACCAGCAAGCCGTCCAGAGCACCCTTCAATGACGATCGGGCGACTGGCGGGGAGGTGCAACCGATCCAGTCATCGAAGCTCTTGAACCTGGTCAATTTCCCCGAGCGATGGTTCGGGCGCGGTCACGAACCCCAACTCGCGATTAGCCTCGCTGTCAGCGGCATAGATCAACTCGACGCTTATCTTCGCTCTGGCGTTTGCGGAAAACAGATTCAGCTCACTCAGATGGGGAAGCGACATTTTTCTTCGCTGCGCATGGGGCCGGTCGACATCGTTCTAACGATTCTGACCACGTTGGTCGTGTTGCCACTCGCGTTGGCTTGGGGCGCGCTGGGATCGCTTTGGCGATATTTGAAGAGAGGGTAGGCATATTCCCCTTGGTATCGGACCAAGATCTCTACCTGATCTTCTCGACCTTCAGGCTGCCCGCCGGCAGCGGGCCGAGCGGCGGCTGGGCGTCGTCGGGGCCCATCCAGGCGGCCCACTGGTCGCGGGGCAGGATGACGATCTGGCGGTTGTGGTAGGGCGCGATGTCGGGGCCGGGCTCGCAGGTCAGCAGGGTGAAGCGGTCGTCGCGCACCAGGCCGGCGATGGCGAACAGCTCGGAGCCGTCGGCGGGCGTGAACAGCCACTTGGACTTGGGATATTTGGTCCCGGTGAACTCGTAGAAGCCGTCGGCCGGGATCAGGCAGCGGCCGACCGGGAAGCGGCGGCCCTCGGAGCGGAAATTGATCACCGGCGGCCGGCCCGGCTGCACGAAGCCCCAGCGGAGCTGTTTCAGCTCGCCGCCGCCGGCGCCGTCGCCCAGCACGATCGCCGCGGGATCGGTCGGGCGGATCGAGTCGCGCGGCTCCAGGTTGGGCGCGCCGCCGGCGGCCCAGTGCAGGGCGACGTGCGCCTGGCCGAACACCTGGGCGATGCGGTCGAGGGACTGGCGGTTGCTGTACTCGTTGCACATGGCGGCCGCACCTTAGAGGCCGGAGCCATGGGGGCAACCGCGGGCGCCGGGGAGCGCGCGCATGCCCGGAAATACCGTGCTAGGCAGGTTTCAGCGCAGTTGAGCCGCTGGGGGGCGGAATGGAGATCCACAAGCCGAAGCCGGTCCATGGCTGGCGGGATTTCGCCAAGGAAGTGGGGATCATCGTCCTGGGCGTGCTGAGCGCGCTCAGGCGGCCCCGCGGATGATCCGGCGGGCCTGGTAGGGCGGGATGATCGCGGTGATGTGGGCGGCCCAGCGGATCTTGGCGTCGTGGCGGGTGGGGCCGGCGACGCTCTCCAGGTCGTAGACGCCCGCCCGCGAGCCGCGCAGCAGGCGCTTGACCAGCACCTCGTCGGTGTCGATCTCGACCACCACCACATGGCCCAGCATGTCGGGCGTCGGCGGCGTGCGCTGGTCTTCGAAATAGATCAGGGCGCCGTCGTCGGCGACGCCGCGCATGGAGTGGCCGGCGACGCGCAGGGCGGCGGCCTTTTCGGTGCCGCCGGGCGGGATGGGGGCCAGGTCGGTGGGCTCCTGGCCCAGCGCGAACAGCACCACGCCGTCGGGGTTGGCGCCGACCATGCCGACGATGGGCACGAAGCCGGGCTCCGCCGAGGGGCGCATGGGGCCGGCCGCGTCGTAGAGCCAGTCGGGCCGCACGCCCAGCGCCGCCGCATAGTCCTTGGCCTTGCGGTAGGAGAAGGGCGCGTTGCCGTTCTCGTTGGAGGCGTAGGTGTTGCGGTTCCAGCCGAAGGCGTCGGCGGCCGCGGCGGCGGTCTCGAAGCCGCGCGCCATGCGGGCCTCGCGGAGGCGATCGCTGCGCCCGTCCATGCCGAAAACCGTGCTCATCACATTGCTGTAGATAAAATACATTTTCGCTTGTGGCAAGGGCTGTATGTAATGTACATATCGCGCATGCCGAGTGAACAAACAAAGAACACACCAAATGCGGGCGTCGGCTATGCGGCGCTCCGTCACGGGGGCGCCCCGCCCGCCCGGGCCGCCACGGAACTGCGCCTGGAGGCGGCGCGGGCCTTGCGGCTCGAAGCGCTGTTCCAGGCCAGGCGGAGCGGCGCCCCCGACGATCCGATGAAGCCCCGCTACGCCAGATGCGGACGCCACGTGGCCGATGTGCTGTGCGAAGGCGGCTTCCCGGTGCTGCCGGGGGCGCGGCGATGACCCGTCCGTCGGAGGAGGCCGCCGCGGTGGTGGCCGGCGCGCTCAGCCGCCGGCGGCCCAAGGACCGGCCGCAGTTCCTGCGCGAGCTCCTGGCCCACGCCGCCGCCGGCCTGGTGGTGATCGAGGGCGACCGGGAGGCGGCGGAGAGCGTCTACCGCCTGGCCGACGCCGTGGCCGTGCGGGGGGAGCCGTGAGCATGGCGCGCAAGGCGAGGCGGCGCCGGACATCGTTGGCGCCAATCCAAACAGCTGCACAGGCAGAGGCCCGCGCGGTCTCCGCCGGCGTGGCCGAGACGCTCGGCCTTGAGGCCCGCCGCGGCGCGGCTTTCGCGGCCGAGGATGAGGGCGAGGGGAGTGGCCGCGAACGCCCCTACCGCCGCCAGCCGGGGCTCGACTGGCTGGCCCGCAAGGGCCGGATCAGCGAGGCGCAGAAGGCCGCCGGCCTGCGCTATCGCGACGCCTTCATCGTCGCCCAGCCGACGCTGGCCATCGCCTCCACCCTGGAGGTGCAGCCCGGCATGTCGGCCGGCGGTCCCTCGCTGAAGGCGCTGATCGCCCGCGCCGACTTCCGCCAGTCGGCCGAACGCAAGCTCGCCCTCTACCGCCGCCAGCTGTTCCAGCACCCGGCCCTGGTCGCCGCCTGCGACCTGATCTGCGGCCGCGAGCTGACGCCGCGCGAGGCGGGCGGCGGGGATCGAGAGGCCCTGCGGCTGGAAGCGGTGCTGCTGGTGGCGCTCGACCTGCTGGCCGCGCCGTGAACCCACAACCGAAGGAGAGAGATGATGCCCTACAGTCCTGTCGATCCCGCGAGTCTTGAGGGCGACGACCTCACGACCTGGTACCTGCGCTCGCCTGAAGAAATCGAGCAAGCTCGCCAAGTGGCGCAGGCGCAAGCGTACAATGATTTCTTCTCACGCAGCCAGTCCATGCCTGCCAGCGAGGAAGGTTATCCCGCCTCGCCGGATGACGATTCTTCAGGACAAGATCCGTCTGTTCCCAACGCGCCAGCATTGGGTCAGAAAAGCGGTCCAAATGGCTTTGACCCGAGCCTGATCGACCGGAGCGGAGCCGGACCTGGTGACGGCGGTGCTCTCACGTTGATCGGAAACCCTGCCAATCCGCGGCTACGTCGCGCGTGGGAACAGCGAGAGGGGCGTCCATGGCCTCAGGACGAAACGGGACGCAACTATGACGTCGCTCATATCAAAGCGTTGGCCGACGGCGGTACGAATACGCTCGAGAACATTCGGCCGATGCATCCCGAACCCCATGCGGCAGAGCATATGGCGAATGGCGATCATGCACGGTGGGCGAAGCGGCCTTGGATCGCCCGAGCTTTTGGCGGCAAGGTGGGGACGGTCGTCGGACCGCTCAGCTGGATGTCAGACCTGACCGGCATCCTCTCTGGCCGAATCCGCACGAACAGCACGGATAACTTCGTCAGCGATATGTTGGGCTGGCCGAGCCAGGAGGATCAACGGAGAGCTTACGAGGCGTATCAAAAGGCGATAAATCCGAAGTGGAAACCAGGCGATCCTGACGGCGTCTGAGTGACAGTCATGGAGTGCCGATCTGAATCCCGCCATCGACACCTCGTGCTTTCAATTCGGCGTGCCGCCCGACGACGATGAAGTTGAAGAAGGCGCGATGCTGCGGGCGATGGCGGATGACGCCGCCACCTACGTGCAGTCGTTCCGTTGGGCGCCGCCGATCACCGAGCTGCTGCTGGCGTTTGGCGTCGGCAAGGTGATTGGTCTGTTCCTCGTTCGGTATGCCTGGGGGTTGCCGGGCGAAGGAGAAGGCGACACGGAGCAATGGGTCGTGGTCGGCGACCTGCCCTCGATCTGCTTCGAGACGGATGTTCGGACACCGGCCGACGCCCTGCGGCTCTACTGCGCCATCGCCCAGGACTGGGCGGACAATGTGATGGTCGGGAGAGACCTGTCGCAAAGCTATCCGATTGCGGTCGAGCCGACCCGCGAGCATGCCGAGCTGCTCCTCAGTCGGATCGCATCGATCCGCGAGATGTTCATGCCGATCGCCGGGGCGGCGGATCGTATCGCGCTAAAGCCGATGTAAGGCGGCTCAACCGTCTCGGAGGGGTGGGCCCTACAGCACTCCGCCCGCCGCGGCCGCCGTCGTGCCGTCGGCCTTGAACGCCTAAATGACGTTGCGCCAATGGGCGGTAGACCTCATCGCGGCCATCGACCAGACGCCCGGGGTCAGCGACGCACGAGAAGGTAGTCGTTGATGGAGATCCAGGTCCCGCGCTCGGTCGAGCCCTGGCCGCGGACCTTGAGGCTAGCCTTGTCGGCGGACTGGAAGGCGAGAAGGACCTTCGGGCGGCCACGCTCCTCGGAGGCGAAGCCGCCGTCGCCGCGCCTGGCGAGGACGAACTCGTGGCTCCCTGGGAAGGCGACGTCCTTTGGGATCATCAGCACCAGCTGGTCGGGCTTGGCGCCCGGACGGATGTCGAAGTTGAGGTTGGTGTCGCGCTCGACCCAGCGGCCGGCGGTGGCCGGGGCCGGAGGGGGCCCGGCGGCGGCCTGCGGGGCGGCCCCCAGGATGGCGAGGCCGGCGGCCAGGGCGATGGCGGGAATGGTGGAGAACCGATGAGGCACGATGGCTGTCTCCCTGGGGAGCATGAAGCATGGCGGCTCCCGCACGCACAAGTTACGGCCTCGTAAGGCGCTTACAGCAAGTCCCCACCCGCAGCCCTGCCGTCGTCGCGTGCGCCTTGAACGCCTTGATCACATTCCCGCCGACCGTCCAGCGGTGGACCTCGTCGGGGCCGTCCTCGACGCTTTGAAAGCGGCTGTGCGGACGATCGCTGTCCGGCAGCTTGACGCTGGCGAACAAATAGGAAACGACTGGCGGGCGAGCGGTACGGCGCTCCATTGCGGGGACGCGCGGAGATGTCCGAGGGTGAAGCCCGTTCGGTCGATAGCGGTGGGGGCCGCCAAGGCGGGCGCATCATCGTCGAAATCACCGATTGGGACTGGCACATGTTCGTCGGCGTGCCGCCTCCGACGATGCCCAGGTCGGCGCTGTTCCAAGGATGGCTTACCTATACGAACTCCCTGGAAGTGCAGGGGCGCATCGTCTCGCCTTCCGCCTACCATTGGAAGACGGTGAGCTTCTGGATTTCGCCCTTGCCCGAGAAGGTGCGGCTCACGAAGGCGGACCGCGAATTGCCGATGTTCCAACGGGTCGGGCACTTCGGCGAGACGACCTCGCCGGACCGGCGCACGGACTTCAGCGGATCAGCGCATGCGCCGGCGGAGGCTTTGCCGACGACGATGACCGCGCTCGGATTCGTGTGGAAAATCCTGCAGCTGTCGGTCACGGGTGATCCGCGGGACGGTGCGGCGATCGAGTGGTTCTCGTTCTCGCGAGCGATCCCGCCCAAGCTGGTGCGGGACGATTGGTCGGAGAGCTAACAGGCCTCCAGGACTGCGCTACAGCAAATCCCCGCCCGCCGCGCCCGCCGTCGTCCCGTGTTCCTTGAACGCCTTGATGACGTTGCGCCCCACCGTCCAGCGGTGGACCTCGTCGGGGCCGTCGACCAGGCGCTGGGCGCGGATGTGGGTGTACCAGGCGGCCAGCGGGGTATCGCGGCTGTAGCCCAGGGCGCCGTGCAGCTGGATGGCGGTGTCGACCACGTGGTGGACCATGTGGGCCAGGTAGACCTTGGCGATGGAGTTCTCCTGCCGCATGTCCAGGCCGTGCTCGGCCTTGTAGGCGATGTGCAGCAGCATCAGCCGCGAGATGTAGAGCTGGGTGGCGCACTCGGCGAGCATGAACTGGACGGCCTGGCGGTCGGACAGCAGCTGGCCGAAGGTCTTGCGGTTGGTGACCCGCTCGGCGGCCATGTCGAGGGCCCGCTGGGCCAGCGCGATGTTGTGCATGCCGTGGCGCAGGCGCCCGTAAGCCAGGCGGTGCTGGCCCATGTCGAAGCCCTTGCCCTCGCCGCCCAGCAGGTTCTCGGCCGGCACCTCCAGGTCCTTGATCTCGATCTCGGCGTGGCCGCCGCCCATGATGTGCGACAGCGGGCCCTCGACGGCCATGGTCTGGATGTCGCGCTTGATGCGGTAGCCGGGATTGGGCAGCTCGACGATGAAGGTCGAGTAGCGCTGGTGGCGCGGCGCGTCGGGGTCGGTCATGGCCATGACCAGGGCGAGATCGGCGGCGCTGGCGGCGGAGGAGAACCACTTCTCGCCGTTCAGGACGTAGGTCTCGTTGCCCTTCTTCTCGGCGCGGGTCTGCATGCCGGTGGCGTCGGCGCCGGAGGCCTTCTCGGTCATCGAATAGCAGACGCGCTTCTCGCCGTTCAGCAGCGGCTTGAGGAACTTCTCCTTCTGGTAGTCGGTGCCGTGGGCCAAGAGGGTCAGGATGGTGGCGTCATCGGGCCCCTGGCTGTTCATGGAGAGCGCGCCCAGGTGGCTGGCGCCCAGCTCCATCTGCACCAGCGCATTGGCCAGCGGGCCCAGGCCCATGCCGCCGAACTCGGTGGGCACGAAGGGCAGCCACAGGCCCTGGGCGCGGGCCTTGCCGCGCAGCTCGTCGAGGACGGCCTTGTAGCTCGCCTTGTCCTTGATCCGCTCTTCGGCCGGGATGCACTCGTCCTTCACCCACTGGCGGACCCGCTCGCGGATGGCCTGGGCCTCCTTGGGGATCTCGAAATCGATGGCCATGGGCGGTCTCCCTCGCGTGGTCTTTTTTGGGTTGCCGACACCCTGAGCGGCAGGGGCTGGCGAGGCAAGAGCCGGTCGACGCTGCCCTGGCGTGAGGCTACCGTGGCGGCAAGAGGCGGTCGCAGAACCGCAGGGGATCAGGGAGGCCGGACGATGAAGCTAACGGTGGGACTGGCGGCGGCGGCGCTGCTGCTGGCGACGGGGGCGCAGGCGGCGGACTACCACGCGCCGCGCAACAGCTTCGGCCAGCCGGACCTGCAGGGGGTGTGGACCAACGGCTCGCTGACCAGCCTCGAGCGGCCGGCGATGTTCAAGAGCCTGACCATCACCGAAGCCCAGGCGAAGGCGGTGGAGGCGGCCCGCGCGCGGATGCGGGCCAGCGCCGACCGGCCGACCGATCCCAAGGAAGGCGCCCCGCCGGTGGCCAACGATCCCGGCGGCTACAACGCCAGCTGGACCGATCCGGGCACCACCCTGGGGCGGCTGAACGGCGAGGTCAGGACCTCGTGGCTGACCGATCCGGCGGACGGCAAGCTGCCCTACAGCGTGGCCGGCCGGAAGGTGTTCGAGCGGGTGCTGCGCCAGGCGCGGACCGACTTCGGCGGGCCGGAGATCCGGCCGCTGGGCGAGCGCTGCGTGCTGGGGTTCGGATCGTCGGCCGGGCCCCCGATGCTGAACGTGCTGTACAACAACAACTACCAGATCGTGCAGTCGCCGGACGCCGTGGCCATCGTGGTGGAGATGAACCATGACGTGCGCACCGTGCGCCTGAACGCCGCCGGGCACCTGCCGCCGACGATCCGGCCGTGGATGGGCGACTCGATCGGCCACTGGGACGGCGACACGCTGGTGGTCGAGACCACCAACTTCAATCCGGGGGAGTCTCTGCGGCCCTACTTCGGCGCGACCATGTACCTGTCGAAGGACGCCAAGGTCACCGAGCGGTTCACGCGCGTGTCGCCGACCCAGATCCTCTACCGGTTCGAGGTGGCCGATCCGCAGATCTTCAGCCAGACCTGGAAGGCCGAGATGCCGCTGAACGCCACCAAGGGGCCGGTCTACGAATACGCCTGCCACGAGGGCAACTACGCCCTGCCGGACATCCTGGCGGGCGCGCGGCAGGCGGAGAAGGAAGGCCGCAAGCCGGAGGAGACGGGGCTGGCGGAGTAACCCCTGCCGCCCCGGCCGCCCATCTTCTGAAGTGCGCAGTTTGGGCCGAAAACCGAGTCGCCCTGCGGCGAATTGAAGCATAGGCTCTGACGAGGACAAGGAGAGCGCGGCGTGGTGGCGATCGTGCTGAACGTCAACGGCCAGATGCGGCAGGCGGAGGTCCCCCCGGACATGCCGCTGCTGTGGGTGCTGCGCGACGTGCTGGGCCTGACCGGCACCAAGTACGGCTGCGGCATCGCCCAGTGCGGAGCCTGCACGGTGCACGTGGACGGCCGGCCGGTGCGGTCCTGCGTGCTGCCGGTTTCGGCGGTCGGCAATGCGGCGGTGACGACCGTCGAGGCGGTCGGCCAGACGCCGGCCGGGGCCAAGACCCAGAAGGCCTGGCTGGAGCTGGAAGTCGTGCAGTGCGGCTACTGCCAGTCCGGCCAGGTGATGAGCGCCGCGGCCCTGCTGGCCCGGACGCCCAGCCCGACGGACGCCGACATCGACATCGCCATGGCCGGCAACATCTGCCGCTGCGGCACCTATCCGCGCATCCGCGAGGCGATCAAGCGGGCGGCCAAGTCATGACCCTGCGAGCGCCGCCGCCGCTGATTGGCACGGCCGGGGTCGAGGTGGTGGCCGACCGGCGCAAGGTGCTGCTGGGCGGCGGGCTGGTGCTGGGCTTCGCCTTCGCCGCAGTAAAGGCCCATGCGCGCTCCACCGACCAGCGGGTGAACAACGCCGGCGCCCAGCCGGTGTCGAACAAGGACGTCGCCGACGTGGCGGGGGCGGGCTTCGTGGGCTTCAAGCCCGACGCCTTCATCCGCATCAGCCCGCAGAACCAGGTCACCCTGATCATCCCCAACGTGGAGATGGGGCAGGGCATCTACACCGGCGAATGCATGCTGATCGCCGAGGAGCTGGAGGTCGGCCTCGACCAGGTGGCGGTGGTTCCGGCCCCGCCGGACGAGGCGCTCTACAAGCAGCCGCTGCTGCAGTTCCAGGGGACGGGCGGTTCGACCTCCATCCGGGGCGCCTGGGAGCCGCTGCGCAAGGCGGGGGCGGCGGCGCGGGTCATGCTGATCCAGGCCGCGGCCCAGGGCTGGGGCGTGAACCCGGCGGAGTGCCACGCCGAGCGGGCGCAGGTGCTCCACCTGGCGTCGGGCCGCTTCGCAACCTACGGCCAGCTGGTGAACGCCGCCTCGAGGATCCCCAAGCCGCAGCAGGTGGCGCTGAAGGATCCCAGCCAGTTCAAGCTGATCGGCAAGCCGGCGCCGCGGATCGACACGCCGGCCAAGGTCAACGGGACGGCGATGTACGGCATCGACATCATGGTCCCGGGCATGAAGTTCGCGGTGGTGGCCAACTGCCCGGTGCTGGGCGGGACGCTGGCCGGCGTCGACGACAGCGCCGCCAAGGCGATCCCGGGCGTGCTGCAGACGGTGCGGCTGCCCAACGCCGTGGCGGTGATCGGCGAGCACTTCTGGGCGGCCAAACAGGGGCTCGACGCCTGCAGGATCAGCTGGAACCCGGGCGCCAACGCCAAGCTGGGGAGCCCGGCGCTGTGGGCCGACATGGCCCGCGTGGCGCAGGCCGGGCCGGGCGCGGTGGCCGTGCAGCAGGGCGACGTGGCCGGCGCCTACAAGGGCGCGAAGAAGCAGGTCGAGGCGGTCTATCGCCAGCCGTTCCTCTGCCACGCGCCGATGGAACCGCAGGCCGCGGTGGTGCACGTGACCGGCGGCGGGGCGGAGATCTGGGCCGGCACCCAGGTGCCGAGCCGGGCGCAGGCCTTCGCGGCCAAGGTGCTGGGTGTCGCGCCGGAGAAGGTGATCATCCACAACCAGCTGATCGGCGGCGGCTTCGGGCGGAAGCTGGAGACCGACTACATCGAGCAGGCCTGCGCCATCGCCAAGCAGTGTCCCTATCCGGTCAAGATGGTCTGGACCCGCGAAGAGGACATGCAGCACGACAACTATCGGCCGATGTACCTCGACCGGATCTCGGCCGGGCTGGATGCGGACGGGCGGCCGGTGTCGTGGAGCCATAGGGTCGCCGGCGCCTCGGTGACCGCGCGCTATGCGCCCCCGGGCATGAAGCCGAACGGCGTCGACCCGGACGCCGTCGAAGATGCGGCCGAGCCGGTCTATGGCGTGTTCCCGAACATGCTGGTGGACTTCGTCCAGTGGCATCCGCCGGCGGGCGTCGTCGTCTCGTGGTGGCGCGGCGTCGGGCCAACCCACAACATCTTCGTGGTCGAGAGCTTCGTCGACGAGCTGGCGCACGCGGTGGGCAAGGACCCGGTCGCCTATCGCCGCGACCTGCTGAGGAACGTGCCGCGGGCCCGCGCCGTGCTGGACCGCGCGGCGCAGGCGGCCGGCTGGGGCTCGCCGCTGCCGGCGCGCACCGGGCGCGGGGTGATCGTCCAGAAGTGCTTCGGCAGCTACATCGCCGCGGTGGTGGAGGCGGCGGTCTCCGACGAGGGCGACGTGACGCTGCGCAAGATCACCACCGCCGTGGACTGCGGGCTGACGGTCAATCCGACCCTGGTGCGGCAGCAGCTGGAAGGCGGCATCCTGTTCGGCCTGACCGCGGCGCTGTGGCAGGGGATCACCCTCAAGGACGGCCGGGTCGAGCAGAGCAATTTCAACGACTACCGCATGCTGCGGATCAACGAGACGCCGCCCATCGACGTGATCCACATGTCGACGGCCAATCCGCCGGGCGGCATCGGCGAGACCGGCACCACGGCCGCGGCGCCGGCCCTGACCAATGCGATCTTCGCGGCCACCGGCGTGCGCATCCGCGAGCTGCCCATCGACCGCGCCCTGCTGAAGAAGGGTGCGAAGCCGCAAGGCGCCGCTGTGTTGGCGCCGTTGGGCGTGGCGGCGGCCGCGGCGCTGGCGCAAGGGCTGGCGGCGAAGGCGGCGGAGGGCGAGCCGTGAGGCGGGTGCTGAGCGTCATCCTGAGCCTGGCGGTGATCGGCGTGATCGTCGCGGCGGCGATCGCCTACTGGCCGGCGGGTCCGGCCAGGGCGGTGGCGGCGCCGGCCCGGACGCCGGAGCTGATCGCGCGCGGCCAGTACATCGCCACGGCGGCCGATTGCGTCGCCTGCCACACCACGGAGGGCGGCCAGCTCTATGCCGGCGGCCGGGCGTTCAAGCTGCCGTTCGGGACCATCTATTCGCCGAACATCACCCCCGACCGGGAGACCGGCATCGGCGGCTGGACGGACGCGGCCTTCCTGCGGGCGGTGAAGCAGGGCGTCGACGACGACGGCCAGGAGCTCTACCCGGCCCTGCCCTACACCTCGTACCACCGGATGAGCGACGGCGACGTGCTGGCGCTGAAGGCCTATCTCGACACCCTGCCGGCGGCCCACGCGCCGAACCATCCCAACGCGCTGTCCTTCCCGTTCAACCAGCGGCCGCTGGTGCGCTTCTGGAAGATCCTGTTCATGCCGCGCAGCGGGTTCGCGCCGGATGCGTCCAAGCCGGCGGACTGGAACCGCGGGGCCTATCTGGTGACCGCGCTCGGCCATTGCGGCGAGTGCCATACGCCGCGCAACCTGATGTACGGCCTGAAGACCGGCCAGGCGCTGTCGGGCGAGACCGTCCAGGGCTGGTCGGCGTGGAACATCACCTCCGACCCGCACCACGGCATCGGCGGCTGGGGCGCGGGCGACATCGCGGCCTATCTGAAGTCCGGCTATGCGCCCGGCCGCGGGGCGGCGAACGGGCCGATGAAGGAGGCCATCGACTACAGCCTCTCCAAGCTGACGCCGGACGACCTCACGGCCATCGCGGTCTATCTGAAATCGACGCCGGCCAGCGACCGGGGGCCGGCGGCCGACGCCAATCCGCCGTCGCTGTCGGCCTCGACGCTTACCGGGCCGGCCAGCGGCGACACGGGCGACGCCTATGGCCGGCGGGTCTTCGAGGGCGCCTGCGCGAGCTGCCACGCCTGGAACGGCCAGGGGCAGCAGACGCCGATGGCGGCGCTGCACGGGCTGCCGTCGGTGGCCGATCCGAAGGGGATCAACGTGATCCAGACGGTGCTGCGCGGCTCGTCGGTGACGGCGCCGGAGGGCCACGCCTTCATGCCGTCGTTCCGGGCGGACTATTCCGACGCCGAGATCGCCGCGGCCGCCAACTATGTGGTCGAGCACTTCGGTGGCGCGAGCGGGCGGGCGACGCCCAAGGACGTGGCCAAGGCGCGGGCGCAGTAGGTTCCGTGATTTGGAAATGCAGCGCTTCGCGCTGCTGCTGCGAGGCCAGCGCGACCCCTCTTCCGTCAGCTTCGCTGACACCTTACTCCCGCAAGGGGAGAAGGACTCAACTAAGCGACCGCGAAGTCGCCCGCCTTGGCGCGGATCTTGTCGAAGTCCCAGACCAGGGCGTCGAGGGCCGCGCCGCCGCCGCGTTCGGTTTCCGCCGCGCGGCCTTCGAACAGGATGGCCTGCAGCTCGTCGCGGGCCCTGCGGACGCGGCTCTTCACCGTGCCGACCGGGCAGCCCATGATCTCGGCGACCTCCTCGTAGCGCATGCCGCCGGCGCCCACGAGGATCAGGGCCTCGCGCTGGAAGTCGGGCAGCACCGCCAGCGCCCGACGGACGTCCTCCAGCTCCACATTGGCGGAGGGATCGTCGGGGGCCACGAGGGTGCGCTCGATGATCTCCTGGTCGTACTCGGCGCGCCATTTGCGGCGGCGCTGGGTGGAGTAGAAGCGGTTGCGCAGGATGGTCGAGAGCCAGGCGCGCAGATTGGTGCCGTCGTGGAACTGGCCGCGGCAGCGCCAGGCCTGCAGCACGGTTTCCTGGGCGAGGTCCTCGGCGGTCTCGGTGTCGCCGGTGAGCGTGCGCCCGAACGCGCGCATGAACGGCACGGCGGCGAGGAGCTCCTCCTCGAAACGGTCAGTGGGCAGATGATTGGCCATGCGCGCCCTCCCTCCGGCCGCGTAAACGGCTACAGTGGAGCTTCGGTTCCGGACCCGCGCGAAAAACCGGCAACCCCAGCTTGGCCTTGGGCGTTCTGCACTAGGCGGGGGCGCCATCTTGCGTGCAAATGACCAGGGCCCCGCGCGTGCGCGACCCCCTCGAGGATCCGCCCCGTTTTGCCGAGCATCCGCAGCCGCGACCTGATCCCTGCCGTCCGCGACCTGCCGGTCCTGGCTGGGCTCTATGTCGCCTATTCTCTGGCGGTCTGGATCGGCCTGCAGTGGGCGGTGACGCGCGGCGCGGGCTCGCCGATCTGGCCGGCGGCCGGGATCGCCTTCGCAGGCCTGATGCTCGGCGGCCCGCGGCTATGGCCGGCGGTGTTCCTGGGCCGGCTGAGCGTGGCCCTGCTGATGCACGCGCCGCAGCCCTGGTGGGCGGACATCGGCCTGGCCGCCGCCTCGGCCGCCAGCAGCCTGGTCCCGGCGCTGATCATCGGCCGGCTGGGCGGGCTGGACCGGCGCCTGGCGTCGCTGACCGACATCGCGCGGCTGATCCTGCTGGGCGGCCTGCTGGGCGGGGCGATCTCCGCGCTCGGCGTGCTGGCGGTGTGGGCCTCGGGCGTGCCCACCGAACGGTTGCTGGGCGTGGTCGAGAACTGGCTGTTCGGCTACTTCGTGGCGGTCCTGCTGGTCACCCCGCTGCTGCTGGCGTTCGCGCGCCGCCGCGAGTGGCGGGTGTCGGCCACGCGGGTGCTGCACCTCGCCCTTTGCCTGACGGCGGTGGCGGCGGTGGCGGTCCACGTCTTCCTGCAGCCGGCCCAGCAGCCGGTGGGCAGCTGGCAGCTGTTCCCGGTGCTGGTCTGGGCGGCGCTGGCGTTCAGCGTGCCGGGCGCGAGCCTGGCGCTGGCGGTGGTGGCGGTGATCGCCACCTGGGCGGCGATGGCCGGGATCTGGCCGCAGCCGGGGGTCGCCGCCGACGCCGGCCAGCGAATCCTGATGGCGCAGGAGTTCCTGGCGGCCAGCGGCCTGACCGTGCTGGTGCTGGCGGCGGTGGCCGACGAGCGGCGCGGCAAGGACCAGATCGCCCAGCGCGAGCAGCGACTGCTCGCCATCGCCGTGGAGAACAAGGAACTCTATGAGGCCGCCCAGCGGGAGATCGCCGAACGGACGCGGGCCGAGGCGCACCAGCGGCTGTTGATCAACGAGCTGAACCACCGGGTGAAGAACACCCTGGCCACCGTGCAGTCGATCGCCGCCCAGACCCAGCGGTCGGCCGACGATCCGAGGCAGAGCTATGGGGCGTTCACCGAACGGCTGATGGCGCTCTCCCGGGCGCACGACGTGCTGACCGCGCGGCGCTGGGAAGGCGCGGAGCTGCGCGACATCGTCGACGGCGCGATCCAGCCGTTCGACGCCGGCGGCGGGCGGTTCAAGGTCAGCGGGCCCTCGGTCTGGCTGGAGCCGCAGGCGGCGCTGGCGCTGGCCATGGCGCTGCACGAGCTGGCGACCAATGCGGCCAAGTACGGGGCGCTGAGCGTGGCGGCGGGTCGCGTGAGCCTGGCGTGGTCGGTGAAGCGCGACGGCGACGATGGGATCGAGTTGGCGCTCACCTGGCGCGAGGCCCAAGGGCCGAAGGTGACGCCGCCGTCCCGCAAGGGCTTCGGCTCGCGGCTGCTGGAACGCGGGCTGGCGGCGGAGCTGAACGGCACGGTCGTCGTGGACTATCGGCCCGACGGCCTGGTCTGCGCCATGACCGCCAAGCTGCCGCGGGTCGAGGCGACGGCCCAGGCGGCGGCGGAATAGTTCTTATTTTGTTCTTGACAGCCGCGCGCGTTTTCGGTAACATTCGGGCATCGTCAAAAGCTGCGCCCTGAGCGCGGACCTTCCCTGAACATCGCAAGTACGACGCAGCGCGCGACCCTCGCGGGGCGCGGGCGTGCGCCGGCTTGTCCGGAGACCCTCATGCCCAACGAATTCGCCCCGAACTTCGACGACCCGGCGTTCGACACCGGCGCCTGGTACCGCCGCAGCCCCGAGGACATCCGCCAGGCCAAGGCGGGCGACGCTTACCAGGCCTGGCGCAACCTCTCGCCGGTCGGGATGACCGACGACGAGCGCGCGCAGTGGGAAGCGCAGAACGGCGGGGCGGCGGATGCCAATGCTGCGGGGGAGGATGCGGCGGCGAAGGTGCCGCGGCCGTTACCGCCGGTGGGACCCGGCGCGAAGATGCTGTTGGACAAGATCGGGGCTGCGGAAGTTCCGGATGCGTCGGCGCATGGCGATCCGCAGGGCTACGACCAGCCCTACAACTACGGTGATGGAGGCCCGCCGCTTCCGAAGAAGTTGACCACCATGACGCTTGATGAGGTCGATGCGCACCAAGTCGCCATGCACAACGCGCATCAGTCAAACGCGATAGGTCGCTATCAAATTCAGCGCGATAAGATGCTCGAAACCCGCCGCAAATACGGTCTCACAGGGCAGGAACTGTTCACGCCAGACATGCAGGATCGGGTCGCTCGCGACTTGATGCGCCGGCGCGGCTACGACAGCTATTGCGCGGGCGCGCTGCCCTTCTCCGATATCCACCATGGTTTTTCCCGCGAGTGGGCATCCGTGGAAAGTCCGGAGGGCGGGTCGCACTATGGACAACCCGTGCGTTTGCAATCGGACGACTTGCGCACGGCGGTGGATCAGGCGTGCCGCGCAGACCGAGCTCAGTCGTACGGACGATAGGTCTGGCGCTCGATCATCTGGCGCCTGAATTCGCCGACATCTCCGCGGCCAGCGTACCAAATCCGGTAGAAGCCGGGTTCATCGCCGACGGTGAGGAGGGCCACCCAGCGGCCGCTGGGCGCGCGGAAGCCGAACTTGCAGTAGCCGATCCCTGTGCCTGAGCAGCTCTCCAACTCCGGCCATCGTGTGCAACGGTCGCCATAGGGGCTGCACTCCGGCGACAGAGGCTCGGCCAGCATGATCGGTTTGAAGCCAAGGTTGAGCAGTTGTCGCCGGACCTCGCCGTAGGGCGTGTGGCGCTTGAATTTCGGCAAGTCGGAATGCTGTGGTTTGAGGATGTCCGAGAGCTCTTTCGCTGTCGGAGCGCGAGTCGGAACATCGAGGATGAACGCGTTTGGGCTATCGCCCGCAATCGCGGAGAGGACGATGAAATGCCGGGCGCGCGAGCGCCAGACGTATTCGCAGGGCTGGCCCATTGCGTAGGAGCATCGCCACAATTCCGGAAATAGGCGGCACTCAGTTTTGTGCTCCTGGCAGTCCTCAACGTCCTGTTTCGCAACGTGAACCGGGGTGTAGCCGCGCTGAAGGAGCTGCGTCCTGACCGTGGCGTAGTCTGCGTACTTGGCAAACGTCGGCAGCGGCGTCTTGGCGGTCGCGGGCCAGGCGGCGAGGAGGACGAAGGCGAGGGCGAGGCTCAGCAGGCGCATGGCTGAGCTTGTGCAGAACGGAGGGGGAACGTCAACCTCGTTCAGGGCACGCCGATGGTCTCGGCGAAGAGGTCGAGCATGGCGCGCCAGGACCGGCGGTCGGTCTCGGCGTGGTAGGCGTAGCCGGGCAGGTTGAAGGCGTCGACGCCGGGGTTGGTGAAGGAGTGGCCGACGCCGCCGTAGAGGATCATCCGCCAGTCGACGCCGGCCTCGCTCATGTGCTGCTCGAAGGCGAGGCGTAGGTCGGGCGGGACGACGGGATCGGCCGTGCCCACCAGCATCAGCACCTTGCCCTTGATGTTGTTGTTTTCCGCCTGGCGCGTGGTGTTGAGGCCGGGGTGGAAGCCGACGACGGCCGCGAGGTCGGCGCCTGTGCGGGCGAGCTCCAGCGAGGTGGTCCCGCCGAAGCAGAAGCCGATGGCGGCGACGCGCGCGGGGTCGACGCTGGGCTCGGCCAGCAGCAGGTCGAGGCCGGCCCGGGCGCGGGCGCGGATGCCGGTGGGGTCGGCGACCCAGGCGCGGATGCGCGGCTGGGCTTCGGCCAGCGGCAGGGGCTTGCCAGCGCCATGATAGTCGAGGGCGAAGGCGACATAGCCGAGATCGGCCAGGCGCCGCGCGCGGTCGCGGGCGTGGTCGGTGAGGCCCGGGCCCTCGTGGCTGACCAGCACGGCGGGGCCGCAGCCGCCGCCGTCTGGCACGCACATCAAGCCGATCAGGTGGGCGCCGTCGGCGGCGTATTCGATGGCGCGGGATTGGTGGGGCATGGGCGGCGATCCTGTCGGGAGATCAGCTCCTCCCCCGCTGGCGGGGGAGGTGTCGCGAACGCGACGGAGGGGGCGTTGGGGCCGTGCGAAAGACTCGGTGCGCCGGCAGCGCCCCCTCCACCACGTTGTGGTCCCCCTCCCCCGCCGTCGCGGGGGAGGTTCTTTGGTCAGCGCCCGGTCTGGGCGGCGGCGATCTTCTCGGCGATGTCCAAGGTCTGCTTGTGGAAGGCCGGGTGGGCGTGGACGCCGTCGGCGCCGAACTCCAGGACGTTGTCGCCGGGCTCGGCCTGGGGCCAGGCCACGCCGCCGGCGCTGTCCGGGTCGGAGCGCTTGGCGAAGGCGACCCAGTAGGCGGTGGCGGCGTCGGAGACCTTGTGGTCGTCGGGCGTGGCGGCCGGCAGGGTGCGGCCGGCGAAGGTCGTCGGCTCGTCGCGCAGGTTGTTGAAGACGTAGACGATCTCGCCGCCGTGGGCGGTTCCACGCACCGCGGCGCGCTGGGCGGCCGGGACATAGGAGAAGAAGTAGGTCCAGGCCTTCTGGCCGTTCCTGGCATGCAGGCCGGCGAGGTAGCGGTCGGGCTCGATGACGGCGGTGTCGGTGGTGAGATCCTGGGCGACGCCGGCCGGGTCGCCGCCGTAGGCCGCCATGATGGCGGGGCGCGCGGGACCGAGGCGGGCGAGGGTGGCTTCCGGATCGCGGGCGGTCTGCGGGAAGAGGCTGGCCTCCCAGCTGTTGCCGCCGGCGATGTAGGGCACCTTGGCCTCCTTGCCCTCGGCGAAGGCCTGCGGTGGCGACTCGGGGATGACCACGCCGTCGACCATCGGGCCGGGCTGGCCGGCCGCGCCGATGCCGCCGGCGGGGATCGAGAGCTGCTGGGCGGTCAGCGCGCGGAGCGCCTTGGCGGCGTCGGGGCCGGAACCGGGGATGTTGACGGAGGTGGCGTAGGCGACGCCGATCTTCTCGCCGGTGCGGGCCTCGTCGCCGCGGATGGGCGCGCCGGCCGAGCGGCCGAAGCCGGACTCGGAGATGGCCTTGGCGAACAGGCCCTTGGCCTCCGGCGCGGTCATCAGGAAATTGATCAGGATGCCGCCGGCGGACTCGCCGAAGGCGGTGACGTTGGCGGGGTCGCCGCCGAAGGAGGCGATGTTGGCGTGCACCCACTTCAGGGCGGCGATGTTGTCCATGATCCCGAAATTGCCAAGCGCGCCCTTGGGGCTCTCGGCGGTGAGCGCCGGGTGGGCGAAGAATCCCAGCCGGCCGAGGCGGTAGTTGACGGTGATCAGGATCACGCCGCGCTCGGCGAAGTGGGTTCCGTCGTAGATCGTGTTGGACCCGGCGCCCCCGGTGAACGACCCGCCGTGGATCCAGACCATGACCGGCAGCTTGGCGCCGGGCTTGGCGGAGGCCGGGGTCCAGACATTGAGGTAGAGGCAGTCCTCGGCCTGGGCGACGGGCGGGGCGCCGGGACGCGGCGTCGACATCTGCATGCAGGCGGGCGCGAAGCCCGTGGCCTCGCGGACGCCCTTCCAGGCGGCGGGCGCGGCGGGCGGACGCCAGCGCAGCTCGCCCACCGGCGGGGCGGCGAAGGGCAGGCCCTTGAAGGCGGTGACCTGGCCGGCCGTCGCGCCGTGCAGCATCCCTTGCGCGACCTTGACGGTGTCGGCCGCCTGGGCGGCGTCGGCTGAAACCACGAGGGCGGCGGTCAGGCCAAGGCCCGCGACGATGTTCCAGAATGACATGGACGTTCCCCAATCCCCGCCGGTCTCGCTGGCCGGCTTCATGAGCCGCAATTGAGGCCCGCCGAGACGGCGCAGGTCAAGCGGCGCTCTCCGCAATCGCAAAAGGCAGACGAGATGTTCGATGACGACGAAGACGGCTTCTGGGCGGCCCGGTTCGGGATGAGCCCGCAGGGAATGGACGATCTGCGCCGGAAAGCCGAGGCCAGGGCCCGCCAGGCCTATGACGCCACAACCAGGCAGATCGCGCAGGCAGGCGAAGGCGCCCGGCGAATGGTCTCGGACGCCGAGCAAGGCATCGACCGGTTCAAGGCCGGCGTGCAGTCTCAGATGGATCAGCTGATGGGCCAGAGGGCCGCCGAGGCGAAGCCCAAGGCTCCCGACCTGCCGCTGCGCGGAATGCTGCCGGCGCCGCCGGCACCGCGAGCCGCTCCCGCGCCGATCCAGCCACAGCCCGGCGGCTACTATGCCGACCTGAGCCAACCGAGCCAGATCCCATTCATGACGACCTACGCGCCGGGAGACCCGACCCACTCGTACATCGACCCGCACCCGGCCGCGAACCTCGGGCGACGGATCAGCTTCGATCAGCTGCGAGACGGCGTACACAGCTTGGCGGCGGGCCAGCCGGTCGATCCGGGGCCGACGATCAGCTTCGTGAACAACGTGCGTGGCGGACCAAGCACTTATCATCCGCTAACGACCGATACTGCCCGCATGATCGCGGCCGGATTCCTCCAGTCCGGGTCAAACTCAATGAACGTCAGCAGCACGACGGGCGGCCAACATGTCCACGATGATCGCCACGACAGCCTCCACTACCATCAGCGCGCGATCGACATCGATCATGTAAATGGCTCGCCCGTCTCGCCGACAAACCCTAACCGTGCGCTCCAGGACATCTATTCCGCTCAAGCGAACATCGCGGAGGATTTCGGCCCGAGCTACCTCTTGGACAACAAGGTTGGCCAACATGCGCTATTTCGGCGTCCGGCGCTCTCGGCCACGCACAGCGGACACCTCCATATCGCGGGTCGAAAGTAGGGCTTGAGTTCGCGGAATGTTCGCATAGACTCTTGTATCCGAAACGTGGGGCGAGCGATGGGTCAACTTCGAATTGGGATCGTCACTGCGGCCATTGCTCTGATGGCTCAGACTTCGGCAGCCGCAGCCGCCGACTGCGTCGGTGTCTTCAAGTATGTCCCGAATGATCGGCTATCGATCCAGGAACTCTCTGCGGTGGCTGGCTCAGAGTCCAAAGAAGGCCCGAATTCTACGATCTTGATCACCAAAGTCACGGATTACGAGGACCCGGCAGATCGTGGCCCGTGGATGTTATGGGGCGTGGTGTACGGCGCCTTCCTTGGTGAGGGCGGCAAGGTCGTCGGGGGCACGTTGTGGGTGAAGAACCGCGAAGTCTTCGGCACGGCCGGCGGCGGGACCTTCCGTGCGGCCAAGGATGGTGTGCGCCTTACGATCCTACCGGTGATCCCCATCAAGGGATGCAAGGCGGGCTTCACCTTCCGGCTCGATTCCCAAGGGCGGCTGCTCGCCAATGGCGCGCTCGCGGGGCGGGCGAAGAGCGCATCGGAGCCCTGACCTTGGGTCACGCTTGCGGGGGCCGCGCCGGAGCCTAGACTGAGGGGAAGACAAGACTTCCCGGAGGAACAGGCCATGGCGGATTTCGGCGGCGACACCGAGCTCGAGGCCTTCCGCGTCGAGGCGGCGGCCTGGCTGAAGGCCAACTTCCCGGCCTCGCTGAAGGGCAAGGCGGCGATGGCCAACGCCGAGGGGACGGGCCCGACCGATCCCGACTACCAGGCCTGGAAGAAGGCGATCGGCGACAAGGGCTGGGCGACGCCCACCTGGCCCACGGAATACGGCGGCGGCGGGCTTTCCGTGCCGCAGGCCCGCGTGCTCGGCCAGGAGATGGCCAAGGCCGGCGCGTTCAATCCGCTGACCTTCGGCATGGGCATCACCATGATCGGGCCGACCATCCTGGACTACGGCACCGAGGATCAGAAGAAGACGCACATCCCGCCCATCGTGAAGGGCGAGGTGCGCTGGTGCGTGGGCTATTCGGAGCCGAACGCCGGCTCCGACCTCGCCTCGCTGCAGACCAAGTGCGAGGACAAGGGCGACCACTTCCTGATCAACGGCTCGAAGATCTGGACGAGCGGAGCCCAGTATTCCGAGTGGTGCGGCTGCCTGGTGCGGACCGATCCGTCGGCCAAGAAGCACGAGGGGATCAGCTTCATCCTGCTCGACATGAAGCAGAAGGGCGTCGAGACGCGGCCGATCGCGCTGATCGCCGGGGACTCGCCGTTCTGCGAGACCTTCTTCACCGACGCCGTGGCGCCCAAGGACGCGCTGCTCGGCCAGCTGAACCAGGGCTGGACCGTGGGCAAGCGCCTGCTGCAGCACGAGCGGGCGAGCCAGACCGGCGCGGCGTTCGGCGGCCGGCAGGTGGCGCTGCAGGACGTGGCCAAGAAATATGTCGAGGTCGACGACGCCGGGCGGATCGCCGATCCGGACCTGCGCACCCGGCTGACGCGGCACCTGATGGACTCACGCGTGCACAACCTGACGCTGGCGCGGGCGGCGGCGGAGGCCAAGAACTCCAACAATCCCGGCAGCGCGGCCTCGGTCTTGAAGAACTCCGCGACCCACGTCGCCCAGACCCGGGCTGAGCTGACGCTGGAGATCATGGGCGCCCAGGGGCTCGGCTGGGAGGGCGCGGACTTCTCGCCCGAGGAGATCGAGGCGGTGCGCGGCTGGCTGTTCGGCAAGGCGATGTCGATCTACGGCGGATCGTCGGAGATCCAGAACAACATCATCTCCAAGCGCATCCTGGGCCTGCCGGACACCACGCAGTCGACGTGAGGAAAGGCGTCGTCAGCCGACGGTTCGAGCCCCTTCGCAGGGCGCCGTGAACACCGAAGTGCGTTCGTCATCGTGTTGACCTGATGTCAACGCACTATAAGTAGTTGTTGATAGCCCCTGTGGGGCGCCCAACGAGACGGGACACAGGCTCGTATGAAACAAGCCTACTATGTTCGGGCCACCTGGGACGCCGAGGCTTCGGTCTGGGTGTCGGAGAGCGATATCCCCGGCTTGGTCATTGAGGCCGATACGCTGCAAGAGTTCGAGCAGCTCATGAACGAGCTCGCGCCCGAGATGCTCGCAGCGAACGAAGACCTGCACAACGAGAGCGTCGCGGTGGATTTTCGCTTTGAGGGCCGGCGCGAATTCGCGGTCGCCTAGAATTTCTTCCCGATGCCCAGTTGCTTGAGCACTTCATTGGCCGTGTGACGGCTCTTTGAGCGTGGCACGGTGACCGTGTGGCCATTGATCGGGCTGCTCCATTTCTCGTGGCTGCCCTTCCCGCCGGGAATCCGCGAGCACTTGTGATCGGTCATGATCCGGACCAATCGCTCGTAATAGTCGTCCGCCATCGACCTGGCCGCGCCCCTCGACTCCCAGACCACCTTGGGCGAGGAATCCAGCGAAGATAGCCGATTTGGATTCTGAGCAAATTGAAAAGCCCCCGGCCTTCTGACCGGGGGCTTCGGACGTCCGGGACGGTGACTGGAGTGGGGCTCGTGCGGTCAGCCGTCGAACACTGAACGACGTTCAGCCACGCTTGTTCCATCCGACATAGCGACGCGGCCCCAAACTGGTGCGGCCACACTTTCACAAGACGGAGATCGAACATGCCTGCCAGCCGCGGGGGCGCGTCGACGCGCGCGCGAAAAGCCACACCGGAATCCCGGCTTCGGAAGCAAGCGCAGAAGCAGGGCGGCGTGGCGCTTGAGACGCTGGCCAAGCTGATGCTGGACGAAAAGGCGCCGGCGACGATCCGGCTGGCGGCGGCGCGCGAAGTGTTGGACCGCGGCCACGGGCGGCCGAAGCTGGGCGCGGGCGAGGCGGTCGAGGCCGGCGGCATGACGGTGATCGTCAAGCGCTATTCCGACGTCACCGATGAGGAGAAGGCGCGGGCCGAAGAGGGGGAGCCTTGAGCGAGACCCTGTCGATCGCGCCGTTCCGCTGGGATCCGCGCGACTACCAGAAGCCACTGTGGTTCTACCTGGAGAAGGGTGGGCTCCGGGCCGACCTGGTGGCGCACCGTCGTTGGGGCAAGGACGAGGTGGCGCTGCACTGGGCCGCCACCTGCGTGGCCAAGCAGGCGGGGACCTATTGGCACCTGCTGCCGGAGGCGAGCCAGGGTCGTAAGGCGATCTGGGACGCGGTCAACCCGCACACCGGCAAGAAGCGGATCAACGAGGCGTTCCCGCTGAAGACCCGGACGCGGACCCGCGACGCCGAGATGATGATCCACTTCAAGGGCGGGTCGACCTGGCAGGTGGTGGGCTCCGACAACTACAACTCGCTGATGGGCTCGCCGCCTGTGGGGGTGGTGTTCTCGGAGTGGGCGCTGGCCAAGCCCGACGCCTGGAGCTTCATCCGGCCGATCCTGGCGGAGAACGGCGGCTGGGCGCTGTTCCTGTGGACGCCGCGCGGGCGGGGGCATGCGACGCGGGCCTTTGAGTCCCGGGCGCGGGATCCGGAGTGGTTCACGCTCAAGTCGCCGGCGACGGAGACCGACGTCTTCAGCCCCGAGCAGCTGGCGCGGGAGCGGGCCGAGCTGATCGCCGAGATGGGGTCGGAGGAGGAGGGCCAGGCGCGGTTCGCGTCGGAATATCTGGTGGACTTCGATTCCGCGGCGCCGGGCGCCTATTACGCGTCGCTGCTGGGCGAGGCGGAGCGGGCCGGGCGGATCGGGCGCGCGCCGTACGACCCGGCCCTGAAGGTCGACACCGCCTGGGACCTGGGCATCGACGACTACACGGCCATCTGGTTCTTCCAGCAGGTGGGGCGCGAGGTGCGGGTGATCGACTATTTCGAGACCCGCGGCGAAGGCCTGCAGGCGGTGGTGCGCGATGGGATCGCGGCCAAGCCCTATGTGTTCGGGACCCACCACCTGCCGCACGACGTGATGGTGCGCGAGCTGGGGGCGGCGGGGCGGTCGCGGTTCGAGACCCTGGGCTCTCTGGGGGTCGGCCCGATCTCCGTGGGGGCGGCGATGGACCCGGAGGAGCGGATCAACGCCGCGCGGCTGATGATCCCGCTGTGCTGGTTCGACGCCGAGCGGTGCCATGGCGGACTGGAACGGTTGCGCGCCTATCGCAAGCGCTGGAGCCGCTCGACGCGCAGCTACGGCGGGCCGCTGCACGACGAGGCGAGCCATGGTGCGGATGCGTTTGGGGAGTTCGCCGCGAACCGGCGGGGCGCGGTCGAGGCGCGGCCGGCGCGACGGGCCATCCGCGAGCCGTTGGGCTGGATGGGTTAGGTCTTGCCCTGAGGAAAGACCAGGGATTACGCCCCCGGCCGGCGGTCAGCCCCCGCTGGGGGCGTGGCTGACTGCGGAGGATTTCTAGCTCTCACCGCTTACCGAGCCGGCCACTTCTCACAACCGGCGCGGTAACCCTGCGCGCGTAGGTAGGCGGCCCGCAACCGGATCGCGACCCATTATGGGCTCGGCTCGCGGCGGTAGTGTGGTGCTACGCCTTGAGGGCGACGAGTGGTGCGGCGCCTTGCCTCCGATCCGGGCCGGCGAATTCCAACGCGCGGCGGCGGCGGTCGGGGCCGATATAGGTCTCGGTTTCGATGAAGGCGCGGCGGCGGTTCAACGCTGCGTCGATCTTCTGGGTCAGGGAGACGGTGGTCAGGGGCTTGACCAGGTATTCGTCCACGCCGGCGTCGCGGGCGGCCAGGATGACCGGGCCCTCGGCGCGGCCGGTGACCATGACGATGGGTATGCGGCGATTCAGGTTGCCCTGGGCGCGACGCAGCTTGCTCGACAGCTGCACCCCGGTCTCGCCGGCCATGTCGTAGTCGGTGAGCAGGATGTCGAAGGCCGAGTAACGGAGCATGTCGAACGCCTGGACGGCGTCGCGCGCCTCGGCGACCTGGCGTGCGCCGAGGCCGAACAGCAGGGACTTGAGAATCTCCCGCATCGGTTGGTGGTCGTCCACCACAAGAAGGCGTGCGTCGCGGAGCTGCATGGCCGGGGCAGTTAACTCAACGCCTGTTAGCATTTCCCTAAATGCGCGGGCCAGTTGCGGGTGGCCGGGCGCGGGTGCGGCCAGGGTCGGGGGCGAGCTTGGGCGCGGGCCGCAGGTCGTGGCATAGATCGCCCATGAGACCCTGGCTCACCCCGGCCCTGTCGATCGCGCTTTGCGCCTGCGCCAGCGCCGCGAACGGGCCGTCGCGCCTGGCCGGCCAGGAGCTGGACGCGGCGGTGGCGCTCTATGGGCCGTGGGCCGAGCAGGTCGAGCTGGACGGCGTGACCAACTATATCTGGCGCCGCACCCTGGTGGTCGACGGCGTCCCGCACGTCTGCGAGCTGCGGGTCCTGCTGGGCTTCCGCAAGACCATCCGCGGGTCGGCGATGCAGGGCCTGCCGGACGCCTGCCGCCTCTACGCCGTACGGACCGAGGCGCTGACCAAATAGCGGCAAGGGGGCCCCGGTCCCGCATGCCTGCCGCAGGGACCGGGGCTCGCGGCGCCGGAGCTTCGCGCGACCAATCGGAAGCGTCGCCGCAGAGTGGAGAAAGCGCGACTGTGGGCCGGGTTCCCGACCCGGACTTGCGGCGCGAAAACGGGGCCGGACGCGCCGGCCCCGTCGCGTTGGCCCGAATGCTATTTCTTCGGAGCGGCCTCGGCCTTTTCTTCCTTGGCCTCTTCCTTGGCTTCAGCCTTGGCCGCCTTCATGGCGTGGTGCTTCGCAGCCTTGTGATGCTTGGCCGCCATCTTGGGCTTTTCCGGCGGGTTGGGGATCGGCTGCATCTGGGCAGCGGCCGTCCCGACGGACAGGGCAAGGCTGGCGAACACGGCCAGCGCGATCATCTTCGGATTCATTTGGACACCTCCCTCGCTAGGTCCTCACCTAGCCGCCAGACGGTGCGCCGACTCCGGAACGTCTTCAAGCGGGCGCTGACGTGGCCGCGTGGCGCGCTACAATCGACGCCCCGGCACGGAGCGGCAGGATGGCCATGACCACGGACGACGCGACCCGCATCCTGGCGCTGGAGGCCCGGCTCGACGACGCGCAGCGCACCCTGATGGCCCACGACCTGCTGATCCGGGCCTTGCTGGCCCGGGTGGCGGTGGCGGAGCCGGACACCTTCGGCCAGATCGCCGGCACGCTGAGCGGGCTGAAGTTCTTCCGCGAGGGCGGCGGCGGCGGCGAGCTGCCGCGCGAGGTGGCCCAGGAGCTGGCCGACATCCTGGGCGAGGTCAGCCGCGGCGCCGAGCGGCGGCGCTAAACTCAATTGCTGTAACGTTAATCACCCGTTCGGCTAGCCCGGCTAAGCTGTGCGGCTGTCAGGGGAGTCCGGCGCCAGATGTTCGCCAGCTGGTTCGACGAGCGCTTCGTCAGCGCCGGCGCGCAGACCTATCGGCTCTGGCCGGTCAGGCTGGCCATCGCGGCGGTGCTGGGGGTGCTGCTCGGCCACGTGGCGGGCTGGAGGGTGGCGGCGGCCTGGTCGCTGGCGGCCTTCGCCGTGGAAGCGCCGCTGACCTTCTCGACCCGGCCGATGATCCGCGGGCCGGTCGGGCGGCGCGAAGCCTGGCTGGTGTTCTGGATCTACGCCCTGGCGGTGAGCGTCTGGAGCTCCGCCGGATCGATCCTGTGGCTGGCGCGGACGCCGGCCTCCGACGTGGCGGCGGCCGGGTTCTTCGCCGGCCACCTGTTGTACGTCGAGGCGCACCACAGCCGCTCCCCCGGCTCGATGATCCCGGCCTCCGCAGCGGTGCTGTCGCCGCTGGCGGTGCTGATCTGGCCGCACTACCACGGCATGGACCAGTGGCTGGTCGGCCTGTCCATGACCCTCGTCGCCGCCCACGCGGTGGTGAGCTTCTACGTCAGCTCCTCGAGCTTCAAGCGCCTGGCGGAGACCACGCGGGCGCTGACGGCGGAGAAGGAGCGCGCCCAGGCGGCCATGGCGGCCATGGTCACGGCCAAGGAGGAGGCGGAGGCGGCGAGCCAGGCCAAGAGCGCCTTCCTGGCGACCATGAGCCACGAGATCCGCACGCCGCTGAACGGCGTGCTGGGCATGGCCCAGGTCATGGCCCGCGACCCGGAGCTGCCGGAGACCCAGCGGCGGCGCATCGAGGTGGTGCGCGAATCCGGCGAGGCCCTGTTGGCCATCCTCAACGACGTGCTGGACCTGTCGAAGGTGGAGGCCGGCAAGCTGCAGCTGGAGGACATCGCTTTCGACCTGGATGCGGTGGCGCGCGGCGCCTGCCAGGCGTTCTCGGCGGTGGCGGCGGAGAAGGGACTGTCGTTCCGCCTGGAGTTCTATCCGGGCGCCGCGGGGCGCTATCGCGGCGATCCGACCCGGCTGCGGCAGATCCTCTACAACCTGCTGTCCAACGCCGTGAAGTTCACCGAGGCCGGCGAGATCGGGGTGATCGCGCGGCGCAGCGAGGGCGTGCTGAGCCTGGAGATCGCCGACACCGGCATCGGCATCGCGCCGGCGCAGCTGGAGCGGCTGTTCGGCAAGTTCGAGCAGGCCGACGCCTCGACGACGCGCAGGCACGGGGGAACGGGGCTCGGGCTGTCGATCTCCCGCGAACTCGCCCGGCTGATGGGCGGCGACATCTCGGCGGAGAGCACGCCCGGCGAGGGCGCGCGGTTCACCGTGCGGCTGCCGCTGCCGCGGGCCGGCGAGGCGGCGCCCCCGAAGCCCACGGCGGCCGACGCCGGCGGGGCGCTGGACGGGGCGCGGCTGAGGATCCTGGCGGCCGAGGACAATGCGGTGAACCAGCTGGTGCTGAAGACCCTGCTGGCCCAGGTCGGCGCCGAGCCGGTGATCGTGGCGCATGGCGGCGAAGCGCTGGCGGCCTGGGAGGCCGGCGGCTTCGACCTGATCCTGATGGATGTGCAGATGCCGGTGATGGACGGGCCAACGGCGACGCGGGCGATCCGCGACCGGGAGGCCGAGACCGGCCGGCCGCGCACGCCGATCGTGGCGCTGACCGCCAACGCCATGCCGCATCAGGTGGAGGCCTACCTGGCCGCCGGCATGGACGGCCACGTGGCCAAGCCGATCGACGCGGCCGAGCTCTACGGCGTGCTGGCGGCGGTGGCCGAGATGGGCGAGACGGCGGCCGTGGCCGCTGACGGCCCCGGACGCAAGGCGGGCTAGCCGCCTACCAGTTGCAGGCCTGGTCGATCCACAGGGTCATGGAGCCCACGTACTGGGCGGTGTTGTTGCGGCTCATGCAGGTCGAGAACGCGCTGCGGAAGACGCCCCAGTTGCGGTCGGCGTCGGTGAGCAGGGCGTAGGTGGTGGTGGCCGAATCCGCCTCGGTGGCGCAGCTGTGCGCCTGGGCGGCGACCTTGGGCGCGATGGCCGGGCCGGCGCGGATCTCGCCGATCAGCTCGCCGCGCTGCTCGTAGACGGCGGCCTGCAGGCGCGGGGCCGCGGAATAGGCGGCGGCCTTGCGGCCGGTGCGCAGGCAGGCCTGGGCGGCGACGCCGCCGCTCCAGAAGCGGTCGGCCGGGCTCCAGAACACGCTGGTGCGATAGGCGGCCGGGCCCCGATAGGCCTCGGCCGCCGCGGTCGTCGCAGAGCCGGCGAGCACGAGGCCCGCCACGATGGCTGCGCGTGATAGATGCATCCAACCCCCCGGTCGGCGGGAAGAACGCCAAAGCCTGGCCGTAGAGTCAACGCCTTATTAAGGGGTTAGGGTTAATCGGCCGGCGACGATGTTCGTATTTTGTTCTTGACAGTCGCGCGCGTTTTCGGTATCATTCGGGCATCGTCAAGAGCTGCGCCCTGAGGCGCGCCGCCGGCTGAGGCCGGGTCGGCGAACTGATCTTTTCAAGCTGTAGCGGCTTCGTCCGCACCGGGCGAGCTCAACGTCGAGTTCCCGGCCGATCGGCTAGCCTCGGGCACGCGCCACGCGCCTCAGCGCTACTGCGCAGATACAAAAACACGCGGACAATGTCTTGAAAGTGAAAAGAGTTCGTATCGCTCACCCGTATGCCGCGTTCACGGCTGACCAATATAAGTGCCTGGAACAAACGGAGCGATTTGCCAAGCTCTATTCTTAAGCGCCTCCATTTTTTGAAACTGCTGCCGATAGATAGACTTGAAGGAGCGCAAGTCTTCGCGAATCCAAATGTTGAGCGACATCGCTATTCTCTCATCAAGAGTGTAGAATGTACAAAATCCCTCCCACACCCCTTGCTGTGTGGCCTTCAAAAGATAATATCCATTCCCTGTTGGCGCACCGTCGTGGGGGCCGTATTCCCCACTTACAAAGTGACGTTCGACCTTCCCTCGCATCCAGTAGCGCCTTTCACCGACAGGCTCATCCGGGTCTGGATGATGTGTGCGGATAGGGTCGTAGTCGCCCTCAAGATACTGTCCATCTTGCATGATGGTGAGGACCTCCTCGCACACGAAAGGAGGAGTCATGTCGTCCTGTTGCAGATACAGGACCCTCCATTTCCCTGCCATGTGCCCGTCGTAGTCAATCTGCTGAACAGGTGGTCTGGCAGTGTAGCGGTCGGCGGGTAGTTTGAGCACCTTCGCAATGAGTGAGAGATGGTGCTGGCTTATGAGGCCGTCGTTCTCGGCTTGACCGATTTGTTTCTCGGTCAGACGTTCCCCGGCGGCAGTGACCTGCGCGACAAGAGCGCTGCGGGAGAGGCGAAGGTCATCTCGATCTCGCCTCAGCCTTTGACCGTCGATCTCTATGCGCCGCGCCATAACTCAGCTCTGCCCATTCCAAAAATTGTCAAAAAGTGACCTGCCAAGTGCCCGTGACAGTATCGCCACGAGTGGTACGCCTTGGATGCCACACCGACACGATGTTTCAACCTCGGTGGGTTTTGGAAAAGGAAACTATGTGATGGCAGTGCATAAGAGCGCCGAGAACAACCCAGGCTTTCTCGACAAGATTTTCCAGACCGAGAGTGTCTGGACCGGTCGCGCAGTGGATGATCAGACCGGCGAGACCGCCACGGCGTATGGCAACACAAAGCAGGAAGCCGAGTTCAACGCCGTTAGCGAACTCACAAAGAATAAGTAGCGCAGTTCTTCTCGGTGAATTCCTTCCTACTCAGACGCTTGGCCTAGGTAGCGGTGCGGCAAACCGTTATTTGCCTAGGTCCGGTGAGGGTGCCCTCCATCGAATTGCCGTCGCTCGGGTTCAGGTGGTCCCCAAAACGCGGCTCATCCTACCGATGCGGCTAGGCGCGGTGAACTTCCAGCTCGGCCGGAAGACGTGGCCCGGCGCGTTTCCGAAGACCTGGAACAAGATCCTGGCGGGCGACTATAATGGTGCAGCTGTCGAGGCCGCGGACTCGAAGTGGTTCCGGGAGCAGACGCCGCGTCGCGTACAGGCGTTCCAATCGGCGCTTCGCGCCCTGCCGCCCAGGTCGCGGCCATAGGGGAGTACGATATGCGACGGGCATTGACGCTTGCTATAGCGGGCGCGGCGATGCTGGGGGCGGCAAGGGGGACGAAGGTGAGATCGTCGGGTCCCAATGCGCCCTACAGCGCGATCTACTGCGTGAGAGAGGCCCACCATGGCCTCCGCTATTTCCTGGGGAAGGAGGAGCCCGATGGCCGGCTTGCCTTCAGCGTGTCGCATTGGCTGCCTAACGGGGCGCTCACCGCAGCCGACGGCGTCGCCGAGCGCGAAGGCGATCATTGGACGTTCACCTATCCGCCGGATCCCTACGATCGCGACGAAAAGTACCCGTCCTGTACGGTCAGGATCTGGCTTCGACCCGACGGGACACCGCGCATCGAGGCGGACAAGGTGGCACGGTGTGTCGGCGGGTATAACCAAGAACTTGGAACGATCACCTTCCCACCCCGCGCCCACTGGGGACGCGTGACCCACGAGCTCGCCTACCTCGAAGGCGACAAGGACGCCCGAACCGTCGAAGAGCAGCCCGACATCTGCGGGAACATCTAGGGCCGGAGGTGTTCGCATTTTGTTCTTGACAGCCGCGGGCAGTTATGCACTTGACATACCATGAGGATGGTTTAGCTTAGCCGTTAGGAGCTAAGCCAATGACCAACCTGACAAATCCGATCTTCCACGACGAAGAAGCCGCCCGCGCCCATTTCGAGGCGCTGCGCTGGCCGCAAGGTCCGGTTTGCCCGTTCTGCGGTTCGGTCAACGACGCCACCCTGATGGGCGGCGAGACGACCCGGCCGGGCCTCTACAAGTGCAAGGCCAAGGAGTGCCGCAAGCCCTTCACAGCGACGATGGGGACCATCTACGAGCGGTCCCATATCCCGCTGCACAAGTGGCTCCTCGCGACGCACCTGATGTGCGCCAGCAAGATGGGCATGAGCGCCAATCAACTGTTCCGGATGCTCGGCTTCGGCTCGTATCGGACGGCCTGGTTCATGTCCCATCGGATCCGTTTGGCGATGGAAGACACCTCGCCCGCGCCGCTCGGCGGCCCCGGCAAGATCGTCGAGGCCGATGAGACCTACATGGGCGGCAAGGAGCACAACAAGCACGCCAACAAGCGCGAGACGAAGCGCGACCACTTGGGCGGCAAGGCCCCGGTGTTCACGCTGGTTGAACGCGACGGCCGCGCTCGATCCTTCCACGTCGCCAACGTCACCACGAAGAACCTCCGCCCGCTGGTGTTCACCAGCGTTCACCGCACGTCGCACCTGATGACGGATGGGGCTCGCCTCTATCCGAAGATCGGGGCCGAGTTCGCCCGCTTCTCAGCGGTCAATCACGCGGCCGGCGAGTACGTTCGCGGCATCGCCTACAGCAACACCGTCGAGAACTTTTTCAGCATCCTCAAGAGGGGCGTGTACGGAACCTACCTGCACGTTTCCGAGGCCCATCTGCACCGCTACCTCGCGGAGTTCGATTTCCGGTACAACAGCCGGAAGATGACGGACACCGAGCGCGCCAACGATGCGGTCCGCGGTGTGGTCGGCAAGCGCCTCACCTATCACCAGCCTCGTAAAGCCGCGTAGCCGGAAGCAAAAGGCAAGGAAGCTCCTCGCCATCCACAGGAAGTCGCTTAAGGGCCGAGATTACTACTAGGCGCCGAGTGACGAATCTGGCGCCATTCGCAGTTGAGCCCGGCAGCGCGTCAACGCCGACCGGGCTCTTTCTGAAACCGCTGGGTAGGCGGCCTCGGGGTTCACACTCGGATAGAATCCGAGACTCACGGGACGGTCAACCCGGCATCCGCATAAGGATGCATTTATATGGCCATTCCCCACTATCAGGTCACTTGCCACAAGAAGGATGACGCCAACATCCACACCCGTATCCAGGGCCTCGGAGGCCCCGGAGGCGGTGGCTGGTACCGCGACCTAGACGTGCTCATCGAGGGAATCGAGAGCCGACAATACGACCTGTGGACGAAGTCTCAGGAAGACACCTCAGTTTGGGTCGTCGTCGCCAAGAGGAACAATCGCAAGTACCTCAAGACCGAGGCCGACGGCGAGGAGCCAGATAATCTCCTGGCGCTCCGTCAGTGTCCTTGACGCCATCGGGCGCGAGCGCGGGCTCGCGCCCCTTCTTCGGGCGGTCCGCCGCAAGCCGGGCCTTCAGCTCGTCGTGAGACATGGGCGGCTGTGACGCCATCTTGAGGATCAGGGCGTCGCGGCATTCATCAACTTCGCCGTCTGGGAGAGACCCTATTGAGTGGTCGCGATCCGTCATCGATAGCCGCCCTGAAATCCTATGGCCGGGGCCTTTTTGTACCAGAGGACGAGGAACACTTCCTCTCCGAACTCGCCGGGCAAAGTGACCGCGCCATGGCGATTCTCGTGGGTGCGTGCGTGGAAGATAGCCTGAGGGACCATATACGCGGCCGGTTGCGGCCAGACCTGAAGGCCTCCGAGGTGAGCGCTCTGCTCGATGGCGACGCCCCGCTGGCCACCTTCTCCGCAAAGATACGCTTCGGATATGCCGCGAGCCTGTACGGCCCCCTCACGAGGGACGACCTGGACCTGATTAGGCTCATTCGAAACACGTGCGCGCATTCCCAGCGCCGGGTGTCGTTCGACCTTGCTGTGTTTAGTCGTCCGATTGAGCGCCTTCACCGGATCAAGGGTCATGTGGAGACCGTTTTGGTCGGAGGCAACACGCCGCGAAACAGGTTCATTCGCGCCGCCATGATGATTGACATGGCCCTGATGGGTTTAACGAACGGGAAGTACAAGGAGGAGGACCGCGGGTTCCTCCTGCCCTAGCGCGTTCCATCGCCTGATAGATCATCAAGGCGGCAGCGTCTGCGTCGAGGTCCGCTTGCCCATGACACACGATCTCGGCAGCCCCGGCCTCGATCATCGCGGGCGTGATTTCGATCTCACCAGAAGGGAAATCCGATGGCCGATAACTGGGACGGAATGACGACGGATCAGAAGCTAGCTGCTCTTCTGAAGGCCGCGAAAGATCAGTCGGAAGGTCTTCAGCAACAGGCGGCCTACACGAATGGGCTATCCCTTCGCCTTCAGGACTTAGAGAAGCGGGTGACTGCCCAAGTTCTTCCGATGGTCGAGCAGATCGGAGACCTGACGGCCAGGGTGGAGGCGCTGGAAGGAGCGCCAGCGGCGAAGCGACGTGACTGAGCAGCGCGTCTAACGCCTCGCCACGCCACGGTTCTCGTTCGTCTTCTCGTTCCACAGTTCGTCTCCAATAGGAGCCCGCTGCGGAAGCGCCGGCCTGTCACGATTGAGATAACGCCGTTCGGCTGGTATCTCAAGTGCATAACTGCCCAGCCGCGCGCGTTTTCGCTATCATTTCGGCATCGTCAAGAACTGCGCCTTGAGGCGCGTCGGCGACCTTCCTTCTTCCTGAACGGCTGAGGCTCCCACGAGCCGGCCGCACGCTTTGCGAACCCGACGGGCCCCGGCCCGGGCGGGCCAAACCCATTGGGGTCACGCCATTGTCCGACGACGAGATCATCCGCGAAGCCCGCGAGGCCTTCGAACTGGCGGCCGACTATGAGGCGGAGAACCGGCGCGACGCGCTGGACGACCTGCGCTTCGCCCGGCTGGGCGAGCAGTGGCCGGAGCGGGTCAGGCGCGAGCGGGAGCTGGACGGGCGCCCCTGCCTGACCATCAACCGATTGCCGGCCTTTATCCGCCAGGTGGTCAACGATGCGCGGCAGAACAAGCCGGCCATGGTGGTGCACCCGGTGGACAGCCAGGCCGACCCGGCGACGGCGGAGCTGTTCAACGGCCTGATCCGCCACATCGAGCAGTCGAGCGACGCCGAGGTCGCCTATGACACCGCGCTCGATTTCGCGGTGACCGGCGGGTTCGGCTATTTCCGGATCAACACCCGCTATGCCGGCGACGACGCCTTCGACCAGGACCTGGTCATCGAGCGGGTGGCCAATCCGTTCTCGATCTACGGCGACCCGGACGGGACGGCGGCGGATTCGTCGGACTGGAACGTCGCCTTCGTGGTCGACACCCTGCCCAAGGCGACCTTCGAAGCGCGCTGGAAGGGCGCGGAGGCGGTGGACTGGGGGGCCGACAGCTATGCCCAGCTGACCGGTCCCTGGCTCGAGGGCGATCGGGTGATGGTCGCTGAATATTGGCGGCGCGAGCCGGTGCAACGGACCATCCTGGCGCTGTCCGACGGGCAGGTGGTGGAGGCCTCGGTCTATCAGGCGCAGAAGGCGATGTTCGAGGCGCTGGGGGTGAGCGTGGTGGGCCGGCCGCGGAGCGTGGCGAGCCACAAGGTGACGCAGAGGATTCTGACCGGCGCCGAGGTGCTGGAGAGCGTCGACTGGGCCGGCAAGTTCATCCCGATCGTGCCGGTCTATGGCGAGGAACTGCACGTGGACGGGCGCCGCCGGCTGCGCAGCCTGGTGCGCGACGCCAAGGACCCGCAGCGGATGTTCAACTACTGGCGCACGACCACCACCGAGCTGGTGGCGCTGGCGCCCAAGACGCCGTTCATCGGGCGCAAGGGGGCCTTCGAGACCGACAGCGCCAAGTGGGCGAGCGCCAACACCCAGACCCATGCCTACATCGAATACGACGGCCCCGAGCCGCCGCAGCGCCAGCCGTTCGCCGGGCCACCGGCCGGCGCGATGCAGGAGGCGCTGAGCGCATCCGACGACATGAAGGCGATCATGGGCCTGCATGACGCCAGCCTGGGGATGGCGTCGAACGAGACCTCAGGCCGGGCGATTCTGATGCGCCAGCGGGAAGGCGACATCTCCACCTTCCACTACATCGACAACCTGAGCCGGGCGCTCAGGCATGGCGGACGGATCCTGCTGGACCTGATCCCCAAGGTCTATGCGACGGCGCGCGTGATCCGGGTGCTGGGCGCCGACGGGATCGCCCAGGCGGTGGCGGTGAACCAGCCGGCGGCGCAGGCCTCCGGCGGCGGCGCCAACCCGCAGCTCGCCAAGATCGAGAAGCTCTATGACCTGACGGTCGGCAAGTACGACCTGACCGTGGAAAGCGGACCTTCCTTCACGACACGCAGGGAAGAGGCGGCCAACCAGATGATCGAACTGATCCGTGCCTATCCGCAGGCCGCGCCGTTGATCGGCGATCTGTTGGCCAAGAATCTGGACTGGCCGGGGGCGGATGAAATCGCCACCCGGCTGCAATCCATGCTGCCGGCGCAGGCCAGGGCGGCCTCGCCGGAGGGGCAGGGGCAGCCGGCGGCGCAGGCGCAGCTCGCCCAGCTGGGCCAGGCGCTGACGGCGGCGAAGGCGGAGATCGCGGCGCTGAAGCAGGACCAGTCGACGTCGGCCCGGCGGCTGCAGATCGAGGCCTTCGAGGCCGAGACCAACCGGCTGAAGGCCATGCGGGGCTGAGCCGGCGTGTGCTTGACGTTCGATGTTTGTTCTGATGACTTCTATCGCCAGCACAGGGCGCAGATGGACGCGACGAACCGCTGGATCGTGCAGCGGCGCAAGGACGCTTTCGGCCGCTGAGGCGGCCATAACGATACCGCCCCTCGCGGGCGCCAACCCAAGGACAATCCATGGACCAGGACGACCGCAAGGCCGCCGACGAGATCGCGCGCGCCGACGACGAGCAACCGGACACCGAGGCCTGCGGGCCCGGCGATGAGGGCGAGGACCGTGATCCCGACAGTTTCGAGCTGGAGCTGGACGGCCAGACGCACACCCTGCCGGCGGCGCTGAAGGGCGCGTTCCTCAGGCAGGCCGACTACACCCGCAAGACCCAGGAGCTGGCCGAGCATCGCCGGGCGCTGGAGGCCGAGCGGGCGGCCGTCGCCGAGCAGGCGCGCGCGCATGAGGGCGCGAGCCACGACCGGATGCGGCTGGCCGCTCTGGACCACCAGCTGGCCGAGCTGCAGGGTGTCGACTGGCGGGGCTTCGCCCAGCAAGATCCGCAGCAGGCGCGGGCGCTGTGGAGCAAGGTCCAGGGCCTGGCTCAGGCGCGCGACCATCTGGCGAGCGCCGTGGCCCACCACGAGCACGGCCGCAAGCTGCAGGCGGCCCGCGAGGCCGCCGAGGCGATGGCCGAGACCGGCCGGACGCTGGCCAAGGAGATCGAGGGCTGGTCGCCGGAGCTAGCGGGCAAGCTCACCGACTATGCCCGCGGCCACGGGGTGACGCTGGAGGAGCTGCAGAACCGCCTCCGACCCCCGGGTCTGGAAGATCCTGCACAAGGCCTATGCGGCCGACCGGGCGGGCCAGCGCGACAGCGTCGCCCGGGCGCAGGCGGTTCGGCCGGCGGTGTCGGTGGCGGGCTCGGCGGCCGGCGCCGGCGGGGTGCGCGACGAGCTGGCCACCAAGGAATGGATGCAGCGCCGGGGCGACCAGGTGTGGAAGGCGCGGTGATGGCGGGGCAGTCGATCGGCTATAACCCGTTCCTCGGCCCACCGCCGGTCGACCCGGGCGATCCGCGGGCGGTGATGAACCAAGCGGTGCAGACCTCGCTGGCGCAGCCCAGGGCGGCGTCGGCGCTCGCGCCGCGGCCGAGCGTCTTCGCAGGGCGGGGGCCGCTGCTGTCTCTGGAGGACCATGCCGCGTTGGCGAAGGCGCCGAAGCTGCCGCCGGAGTGGTGGAATCTTCCGGCGAAGTATGATGCCGCGGCGCAGATCAAGGACGAGGTCCTGCGCGACTATCCCGGCTGGAATGACGCCGGTGACGCGCGGCGACATGCCGAACTCTCGCGGCGCCTTGATTCGGAGATCGATCCGCTGACTGCGATGGCTGCCGGCTACGCACATGAGATCGAGAACACCATCCCAGGGAGTTGGCAGAGGTTCGCGCCGCCCGCGTTGCGGGAACACGCGCGGCAGAATTGGCATGGTCAGCCGCCGAGCGAGGCCATGATGGATCTGCGCAACAACGTTGAGGGTCGGCGGGCCGCGGAGCAGGGCCGCTCGGTCGATCCGCGTGGGCTGCAGGTGTCTCCGGACGCCGCTCCGCCGGCCGGTGCGGCGTATACCTGGAAATAGGTCAGGCGTCCTTGCGTTCTAGTTTCGTTCTGGATAACTATGCAACGGAGATGGTGGGGACACCCGAAATGAGAGACGCCGACGACCCAGCGCGATCGAACTTGCTTTCACGTATCCGCGGCATCGTCGCCGGGGTGATCGCGGGCATCGTGGTCGGCGCCCTTACGCTGGTCGTGCTCATCGCGGCGTTTGAAGCGTTCCGCACGCACGGACCGGTGACCCTGGTGGGCCCGGATGGCAAACGCATCCGGGTCCAGGAGACCTCGACGCTGCGCATCTTGCGCAGTCCGGGTCAGGTCATGGTGCAGAGCTGCCGCGGCGCCTGTGACGAGTTCCAACTGTGAGCGGGGCCGTTGAACGACGTCCTCAGCGAATGACGTCCTTTCGCTGGGCCTTGGTCGCCGCCTTTGTCGCCACCTGGCTAGTCGGAGCCGGGGTTTACCTGTGGGTTGAGCCTCAGTTCTATGCGCTGCCGTTCAGCGTGGAGGTCATCTCCCATGGCGACGAAGTGAGCCGCGCGGGCGGGACGCGCCTCGTCGTCCGCAATGGTCAGGGGCCTGTGCTTACCCAGACCTGTCGTGATGCGTGCGACGACTTCCAGCTGCAGGCTGAGGCATCGGACAATGCGGTCGCTGTCACCGTGTTCGATGCGAAGCGACGTCCTTTGACGCCGCCAGCGCCAGCCACCTATGTGACCTCCGGCGGCCTGACCCGCTTCGTCGTGGCCGACCGTGGTGGTCTGGCCGTGTTGAAGAGCTACATCGATGAGGAGCGCAATGGCGTCGTGCGCGAGACCAAGCTTGATGGTCGCTGAGGCTGACCTTCCTTCGAAGCCCTAGCCGATAGCCTGCTTTTCACCGCTCCGCGCCACAACCCGCACCGATCATGTAGGCGATGACACAAAGCATCGCGATCGTGGGCGAATTCCAGAAGTTCGCGCCGATGCGACCGAGAGCCCGGTGATCAGGGCCGGCACAGAGTAACGTGTCGGCATGGCACGACTCCTAGTTCCGTTTATGTTCTAGCACCGCCATAGCCGATCGCAACCGCCATTCCTCTCACCGCCGCGCGGGCTTCCGCCACCGGCCGCGAGGACCAGGGATGGCTTTCGCTGAACTGAAACTCTAGCCGCCGCCGGCCTAGCGCCGGCAGCGTCCGAGCACGCGCGGGTCGCCCGCGCCTCGCCACGCGCTCACGCGGCCTCATCCCAACATCTTGAAAGGACCAACATGGCCAACGCCATCCTGACGCCGACCGCGGTGACGCGGGAAGCGCTGCGCGTGCTGCACCAGAAGCTCAACTTCGTGGGCTCCATCACGCGCGAATACGACGACAGCTTCGCCCGCCAGGGCGCCAAGGTGGGCGACACCCTGAAGGTGCGGCTGCCCAACCAGTACGTGGTGCGCAGCGGCCCGACCCTGGCCGCCCAGGACACCACCGAGACCTCGGTGGACCTGAAGGTGCAGACCCAGAAGGGCGTCGACCTGAACTTCACCTCGGTCGACCTGACGCTGAGCCTCGACGAGTTCTCCGACCGGGTGGTCGAGCCCGCCATGAGCGTGCTGGCCGCCAACATCGAGGCGGACGCCATGAACATGTACAAGGACATCTACAACCAGGTGAGCAACCTGGGCGCCGCGGCGACCTTCGCCAAGGTGCTGCAGGGCCGCAAGACCCTGGTGGACAACCTGGCGCCGCTGAACGGCCGGACCTGCAACCTGAACACCCAGGACAACGTCGACCTGGTCGACGCCCTGAAGGGCCTGTTCAACGACCAGACCATCGTCGCCAAGCAGAACCGCGAGGGCTTCATGGGCCGGACCGCCGGGTTCGACTTCATGGAGAACACCCTGTGGCCCCGGCACGCGTCGGGCACCGAGACCGGCGGCACGCCGACGATCACCATCAACGGCGCGGGCCAGACCGGCGCCTCGATCATCGTGGCCAACGCCTCGTCCAAGACCCTGAAGCAGGGCGACGTGATCACCCTGCCGGGCGTCAACCGGGTGCATCCGGAGACCAAGGCCGACACCGGCATCCAGCAGCAGTTCGTGGTCACCGCCGACGTGACGGCGGGCGGCACGACGGTGGGCGTCAGCCCGGCGATCATCACCTCCGGCGCGACGCAGAACGTGTCGGGTTCGCCGACCAACACCGGCAACGTGGTGAAGGTGGGCAACGCCTCGCAGGTCTATGGCCTGTCGCTGGCCTACCAGAAGGGGGCCTTCGCCTTCGCCAGCGCCGACATGGTGATGCCGCGCGGCGTGGACTTCTCGGCGCGTGAGGTGTTCGACGGGGTGTCGATGCGGATCGTGCGCCAGTACGACATCAACAACGACAAGTTCCCCTGCCGACTGGACGTGCTCTACGGCTACAAGACCATCCGGCCGCAGCTCGCCTGCCGCCTGGCCAACAACTAGCGGTCAAGAGACGAAGGGGGTGGCCCCCAAACGCCATCTGGGCGGCCGCCCCCGGACTCGCCGGGCGATCAGTTCACGGCCTTGGTCGCGGCGCCGGCTCCGGTCTGGGAGATCGGCGGCGGCGTGGTGGCCGGCGCGGCCAGGGTGACGGCGACCGCACGATTGGTCGCGTCATACTTGAAGCTCAGGTGGCTGGAGGCCGCCGCGAGCGCGATCCGGTTGGCGATGTTGATCCGGAAGGCGAGCGAGGTTCGCTCCTGATTGAGAGCTTCGCTGGCGTCAACCAGCGCGCTGACAGCCGGCTGAACCGCTTCGCGCTTCGGATCCTTCGCATTGTCTTCCACCGTCGCGTCGACGCGGGCCCTGACATTGCCCGCCACGGTGACGGGGTCCGCCGGCGACCTGGGCGGCGGCGGCAGGTCGATGGCCTGCAGGTCAAGGTCGAGATTGTTGAAAGCGGCCTGGGTTTTGAGGCCCTCGAGCGCCTTCTGGCCGTCCTCGCCGGTGAGCAGTTTGCTGGCGGCCTGCAGAGGCACGGCGGCGATGGCCGTCAGCGTCTTGAAGGGGGTGTAGCGAAGCTCCTGGTCGCGATGCACGACATTGCCATCCAGGGAGATCATATCCGTGGCGAAGCCGTAGGCGCGCAGCACGCCGGCGCTGGTGACGGCGCTGGTGAATGCATCCAGCTCCGCGTTGGATTGCGCGGCGCTAGCGCAGGCGGCGGCGATGCGTTGGGCTTCCGGCAGGATGGTCGTCTTGTCAGGCCGGTTCGATGTCCAGGTGTTGATGATGCTGTTGAGCTGGCCGTTGAGCGCGGCGCAAGCTCTGTCGCGCTTTGCGCCGGCCGCCGCGGCCGCGGTGCTGTAGGTGGCCAGGTACGTCGCGCCATTGTCGATGATCCGATAGCGCAGGGCGATGGCGTCGATCCCTTGGGCTGCGCCGTAGAACAGGTCGCGCGTCGGCTCGTAGGCATTGAACTGGGTGAACAGCAGCGGCGCGAGGGCGGCGTAACCCCAATAGGCCTGGGTCGCGGCGCCGGCGCCGGCGCTGGCGAGGTAGCCGACCCCGCCGATGCCGGTCACCGTAGACTGGCCGTCGAGCCACATTTGCTGACGGCCTGAGCGCGCGGCGTAGAGCCTGGAAATCTCGAAGGCCCGGCCGGCGACCTCAGCGTATCGCAGGTCGGATCGAAGGAGGCCGGCCCGCAGGCTCTCGATCTGGCAGGCGCGTGAGACCAGCCGGCCATCCCAGAAGTCCCGCCGCCCCTTGAAGTAGGACGTCCAGAGGTGGTCGTGCTGCTCAGAGTAGGTCGCGACGCTCTGCACACGTCCCGGCGAACCGCATGGGTCCGCCACCGCCACCGTCGCCGCATCCGCCGCTATCGGCTCCGCCGCCGCCGCCTTGGCCGCGTCCGCCCCCAAGACATAGCCCGACGCCGCCACGACGACCGCGGCAAGGATGACACCGTATTTCATTTGAAAACCCCCGTTCCCCGAACAGAGACATACACAACCTGGGCGCGCGGACAAGAACTCAAGCAACCAATGAGGCCACATGGCGATCACGACCTATGCCGAGCTGCAGGCGGCGGCGGCCAACTGGCTGGTGCGCGCGGACCTGACGGCGCGCGTACCGGAATTCATCAGCCTGGCCGAGGCGCGGCTGAATCGCAGCCTGCGGGCGCGGCTGGCCGAGGTGGAGCAGACGCTGACCGCCACGGTGGGCGCGCGGACCGTGCCGCTGCCGGCCGGCTTCGCCGAGCCGCTGGCGGTGTGGCGGGTGCAGAGCGACGGGAGTCGCCGGAGCCTGCGGTTCGTGGAGCCGAGCCTGCTGGCGCCGGTGAGCCTGCGCGGCGAGCCGGCGAGCTGGAGCATCGACGGGGCGAACCTGGCGTTCGACCGCCCGGCGGACCAGGCCTATTCGTTCGTGCTGCGCATGCTGGCGAAGTTCCAGCTCTCCGACGCGGCGCCGAGCAATGCGCTGCTCGCCGATTGCCCCGACGCCTATCTGTTCGCGACGCTCAGCGAAGCCGCGCCGTTCCTGCGCGATGCGGAGCTGGCCCAGGCCTATGAGAGCAAGCTCGAGCGGGCGCTGGCCGACATCAACGCCAAGGACGCCCGCAGCCGGGCGGCGCGGACGCTGGTGACGGAGCTGCCGAGGTCGCGTCCGACCTTCGACATCCTGAGGGGGATCTGATGCTGCATCCCCTCGGGCCCGGCGTGCCGGAGGCGTTGCGCGCGCTCCTGAAATCCTTCCGCGACGCCATCGAGGGGCTGCAGGTCCCGGGCGAGCCGAAGCCGGTGTTCGCCGTGGCCCAAGCCGGCCTGCCGCCGGCCGCCAGCTATCCCAACTGCGTCGCGCTCGTCAGCGACCTCAACATCCTCGCCCATTCGGACGGGGTCCATTGGATCCGCCAAGATACGGGAGCCGTGATCGTCTGATGCCTTCCTCCTGGTCCGCCTCGCTGCGCTTCGAGCTGCAGTTCACCGGCGAGAACATCAACCTGTGGGGCGACAAGCTGAATGTCGTCCTGAACCACGCCGACTATGCCCTGGCCGGATGGCTGACCAAGGCGCTGACCGGCAACGTGGCGCTCACCGCCGCCAACGCCGCCGACGACGAGGCGCGCGCGGCGATGATCAAGTTCACCGGGGCGGGGCCGTTCACGGTGACCCTGCCCTCGGTGAGCAAGAGCTACCTGGTGTGGAACGCCTGCACCGCGGCGCTGAGCGTGACCACCGGGGCGGGCGCGACCGCCGTCGTGGCGCCGGGCGAGCGCATCGCCCTGATGTGCGACGGCGCGGGCGTCTGGCGCGTGCAGGGCGCCGACTTCGCCGGCCAGCGGATCACCTCCGTCGCGGATCCGACCGGCCCGCAGGACGCGGCCACCAAGACCTACGTCGATGCGACCGCCTTCGCCGGCATGACCGGGACGTTCCCGGGCCAGGGCGGCAATGCCGGCAAGGTGCTCAAGACCGACGGGACCACGCCGTCGTGGCAAGGCCTGGGCACCGCCGACCTGACCGACCTTTCGACCTATTCGACCACCCGCAACGCCTTCGCCGTGGCGATGGCCGTCGCCCTTTAGGAGAGACAGCAAACATGCCGGTCACGGCCAATTCGATCATCACGCCGCAGGCGGTGAAGAGCGCCAGCGCGGTCTGCACCGCGGCGAAGACGACCTACAACGACAGCACGAACGCGGTGAAGATCCTGACCGCGGGGGCCAGCGGATCGGTGCTGTACGGCCTGAAGGCCGCGCCCCGCGCCACGGTGACGGCGACGCAGCTGCAGCTCTACCGGTCGCCGGACAACGGCACGACCATGTACCTGGTCAACTCGGCCCTGATGGCCGCCTACACCATGGCCCAGACCACCGCCGCGCCGGTGACCGACTTTGGATACACGGAGACCAGCCCGCTCCGGTTGGGCGCGACCGACACCCTATGGGTGGCCATCGGCGTGGCGCTGGCCGGCGGCGTGGCCTTCGACGGCCAGTACGAGGACCTCTGATGCCGAAGGGAATTGGGCAGAGGGGGATTGGGGGAAGGGCGGGGCTGGCCGGGAGGCAAGTCGCGACACGATACCGGCCGGCGACTAGCCAAATGGTTGGATATGCCCTGAAGACCGCAGCGGGCTCCGGGACCGTGACGTCGCCATCAAATCCGACGATCTGCGAAGCATGGCTGCAAGGCGCTGGTGCGGCTGGCGAAAATGGCGGCGGTCACCGCGGCGGAAGCGGCGGCGGAGCTTGCTACAAGCGCTTCCGATGCCCGCCGAACATCTCGATGGCTTGGGTAGTGGGGGCGGGTGGCGCTGTCGGGGGTACCGACGGTAGTGACACGACACTTGCGATCATCGGCGGCCAGACGTTGATCGCCTCCGGTGGCAAGACCGCGGCCGGCGCTGCAGGAACCGGGATTGGCGGCGAGCTTAACCGAACCGGTGGCGTCGGCGGGACAGGTGGTTCGGCCGGGGGCAATGGAGCGTTTGGCGGCAACGGTGGATCGGCTGCGGCGACATTCAGCGCTGGCGGTGGCTGCGCCGGATTCAGCGACATTGGATCCGATCTGACAGGCGGCAATGGCGGGACCGCCGGGGTCATGCAGGCGAGCTATCCCGGCGGCGGGGGCGCCGCGGACAACAACGCCGGCCAGGACGGCCGGCTGCTGATCGTCTTCAGCAATATCGTCGGGTGACTCCTCAGTGAGGAAGGCGAGGTCGGCGTCCTCTTCATGTCAGCTGGCAGGCGGCCTTGCCCGTTCGGCCTGTGGAGAAATCCAGTTATTGGGATCTACCGCCGCTGCTCCCGAGATTGGAATGCTGCGCTCGATGGGCGTCGCCAGCATGTTCACCGACACGACAATGCGCTCGAACACCCCTTCGTCGGCTATCTGTGGCGTGTGCCAATAGAGCGTGTAGCCCATCTCGGTTAGGATACTGATCACCTCGCCCTGCTGCTCGGGCCGGTCGTTCTCCACATAGATCACCGGGCGGCAGCGGGCGATGGTCCGGCGCGCGCCGCGCAGCACCATGGGCTCGAAGCCCTCTACGTCGATCTTCAGCAGGCCGAGCGTCGGCAGCTCAAGGCTGTCGAGGGGGATCACCCGCACCTTCACCCCGGGGTTTCCGAGCGGCTGTAGCGAGGCCGCGCCGAAGTTCTGCGCCGCGTCGTAGTCGAGCATCAGCATGGTCGCCCAGCCCTCGCTGTCGCCGCAGGCTTCCGGATAGGCGAGGACGTTGCCGATGTCGTTCCGTACCAGGTTGGCGCACAGCACCTGGAACACCCGGGGCTGAGGCTCGAATGCAAGCAACGGCCCAGGCGCGCACTTGCGGGCCAGGGGGACGGTGTGGGCGCCGATGTTGGCGCCGATCTCCACCACCGTCATTCCCGGTCGGGTCATCTGCAGCAAGATGGATAGCTCGTGTGGCGCATATTCGCCCTGCTTCTCCAGCGTCCGTGTTAGGAGCTGGTCGCTGGTGAAAGCCAGCATGGGGCCGTGGCGGGTCGGGTAGGTCGTGGTCGCCATCGCCGTGAGATATCGCGTCGAGCGCCGGCCCGCCAGCGCGCGGAATTGTGACCCAGGTCAGGGATTGATCTCGCCCTCAAGGGCGGCGAGCAGACTGGACCAGTCTCCTGGTGAAGATTGCCGAAACAGCCTCACCGACGGGTACCAGGGGCTCGTCTCCGCCTGGGCCTGCCAGCGCCAGTCCACGCCGACCGCCGGCAGCAGGATCCACGTGGGGATGCCCATGGAGGCGGCGAGGTGGGCGATGGAGGTGTCGACGGCGATCACCAGGTCGAGGTCGGCGATGATCTTCGCGGTATCGAGGAAATCCTTGGCGCCGGTGCTCTGGGGCGAGAGATCCCGGCCCATGGAGAGTAACCGCTGCGCGTCTTCGCCATGCAAGGAGCGATGGCGATCGTTCATATGAGTCGGGCGGCCTCGGGCGACGACGCCGATCCCGCCGCCTGAGCCCCGTTGAACCGGGGCCTGAAGCGGCGGGGGAAAGGGCTCGGCGCCGGGTCCAAGGCGGAGGGGTAGGCTGCAGATCAGGGACCAATAGTCGGCCTGAAGGCTTCTCCCGATGGAAGCTGTCGCGAGGGGCATGATTGGCCTCAGTGGCTCCCTGCAGACGTAGGTGACGTCCGCGCCTCGCGCCTGAAGCAGTGGGATGTACCGGGCGAACATGATCTCGTCGCCGAAGCCCTGCTCGCCGAAGACGACGATGTTACGGCCGTTCGGGGGTTCGCCCCGCCACTCGGGGAACGATAGCTCGGGCCCAGGGATTCCGAGCTCGGGATTGAGTCGCCGGGCCTCGTGAAGCAGCCATCCGAGCTCGAACTGCTGCTCTGCGAGCAGCAGCAGCGAAAGATTGTAGCGCGCCTTGGCTGAGCTGGGGTCGACCGCAAGCGCCCGCAGCAGAAGCGGCCGCGCGGCGTCATAGCGCGCCTGGAGCACGTAGACGGCCGCGAGATCGTTGGGCGCGCGCCGGTCTTCGGCCAGCGCGGCGCGGAACAGCCGCTCCGCGTCATCGAGACGGCCGGCCTTGAACGCCTCCGTACCCAGTTCGTGATTGCTGCGGGGCACGATATTCTAGCTTTCGGGCCGGGGCAGCCGACACCGCCAGCGGCGGGTGAAGGCGGCGAGGTCGGCGAGGTCGGCGATGTAGGCTCCGCTCTTCGCGTCGAGGATGGTCTCGAAGACCATTGGCACGCGGGCTCCGTCGGAGTCGCGCACATCGCCCAGACGCGCCTGGAGCTCGGGATAGGCGTTGACGACCTGCTGGGCGGCGTCGCGGCGGATCAGCAGGATGTGGTCGCCGAGCGGCTCGATGGGCTCGCCGGCCGCGATCAGGCGCAGGACCTCGACGGAATCGAAGGCGGCGGCGGTGTCGACGAACAGCAGGTGCGTGGCGTGGCTGGCCAGGAAGCGGGCCAGCATGCCGGCCCGCGCCCGGCTGATCAGCGCTTCGCCGCCGCCGAGATCGAGCTGCAGGGCGACGCCGGCCTCGGCGCAGGCGGCGCGGAGCGCCAGCACAGAGCGCATGCAGGCCGCCTGGACCAGGCCGCCGTGGCAGGGGCTCGCCAGATAGAGGAACGGCTCGGCCATCGCGGGCGCGGACTCCTTCGCCGCCGACCTATCGGCTCACCGGCCCACCGACAAGGATTGAGAGAGACGATGCGCATTCCCCTCGACCTGCCGCCGGGCCTGAACGGCGACGACACGAGCTTCGCCGGCTCCGGCCATTGGGCGGATGGATCCAACGTGCGGTTCCGGCTGGGCCGGCCGCAGGTGATCGGCGGGTGGGAAAGCCTGACAGCCGCCAAGCTGACCGGGGTGTGCCGCACGGCGTTCCCCTGGACCGACAACGCAGCGGTGCTGAACATCGCATTCGGCACGCATTCGAAGCTGCAGCTCTGGCAGGGCGGCGCGCTCTACGACATCACGCCGTCGAGCGGCTTCACGGCCGGCGCCATCGACGGGGCCGGGAGCGCCGGCTACGGCACCGGAGCCTATGGCGCGGGCGGCTATGGCCTGCCGTCGACAGGCGACTATTTTCCGCTGACCTGGTCGCTGGCGGCGTGGGGGCAGAACCTGCTGGCCTGTCCCAGGAACCAGACGATCTTCGCCTGGACCAACAGCACGGGGACCCGTGCCGCGGCGCTGACCAATGCGCCGGCCAATGTCACCCATATGCTCGTGGCGCCGCTGAACGGCGGCTACCAGGTGTTCGCCCTGGGCTGCAACGAGGAGGTCTCCGGCGTCTTCAACCCGCTGTGCATCCGGCACTCCTCGGTCCGCAACAATACGCAGTGGAGCACCAGCGCTGCCGGATCGACTTCGCGGGAATATGTGCTGACCGGCGGCGGGCGGATCGTGGCGGCCCGCATGGCCGGGCCGGTGATGCTGGTCTGGACCAGCGACGCCCTGTTCCTGGGCACCTATGTGGGCGCGCTGAACCAGCCGTGGCGGTTCGACCGGGTGGGCCGCAACTGCGGCCTGATCGGGCCGAACGCGGCGGTGGTGGTCGGCCAGTCGGCATTCTGGGTCAGCCCCGACCGGCAGTTCTACCGCTATGTGGTGGGCGGCGAGCCGGAGGCCATCGCCTGCCCGATCCGGCGGGACTTCGCCGAGAACCTGGCGGCCAGCCAGGGCGACAAGGTGACCGCCGCTTCGATCTCCGAGTTCGAGGAGGTGCGGTTCGACTACCCGGACAGCCGCGACGGCTATGAGAACAGTCGATACGTGAGCCTCTGCCTGGGCGGACCGGACGCCGGCGCGTGGCACCGCGGGATCATGGCGCGGACGGCATTCGTCGATGCGGGGCCGTCGGCCTTCCCGGTGGGCGTGGCGTTCGACGGGTCGGTGTTCTTCCATGAGAAGGGACGCTCGGCCGACGGCGGCGCGTTTTCCTGGTTCGTCGAGACAGCCGACAGCTACCTGGATCCGGACGTCGGGCTGCTGGTGCGCGGCCTCTGGCCCGACTTCAAGGGCCAGGTCGGGCCGGTGACGGTGACCGTCACGGCGCGACGGCAACCCCAGGGGCCGGAGCAGGCGGTTTCCGCCCCCGCCATGGCGCCGGGCGATGCGAAGGCGGACCTGCTGGTCACCGGACGATTGTTCAAGGTGAGGTTCTCAGGCTCGAGCGCGCCGACCGCGTGCCGGATCGGCGAGCCGGTGTTCGACGTCGCCCCGGCCGGGCGGCTGTGAGTTTCGAAGCGGCATGGGCGCGGGCCGCGCCGCATCTGGACGCCGCGCTGGCGCACGCCGGGCGGACCCACACAATCGACGACGTCGAAGCGCTCGTCCGACGTGGAGAGGCGCAGTTCTGGGCCACCGCCAAGTCCGCCGTCGTGACCCTTGTCGAGGACGATCCCTGCGAGCGCCGGCTGCTGGTGTGGCTGGCCGGCGGCGATCTGGCCGAACTGACCGGGCAGGTGCTGCCTCAGGTCGAGGCGGGTGCGCGGGCGATGGGTTGCCGGCGGCTGCTGGTGATCGGCCGGGACGGTTGGGAGCGGGCCTTGAAGCCAAAGGGATTTGCGCCGCTGGCGCGCGTCGTAGTGAAGGAACTCTAGATGAGCCTGAAGATCGGAGGGTCGCATTCGTCGTCGAGCGCGACCTCCAACACCAACACCAATTCCACGAACAATTCGAACACGGCGAACGCCTTCAACTCGACCACCACCCCGACCGTGCCGGAGTGGGCATCGTCCTTGACCCAGAACATCGCGAGCCGGGTGGGCGATGTGAACAGCCTCGATCCGCAAAGCCTGGTGGCCGGCGCCAATCCGTTGCAATCGCAGGCGGCGACGGTCGCGGGCGGCCTCAGCGGCTCGCCCTGGAATTTCGACGGCGCCGCGGACGAGACGCGTTACGTGATGGGCGCCAATGCCCCGCACACGGGCGCAGCGCAGGCCTCGCCCTACATCCAGCAATACATGGACCCATATCTCGGCGGCGTCGTGAATGCGGCTGATGCGGACCTGTCGGCGAACGAAGGCAAGGTCCGGGCGCAACAGGCGCTGGACCTCGCCGGCTCCGGCGCGTTCGGCGGCTCCGGCGCAGCCCTGACCCAGTCGATGACCGAGGGCGAATTGGCGCGAGCGCGGGCTTCGACCTTGTCGGGGCTACGGTCCCAAGGGTTCAGCCAGGCGCTCGGCGCGGCTCAGCAGGACGCGCAGCGAGCTCAGGGCGCAAAGGACCTGAACGCCCAACTCTATGGACAGCAGATGGACAGGGCGCTCGGGGCCGCCCGTCAGCTCGGCGACCTGTCGACCAGCTATGACGCCAACCAGCGGGCGAACATCGCGACGCAGGCGCAGTTGGGCGGCGCGCTGCGGGACGTGAACCAACAACAGCTGCAGGCGCCGGTGACCAACACCCAGCAGATCGTGGCCATGCTCAGTGGCCTGCCGATCCAGCTGTTCACGGGACAGGAGCAGAGCGGGACCCAAACCGGCGCGAACACCAGCAACACGGTCGGCAGCAGCAACACGAAGGAGACTGGTCAGAAGACTGAGGTGAATGCCGAGGCCACCTTTCCGCCGATACATTTCCCGTGAGGCCTGCCTCAGTCGAACGGCTCGCTTCCCTAGAGCAGCGCATCACCGATCACGAGGCCCGCTGCGAGGAACGGCTAGGCGAGATCAAGGCCGCGGCCGGCAACACCTTGAAGGCCGTCGAGGGTCTGAAGAGCCGGTTCTGGGCGATCGTGCTGTCGCTGCTGGCCTGGGCCCTCGCCCAGGTCTGGGCGGGGGACCAGGCCCGGATCGGCCATCTCGAACGCGCCGCACCGATCCAGGAGGCGGCCTATGACCCAGCTCATTGAGGTCCGCTGGCTTTGGCGGCGGATCTATACCTACGCCGCGACCCTGCTGAACAGCGCCGGCGTCGCCGGCGTCGTCTGGCGGCTGCACGATCCGCAGGCGCTGAAGTGGATCGCGCTGGCGCTGGTCGGCGCCAATGTGGTGGTGGCGACGCTCTATCTGGCCGGCGCGACGGTCACCGACTGGGCCAAGCTCGCTCACGCGGCGCGCAGCCCCGCGCCCTAACTCCAAGGACAAATCCATGGCGATACCGCTCACGGCGCATTTCGCGCTGGAGGAGCTCGCATGCACGCAGCATCGCGAGATCGACAACCGCCCGCCGCCCGAGGTGGTGGCGAATCTGCGCGGCACGGCGGCGCGACTGGAGGAGGTGCGCCGCCTGCTCGGCGAGCGGGTGATCTCGGTGACCAGCGGCTACCGCTGTCCGGAGCTGAACCGGGCGGTGGGCGGCTCGCGCACCTCGGCGCACCTGACCGGCCATGCGGTAGACTTCAACTGCTACGGCTTCGGCGATCCCCTGGCGGTCTGCCGGACGATCGCGGAGTCCGGCGTCGGCTTCGACCAGCTGATCGAGGAGGGGACGTGGATCCACCTCAGCTTCGATCCGCGCTTGCGCCGACAGGTGCTGACCAAGCGGCCCGGCGGCGGCTACGGCCTGGGGTTGCCGCAATGAGCCCGCGCCTGATGCTGATCCTGGCGGCCGCGGCGACCCTGCTGGCCGCGGTGGCCGGACTCTACTGGAAGGGCCGCCACGACGGCGTCGCCTACGAACGACCGAAGACCGAGGCCGCGCTGGCCCAGGCGGCGGTCTCCGGCCTGGAGACCGCCGGCGCCCGGCAGAGCGCCCAGCAGGTCACGGCCGCCGTCGCCCGGCGCGACGCCGCGACCAGCGCCACCGCCAAGCTCACCACTCAAGCCCTGACCTCGGAGGACGCCCGTGCGCCTTTGGATGCTGCCCGCGCTGATCGTCTGCGCGCCAATGATCGCGAACTGTGCCGCACGGCCCCCGAGCTGGCCGGCTGCGCCGCGGATTGAGATGCCGGCCGAGGCGTCGCGGCCGTGCAGCCTCTATGTGCTGCCGGTGAAGCCGAGCCAAGCGGACCTGGAGATCGGCTACGCGACCCGCGGGGCGCAGGTGGTTACGTGCGACGCGGCGCGGAGGTTGGCCGTGCAGACCCACGAGGCGGAGCACTTGCTGGAAGAGCGAGGCCGGAAATGACAAAGCCCCGCAGCGCAGGCTGCGGGGCTTTTCATGATGGTGCCGCCGGGCAGGATTGAACTGCCGACCTCAGCCTTACCAAGGATGCGCTCTACCACTGAGCTACGGCGGCGAAAGGCGAGGCGGGGGCTATAGCCAACGTCGCCGCCCGAGTGAAGCCCCAATCCACTGCCTGTCGCTTCGCCGCACCCTTAGACCGAAACCCCGCACAATGGAGAATCACGTGACGAAAATGCCTCCAGGCGAACCTCGAAGTGTGCCCGATGCTGCAGGCGAGGCCTACGACGAGATGATGGCTGAGCTCAGAGCGCGGAGGGAAGCGGAGGATCGCGGCGATTCACCCCTCGACGTCGCCGGTCGCGCCTGGCGGGACTTCCAGTCGGGGCCTCGAATTCCCCGACCCAATACAGCGGAGAGCTTCATTCCCGTCATCGGGCCGGCGTGGGAGGCGGTCGGTTCCGATCCGCCGTCTAGACGTTGACGCGCGCCTTTTCATTGGAACAAGCCTGCATTATGTTCCGGAATTGTTCTAGGATCGAGGGATGGAGCTCGGCCCTTCATGAATGCACACGAAGCTGGGTTCGAATTTCCTGTGCTGGCGCTGACAACCGATAAGGATCTGTGGGGTTTGCCGGATTTGCAGAGGTTGACGAGGTGCGGGCGTCGCACCCTGAGAACAAACCTGCAAGACGGGATGGAACTGGTCGACGCTGAGGGCCGGCGCTGGCAGGTGCTGTCGGTGCGTCCGGTGAAGCGGGTCGGCCATATTCTCACCAGGTGGGCCAAGGACCTATTGACCGGTGTGCCCCAGTTCCAGGTTGAGCATGAGCTGAATCAGCTCTCTCGGTTGACACTGCCCCAAGTCCAGCAACGTGTATGTGAGGCCATGGAAGCCCACCCGGAGTTCTGGTGTGACGACGGTTACCAGGCCGATTTCCCGCAGCGACTTGCTGAGGTTGGGAGGGCGCCTACGATCGAGGCCATCCATGAGGTGCTCGGCCTCGATACGTTCGAGAGCTATTGATCGGGCGCCATGGGAGCGAGCGACGATCCGGCCAAGACGAAGCCCTCCCCCCGTGAGGCGAAGCTGGCCCAAGCGCTGCGGGCGAACCTGCGCAGGCGCAAGGCCGGGCCCGATCCGAAGGCGGCCGGCGAGGGCGCCGACGAAAGGCCGAAGCGGGACTGACGCCGGCCTTTGCGCGGAGCTTCGCGCAGGCTAGATATCAGCCTCTGGGCTGGCCCCCGCGACTCCCGAGAAGGCGCGGCCGTTTCGAAGGATTGGGATTGGACCGCATCGCCATCACCGGCGGCGCGCGGCTGAACGGGGAAATCCCGATCAGCGGCGCCAAGAACTCGGCCATCAAGCTGATGGCGGCGAGCCTGTTGACCGAAGAGCCGCTCAGGCTCACCAACATGCCGCGGCTGGCCGACACCCGGTTCATGGGCAAGCTCTTGCAACGGCTGGGCGCGGAGGTGATTGAATCCGACGGCGATGATGGCCCGGAGACCCTGCTCACCACCCGCGAGATCGTCAGCGCCATCGCGCCCTACGACCTGGTCCGCCAGATGCGCGCCTCGTTCAACGTGCTGGGCCCGCTGCTGGCGCGCGAGGGACACGCGAAGGTGTCGTTGCCGGGTGGCTGCACCATCGGGGCGCGGCCGGTGGACCTGCACCTCCAGGCGCTGGAGGCGCTGGGCGCGCAGATCGACCTCAACGAGGGCTACGTCTACGCCCAGGCGCCGCGCGGCCTGAAGGGCGGACGCATCGACTTCCCGATCAATTCGGTGGGCGCCACCGAGCACGCCATGCTGGCCGCCGTGCTGGCGCGGGGCGACACCGAGATCACCAATGCGGCGCGCGAGCCGGAAATGGTCGACCTGGCCGATTGCCTCAACGCCATGGGCGCAAAGGTGGCCGGGGCGGGCACCTCGATCATCCAGATCCAGGGCGTCGCCCGCCTGCACGGCGCGACCCACGCCGTGATGCCGGACCGCATCGAGACCGGCACCTATGCCGTAGCCGCGGCCATGGCCGGCGGCGAGGTGCGCCTGACGCGGACCCGCTGCGATTTCATCCAGGCCTTGCTGGACAAGATGGCCGAGGCCGGCGTCGAGGTGACGCCGCACAACGACGGCCTGACGGTGAAGCGCAACGGCGCCCGGCTGAAGGCCGTTGAGGTGGACACTGCGCCCTATCCGGGGTTCGCCACCGACCTGCAGGCGCAGTTCATGGCCCTGATGACCCTGGCCGAGGGCGAGAGCGTGATCCGCGAGACCATCTTCGAGAACCGCTTCATGCACGCGCCGGAGCTGAGCCGACTGGGCGCCGACATCACGATCTCGGGCGGTGAGGCGCGGGTGCGGGGGGTCGCATCGCTGAATGCCGCCCAGGTGATGGCCACCGACCTGCGGGCTTCCGTCAGCCTGGTGATCGCCGGCTTGGCGGCGGAAGGCGAGACGGTGGTGAACCGGGTCTATCACCTCGACCGCGGCTTCGAGCGGCTCGAAGAGAAGCTCAGCGCCTGCGGGGCGCAGATCCGGCGCATCAAGGGCGGCGGCGGCGAGGACGAGTAGCTGGCCATGGCCGACCCCAAGCCCCTCCGGTTGCTGGCGCAGGACCCTGAGGACCTGGACGTCATCTCCGCGGCCATGCAGGACGCGGTGCTGAAGGTCGGCGACATCGCCTATGAGCAAAAGGCCCGGCGGCTGACCATCGGCTTCAACCGCTACCGCTGGGAGGCGGCGGGCAGCGAGCGCGTGCGAGCCGGCCTGCAGCTGGGCGGCGTGCTTCGGGTGCAGGCGCGCAAAATCCGCCGCGGAGCCCGCGAGGCGGTGCTGGAGCTGCTGGCCATGACCTTCACGCCGGGCGATGCGCCGGGCGGCGTCGTCACCCTGAGCTTCGCAGGCGGCGGCGATTTGCGCGCCACCGTCGAATGCGTGGAAGCCGTGCTGGCCGACGTCTCGACGCCCTGGCCCACGCCGCGCAAGCCGGCGCACGAGGTCTGAGGCCCGCGCGCGATAGCGCTTCGGCCGCCCGGCGGCTAAAGGAGGCGCGCCATGCGCCGCTTCCGCTTCACAGATCCGGATTTCGAGACCGCCTTCGCCGTCTTCGTCGACGAGCGCCGCGACACGCCCGAGGAGGTGGACGCGGTCGTCCGCGACGTGCTGCACGCGGTGAAGACCGAGGGCCTGGCGGCCCTGCTGCGGCTGGCTCGTCAGTTCGACCACGTCGAGCTCGACGAGACGACCATCAAGGTCAGCGCCGAGGAGATCGAGGCCGGCGCCGCGGCGTGCCCGCCCGAGGTGCGCGACGCCATCGCCTTCGCCGCCAAGCGGATCCGCGCCTATCACGAGCGGCAGCGCCCGGCCGACCTGCGCTTCACCGATGAGGCCGGCGTCGAGCTGGGCTGGCGCTGGACGCCGCTCGACGCCGTCGGGATCTATGTGCCGGGCGGACGGGCGGCCTATCCGTCGACCGTGCTGATGAACGCGGTGCCCGCGGCCGTCGCCGGCGTCGGCCGCATCGCCATGGTGACCCCGCCGGGCAAGCTGCAGCCCGCCGTGCTGGCCGCCGCCAAGGAAGCCGGTGTGACCGAGATCTGGCGGGTCGGCGGCGCTCAAGCCGTGGCGGCCCTCGCCTATGGCGCGGGGCCGATCCGGCCGGTCGACAAGATCGTGGGGCCCGGCAACGCCTTCGTCACGGCCGCCAAGCGGCGGGTCTATGGCGTGGTCGGCATCGACGCCCTGGCCGGACCTTCGGAGATCGTGGTGGTCGCCGACGGCGCCAACCGGCCGGACTGGATCGCCGCCGACCTGCTCTCCCAGGCCGAGCACGACCCCGCCGCCCAATCCATACTGATCACCGACGACGAGGGCTTTGCCGCGCAGGTTGAAGCCGCCCTCGAGGCGCAACTCCTTACCCTATCCACCGGCGAGGACGCCGCCGCGTCCTGGCGCGACCACGGGGCGGTGGTCATTGCGCCGCTCGACGAAGCGCCGCGGCTGGTGGACCGCATCGCGCCCGAGCACGTGGAATTCGCGGTCGACGACCCGGAAAGTCTGGCGGCGCGGGTGCGGCACGCCGGCGCCATGTTCCTGGGCCGCCACGCGCCGGAAGCCATCGGCGATTATGTGGCCGGCTCCAACCACGTGCTGCCGACCAGCCGGGCGGCGCGGTTCTCCTCCGGCCTGTCGCTCTACGACTTCATCAAGCGGACCTCGATCGTGAAGTGCGACGCCGCCGCCTTCGCCGCCCTGGCGCCGGCGACCGTCACGCTCGCCGACGCGGAGGGCCTGCCGGCCCACGCCCGCTCGGCCGCCATCCGCATGGGCCAAGACTGAATGAGCCAGGACTGATCAGCGCTCGACGCCCCCCCGCGTCGGGCGCTGTTTTCTTATGCGCTGAACGCCCGGCCTCGCCCCGTGGGATGACGCGGGGGGCCGGAATGCCATAAAGCACCCGACAGACCCTCACGTCCGGACCCCATGGCCGACGACGACCGCAAGATGCATCGCCTGGAAAAGGTCGATCTCGACGAGGATTCCCTCGCCGCGGCTTCGCGCGACCAGGAGCAGGAGAGGCAGATCGCCATCTTCGATCTGCTGGAGGACAACTACTTCAAGCCGGAGGGCGGCGCGGGCGGGCCCTATGAGCTGAAGATGGGCCTGGTGGAGAACCGGCTGCTGCTGGACATCCGCGGCCCGGCCTACGAGCACCGGCACATCCTGTCGCTGTCGCCGTTCCGCAGCCTGATCAAAGACTATTTCATGATCTGCGAGAGCTACTACCAGGCGATCCGCAATTCGACGCCGGCGCAGATCGAGGCCTTGGACATGGGCCGGCGCGGCCTGCACAACGAGGCCTCCGAACTGCTGCAGACCCGGTTGACCGGCAAGATCGAGACCGACCTCGATACGGCGCGGCGGCTGTTCACCCTGATCTGCGCCCTGCATTGGCGAGGCTGACGGCGCATGCCCGCTGACCTGCCGCCGAGCCGACCCGGCGCTGTCCTCTTCGCCTGCAACTTCAACCGCGTGCGCTCGCCGATGGCCGAGGCGCTGCTGAAGCGGCTGGTGGGCGACGCGGTCTATGTGGACAGCTGTGGGCTGAAGCTGCCGCCGCTGGACCCGGAGACCGGGGAGGGCGGGATCGACCCGTTCGTCGAGGCGGTGATGGCCGAGATCGGCTGCGACCTCTCGGACCACCGGGTGAAGACCTTCGATGATCTCGACGACGATTCGTTCGACGTGGTGATCTCCCTGACCCCCGAGTCGCAGCATCGGGCCGTCGAGATGGCGCGCGGCCGGGCGGCGGAGATCGAGTACTGGCCGATCTTCGATCCGACCTTGGCTGAAGGCTCCCGCGAGGCCCGGCTCAGCGCCTACCGCGAGGTGCGCAACGCGCTCGCCGCCCGCATCGCCGCCCGGTTTGGCGAGGCCATGCCGCGGCCATCGACCTGACCCTGGGCCTTACGCTATAATTTCAGCCCTGTTCACGGCTCGCAGCCTGACGTAAAGGCGCGAGCCGTCATCTTATGTGCCGGCTCGGAGACTGCATGGCGAAAGAAGAACTGTTGGAGTTCCCCGGAACGGTTTCGGAAGTGCTTCCGAACGCCACCTTCCGCGTGAAGCTCGAGAACGACCACGAGATCATCGCCCACACCGCCGGCAAGATGCGCAAGAACCGCATCCGCGTCTCGGCCGGCGACAAGGTGCTCGTGGAGATGACGCCCTACGACCTGACCAAGGGCCGCATCACCTTCCGCGTCCGCTAGAGGCGCGATCGCGCCTTGCCGCCGACGCCGCAGCGCCTGGTGCTGGCCTCCGCAAGCCCGAGGCGGCTGGAGCTGCTGCGGCAGATCGGGCTCGAGCCCGATCACGTCGAACCCGCGGAGCTCGACGAAACCCCCCAACGCAAAGAAACCCCACGCGGGCTGGCGACCCGGCTGGCGGCGGCCAAGGCCGCGGCGGTTCGCGCCCTGCATCCCGCCGCCTTCGTGCTGGCCGCCGACACGGTGGTGGCGGTCGGGACACGCGTGCTGCCCAAGGTCGAGACCGAAGCCGAAGGCCGGGCTTGCCTGGCCCTGCTGTCGGGTCGGGCGCACCGCGTGCTGACCGGGCTCTGTGTCATCGGCCCGGATGGCCGTCGCGCCGCGCGCCTGGCCGAAAGCCGGGTGATCTTCAAGCGGCTCACCGATCCGGAGATCGCCGCCTATCTGCAAAGTGGCGAGGGGCTTGGCAAGGCCGGCGGCTACGCCATCCAGGGCCGGGCCGGGGCTTTCGTCACCAGCCTGCAGGGCTCCTATTCGGCCATCGTCGGCCTGCCGCTCTATGAGACGGCGAGCCTGCTGCGCGGCCTGGGCTACCGCCTGCCATGAGCCGCCGCGGCCTGTTCCTCGATCGCAGTCCCGGCGAGACGCGCGGCGTGGTGACGCTGGACGACCGGCCGGAGCGGCTGATCATCCGCCGCGACGAGGACGACGCCCGGCTGCTGGCCGGCGCCAAGCTTGTGGCGCGGGTGGCGCGGCTCGAGCCGGCGCTGGCCACCGCCTTCCTGGACCTCGGGAGCGGGGCCGAGGCCATCCTGCCATTCAAGCCCGACGCGCGGCCGAGCCAGGGCCAGGCGCTGGAGGTGGAGATCCGCAACGAGCCGCGGCGCGGCAAGCTGGCCGTGGCGAGATGGCTCGGGCCGGGCCAGGGGCCGCCGCGGCTGGTTTCGCCGGCGCCGGAGGTGGAGGCCGAGCTTCGCGCCCTGGTCCGCGAGGCTGAGATGGTCACCGGCCGTGCGGCCCGCGACGTGGCCGACGAAGCCGAGGCGGAGGCGCTCGACATCCTGCATCCGCTGCCGGGCGGCGGCAGCCTGGCTATCGAGCCCACCCGCGCGCTCACCGCCGTCGACATCGACCTCGGCGAGCGCAAGGGCGCCGACGCCAAGCGCGTGACCCGGCAGGCCAACCTCGCCGCCCTCGGCGTCGCCGCGCGCCTGCTGCGGCTGAAGGGCCTGGGCGGCATCGTGGTGATCGACCTGGTCGGGCGGGGCCACGACGGCACGGCGCTGCTGGCTGCGGCCCGCGCGGCCTTCGGGCCGGACAATCCCGGCGTTTCCATCGGCCCGGTCGGGCGTTTCGGGACCATGGAGCTGTCGCTGCCCCGCCGGACGCGTCCGATCGCCGAGATCCTGCTCAGGGCGGACGGCGCGCTCAGCGACCGCACGCTGGCCCAGCGGCTGGTGCGGCGGCTGCAGGCGGAAGGGGAGGCGGCGCGCGGCGCCCGGCTGCTGGCCCGTTGTACGCCGGAGGTGGCCGCTTCCGCGGCGCCGCTGCTGGCGAAACTGGCAGAGCTGATCGGCGCCCGTTTCGACGTGCAGGCCGACGCCGGCCTCGCGCGCGAGCATCTGGAGGTCGCGGCCCGATGAGCGAAGCCAAGTGCCCGATCTGCGGCAAGCCGGCCGATGCGGCCACCAAGCCGTTCTGCTCGAAACGCTGCGCCGACGTGGACCTGCAGCGCTGGCTCAGCGGCCGCTACGCCATCCCCGCCGTCGAGGCCGACGAGGGCCCGGACGAGGACGGGGAAGAGGACTGACCCGACGACCGGCGCACCCGTCTGGACTTCCCCCGGCCGCTCTCTTATAGACGCGGCTCCCGCGTCGGCGGCCTTCGCCTGGGTAGCTCAGTTGGTAGAGCAGCGGATTGAAAATCCGCGTGTCGGTGGTTCGAATCCGCCCCCAGGCACCACTTCTTCAAGACACCCGTCCGGGGCCCCCGGCTGCGCCGGTTCGTCTCATGGTCAGGCCTGCGCCGTATGGTCTAGCTTCCTCCGGCTTGGCTTCGCGCGGCTCGTCGCGCGGCGACGGCGCGGCGAGTGGGCCGCGAGGGGCCGCCTGGCGGCCCCTCACCCACTTCGCTCAAGGATGATTTCTGATCGAGCGGTCGGCGCCCGGTCAGAGCCGCGCCGACGCCTTTGATTTGGGCGGTATGTCGAAATCGCAGTTCCGCGAAAATGCTGCAGCGCAACATCTCAAATACCCGCAAGGGTAGAATTTCAGAGTGCGCCCTCGGCCCATCCATTGTGCAACGCAACAACCAATCTGCTGACAAAGTCGTCCGATAGCTCTGATCCGTATTCTGACCCCTTGACGCAATTATAAGGGGTTGCCAAAGGACCCGGGCCGCACGTCTAACAAAGCGGTAAGACTTCAACATCCCTTCGGGGACGGCGAAGTCGCCACCCGCTTCGCGACGCCAGTCTTCCATTTCGTCGGAAGTACGCGTTACGGGTCGGGCGCAGCGACAGCGGTTCTGTCGCACTGGTCCGGTAAACCGGGCCGGCGCGGCGGGCTTGTTTCAACTAGGGTGGAGACGCTCTCGCGCGACGACCCTCCGGCCAATCGTGCTAGACCAACCAGGAACTGGCGACAGATGCTCGACAACAAATTCAAGACTCCTTTCATCGCTCTCATCGGCGCCATGGCGTTGATGGCGAGCGCGCCGGCGTTCGCTCAGAACGCCGCTCCCGCGGCCGCTCCGGCCGCCGCTCCCGCCGCGGCCCCGGCCGCGACCGGGGCTCCTGCGGCTCCTGCCGCCGACGCGGGCCTGCCTCCGCAGATGTCTCACGGCGGCAAGATCAACATCGGCACCATGTTCCTCGACGCCAAACCCGTCGTGAAGGTGGTGATGATCGGCCTGGTCCTCGCTTCGATCTTCTCGTGGACCCTGCTGATCACCAAGCTCATCGAGTTCCGCTCGCTCAACCGCGCGTCGGACACCTTCCTTGAGACGTTCCGTGGCGCCAAGTCGGTCAACGACATGGGCCGGATCGCCAGCTCGGAAGAATTCGAAGGCAACCCGCTGGCCGACATGGCCGCCGCGGCGGCCCAAGAAATCGAGCTTTCCCGTCAGGCCGGCCTCAAGGTCGGCGGCGAGCACCGCGAAACCACCATCCACCGCGCTGAGGCGGCTGTTGGCGCTGTGCAGGCCTCGCTGACCCGCCGTCTTTCGAGCGGCATGCAGTTCCTGGCGTCGGTGGGCTCCAACGGCCCCTTCATCGGCCTGTTCGGCACGGTGTACGGGATCATGGACTCCTTCATCGGCATCGCGAACACCAACACCACCAACTTGGCCGTCGTGGCGCCCGGCATCGCCGAGGCTCTGCTGGCCACCGGTCTGGGCCTGTTCGCCGCCATCCCGTCGGTTATCTTCTACAACTACTTCCAGACCCGCATCTCCGCCTTCGGCTCGCGGACGGAAGGCTTTGTAGCTGAGCTGACGAACGCCATCTCCCGGCAGCTCGACAAAGGGGCCTAACCCACATGGCCGCCAAACTCTCAGGCTCTGGGGGTGGCAAGTACGCGGTGGAGGCGAACAGCGAGATCAATGTGACGCCCTTTGTGGACGTCATGCTGGTCCTCCTGATCATCTTCATGGTGGCGGCGCCACTGGCCAGCGTGACCGTAAAGGTCCAGCTGCCAGCCGCCGTCGCCAAGCCGGGCACCAACCCCCCGAAGCCGATCTACATTTCGATCCAGCCCAACGGCAACCTGTTCATCGGGGACTTCCACACGGACCTGGCTTCCCTCGGCGACGACCTTCGCAAGAACCTCGGCGGGAAGCGCAATCCCACCAAGGAGCGGATCTTCATCCGCGCCGACACCGACGTCCTATACGGGGACTTCATGGGCGTGATGAACATGCTGCAGGACAACGGGTTCTACAGCGTGGCGCTGGTCGGCGAGGACAAGAAGGGCGGGGGTGGCAAGCGTGGCTGAAGACGTAACCCATCCTGCGCATAACCCCTTCGACCTGCCCGTCAAAAGGCGGAACAAGGGCATCACGATCGCGATCATCATCTCGATCATCGTGCACGCCGCCCTCGCGCTGTACCTCTGGAAAGCGAAGTTCGAAGCCCAGTACAAGGAATACTCGGACGACGTTACGGACGTGGCCCTCATCAAGCCCGTCCCGCCGCCTCCGCCGCCTCCGCCTCCGCCGCCGCCGAACACGCCGCCGCCTCCGCCGCCGAAGATCCAGCCGCGTCCGCCGGTCG
>JAQGIV010000127.1 GCA_028290945.1 Phenylobacterium sp. | reverse complement strand
CGGCGTCCTCGAGGCTGCGGTTCCAGCCGCGGTCGTGGGCGAACATGCGGTAGGTGTCGAGCACCTCGTAGGAGGCCTCCACCAGGCCCGCCTGGCCCTCCAGCATGGTGTCGATCTGGGTCTGCAGCGCCTCGACGGCGGTCTTCAGCCGGATCTCCTCGGCGGCCACGTCGTCGGAGAGCAGCTGCGAGGGGGCGACCGGCGGCTCGTGCAGCACCGCGACGCCGTAGGCCAGGCCATCGGAGAACTTGGAGCCCTTCAGCCGCTCGGGGCGGCGGGGCGCCAGCTCGACGCCCTTCAGCTCGTCCTGGCTGATCAGCTCGCCGGAGGCGACCATCTCGGCCAGCACCATGGCGACGATCTGCAGGTCCTCGACCTCGTCGTCGGTGTAGACGCGCTCGGTGCGGTTCTGCACGACCAGCACCCCGATGGCGCGCCCGCCGCGCAGCAACGGCACGCCCAGGAAGGCGTGATAGGGGTCTTCGCCGGTCTCCGGCCGGTAGGAGAAGGCCGGGTGCTCGGGGGCGTCGGCGAGGTTCAGCGGCCGCCCGGCGCGCATGATCTCGCCCACCAGGCCTTCGCCCGGCTTCATGCGGGTGACGTGGACGGCCTTGGTGTCGAGGCCTTCGGTGGCGAACAGTTCCATGTCGCCGGCCGCGCGGCGCATGTAGAGCGAGCAGACCTCGGCGACCATCGAGCGGGCGATGATGCGCACGACCGCGTCCAGCCGCGCCTGGGCGGGGCCGCCGGAGGCGAGCGCCTCGCGGATCTGCTTGAGCAGGCTCCGCTGGCCCCGGATGGCTATGTTGGACGCCGGCATACCCCTGAGCGCTTCGCCTCCCGTCGTTCTTTGGCGCGGTCCCCTACCAGCATTACGTGTCCTTACGGAGACGCAAAAGATGGGCTTGCGGCGATTGGCGCCAACTGCCTGTCGCGCAGGCAGGAGGCCACGCTCCCTCTCCAGTAGCTTAGGTAGGCGTTCGCCGCGCTAACGAAAGACGCGGCCCGCCGACGCCGCCGGGCAAAGCTTGAGCATTCGCCGGTTCCGGCCCATCGTCGGCGCAACGAGAAGGCGAATTCGGGGGGAGGCTTGCGATGCGGAAGTGGGGCTTGTTTGCGCTTGGGCTGGCGCTGATCCTGGTCGGCGGCTTCCTGGCCCATACCATCCAGACGGCGGGCGGCGCACGCATCGAGGATGTGCGCTTCGCCGGCGACAAGGGCATCGTCCAGAGCGGCCTGCTGTACGTGCCGCCCTCGGCCACGGCGCAGCATCCGGCCCCGGCGGTGCTGCTCAGCCACGGCTACATCAACACCCGCGAGATGCAGTCGCCGTTCGCCGTCGAGCTGGCGCGCCGCGGCTTCGTGGTGCTGGCCATGGACATGGCCGGCCACGGCTATTCTGGGGGCGCGGTGCTCAATCCGCGCGACATGGGCGGGCCCGCGGCGCTGCGCTACCTGCAGAGCCTGCCCTATGTCGACAAGGCCAATATCGGGCTCGAAGGCCACTCCATGGGCGGCATCCCGATCAGCGCCGCCGCGGCCGCGCAGCCGGACGGCTACAGGGCCATCGTCTTCGAGGGCTCGACGCCGGCGTTCCTCGGGGCCGCGGCCCCGCCCAGCTTCCGCAACATGCAGATCGTGTTCGGCCAGTTCGATGAGTTCGCGCCGCTGATGTGGGGCGTGCCGAAGGGCTCGCTGGTGGCGGGCGCGCCGAAGATGGCCAAGGCGTTCGGCGTGGCCGGCCCGGTGGTGGTCGGCCAGACCTACGGCTCGCTGGCCGATGGCTCGGCCAAGCGGCTGCTCAACCCGCCGGTGACCCACCCGTGGGAGCACTTCTCTTCGGCCGGCGTCGGCGGCGCGGTGGACTGGTTCCAGACCACCCTGCCGGGTGCGGCGGCGCCCAAGCCGGCGGGCGACCAGATCTGGCTCTGGAAGGAGGTCGGCACCCTGCTGGGCTTCATCGGCCTGATCGTGCTGCTGATGGGGACCTTCGAGGTGCTGCTGACCCTGCCGGCGTTCGCCGGCCTCAACCATCCGATGGAGCCGGTCGCCGAACGGCGCGGACCCAAGTGGTGGCTGGCCTTCGCCCTGACCGCGGCCGTGCCGGCCCTGACCTATTTCCCGTTCATGAAATGGGGCCAGGTCTTCTTCCCGATGCAGCTCTTCCCGCAGTACATCCAGAACCAGCTGCTGGTCTGGGCGCTGCTGAACGGGCTGATCACCCTGGTCCTCAGCTTCGTGCTGCGGGGCGGCAAGCCCGCCTTCACCAACCGCTGGGGCGCATCGGCGCTGATCGCGGCGGCGACCATCGCGGTGGGCTATCTGTCGCTCGTGCTGGTCGATGCCATCTGGAAGGTGGACTACCGGTTCTGGGTGCTGGGGCTGAAGCCCCTGGACGCCCACCACGCCCTCGTGGCGATCCCCTATTTCGGGCTCTGGGCGGCCTTCTTCCTGATCGCCATCCGGGCGCTCAGCGCCAACCTCGCGGTGAAGGGCGATGGCTTCCTCTTCCAGCACGGCGCCTGGAAGCTCGCCATGAGCCTGGGGTTCATCGTGCTGCTGGCCTGGGAGTACGGGACGCTGTTCCAGACGGGCCTGCTGGCCACGCCGAGCGAACCGCTCAACACCATCGTGGCCATCCAGTTCGTGCCGCTGCTGGCGGTGGTCGGCGCGCTGGCCGCCTTCACCTACCGGCGGACCAACAGCTATGTGCCCGGCGCGCTGATCTGCGCGGCCCTGTTGGCGTGGTACGTGACGGCCGGCACGGCCACCCACTGGTATCCCGGCTTCAAGCTGCCGAAGCCGCCGCCGGCTGCGGCGCGCTCGCGCTAGAGCTTGGCCGCGCCTATCTGAGGCCGGCATAGGGGGCGAGGCGTGCAGAGTACGGTGGACGAGCGGGCGGCGACGACCTGGGCCGACCTGCTGGCCGACGGCCGGCTGCCGCGCTTTGCGCTGATCTGCCTGGGCGTCTGGCTGAACGCCGCCGACAGCCTGGTCACCGCCACCATCATGCCCAGCGTCGGCAAGGAGCTCGGCGGCTACGGCTACTTCAGCTGGGCGACGGCGGGCTATCTGGTGGGCGCGATCCTGGCCGGGGCCAGCGCCGGGCGGCTGTCGGAGCTGTTCGGGCTCCGCCGCGCCACCGCGCTCGCGGGCCTGGTCATGGTGGTGGGCTGCGTGCTCAGCGCCGCGGCGCCCGACGTCGGCCTGTTCCTCACCGGCCGGCTGATCCAGGGGCTGGGCTCCGGCTGGATCTCCGGCTTCGCCATGGTGGCCATCGCCCTGCTGTTCCCCGAGCGGCACCTGGCGCGCGTGTTCGCCTCGGTGTCGGGCGTCTGGGGCATCGCCACGGTGCTGGGGCCGCTGCTCGGCGGGATCTTCGCTCAGAACGGCCATTGGCGCGACGTGTTCTGGTTCTTCGCTGTCCAGAGCCTGGCGTTCAGCGCCGCCGCGCCCTTCCTGCTGAAGGGCTCCGACCGGGCGAGCGGCGGTCCGGGCATCCCCTGGCTGCAGCTGGGCGTGCTTGGGCTCGGCATGGGCGCGGTCGCGGTGGCCGACGTGATCCACGGCGCGGCCCGGTCGCTGGGACTGGTGGCCGTGGGCCTGGCCCTCCTGGCGCTGGTGGTGTGGATCGACGGCCGGGCCCGCGTGCGCCTGCTGCCGCACCGGGCCGGCGACCTGACGACGGTCTGCGGCGCGGGCTATGCGGCGATGTTCGCGCTCACCGCCGCCTCCATGGGCTTCATCATCTATGCGCCGCCGCTGTTGCAGACCCTGGCCGGCCTGTCGCCGCTGATGGCCGGCTACATCAGCGCCACCGACAGCCTGGGCTGGACGCTGGCGGCCTTCGCCGTGGCCTCCGCGAGCGGCCTGTGGGACGCCCGCTGGGTGCGGATCGGGGCGATCAGCCTGATGCTCAGCCTGGGCGTCTTGATGTGGGCGACGCCGCGCGCCGACCTGGTGGGCGTGGTGGTCGGCGGCACCCTGCTGGGCTGCGCCTTCGGCTGGTCGTGGAGCTTCATGGGCCGGCGGGTGCTGGCGGCGCTCTCCGACGAGGACCGCGCCATCGGCTCCTCGGCGATCACCGCCGTGCGCCAGACCGGGGCGGCGGTGGGGGCGGCGATCTCCGGGGCGGCGGCCAACCTGGCGGGCTTCTCCAGCGGCCTGACGGAGGCCAGCGCCAGGGCCACGGGCGTGTGGATCTACGCCGCGGTGATCCCGCTGGGCGTCGTGGGGGTCTGGGCCGCCTTCCGGCTGACCGGCCGGGCGGAGGCGGTCAGGGCCTAGTCGGCGGCGTGCGCCGCGCCGGTCTGGGCCATGGCCTTGCGGGTCAGCCAGACACAGGGGACCAGCAGCAGGGTCAGCCAGGCCGAAATCCGGAAGAAGTCCAGCGCCGCCAGGAAATAGGCCTGGTCGACCACCCGCTGGGTCACAGCGCCCGCCGCCTGCTGCAGGCTCATGCCGGCCGCGGTCAGCTTGCCGAGCGCCTGGGTGAAGGCCGGATCATGCGCGCCCATGGCTTCGGAGAGCCGGGTCTGGTGCAGGGCCGCGCTGCGGTCCCACAGGGTGGTGGTCAGCGAGGCCGCGAAGCTGCCGGCCGTGATCCGGATGAAGTTGGAGAGGCCCGAGGCCGCCGGCACCTGCGGGCCGGGAATGCCGTTCAGCGACAGGGTGACCATGGAGACGAAGAAGGTGCTCATGGCGACGCCCTGCACCAGCATCGGCATGACCAGCACCCCGAAGCTGGCGTCCGGCGGATAGAGCGAGCGCAGGTAGAACGACGCGGCGAAGGCCAGCAGCGAGACCGTCGCCGTCCAGCGGGCGTCCACCTTGTTGAGCAGCCGGGCCGCGACCGGCGTCAGCAGCACCGCCACCACGCCGGAGGGCGCTGCGACCAGCCCGGCCCAGGTGGCGATGTAGCCCATCCGGGTCTGCAGCCAGAGCGGCATCAGCAGGTTGTTGCCGAAGAACACCGCGTAGCCGAGGCAGAAGGCCAGCGTCGCCAGCACGAAGTTCCGCGAGCGGAACAGCGACAGGTCGACGATGGGGTCCTTGGTGTTGAGCTCCCAGATCAGCCAGGCGACGAAGGCGACCACCGCCAGGATCAGCTCCACGACGATGGCCGGCGACGAGAACCAGTCGGCGTCCTTGCCGGTGTCGAGCATGATCTGCAGCGCGCCCACCCAGACCAGCAGCAGCATGAAGCCGGTGCGGTCGATGGGCGCCTTGCGGGTCGGGGTCTCGCGGCTGGCCATGTTGCGCCAGCAGACCACGGCGCAGGCGATGCCGACCGGCACATTGATCAGGAAGATCCACGGCCAGGAGAAGTTGTCGGAGATGTAGCCGCCGAGGATCGGCCCACAGATCGGCGCCACCAGGGTGGTCACCGACCAGATGGCCAGCGCCGTGCCGCGCTTCTGCGGCGCGAAGATCATGATCAGCAGCGCCTGGGAGCCGGGGATCATCGGCCCGGACACCGCGCCCTGCAGCACCCGGAAGGCGATCAGCGAGTCCAGGTTCCAGGAGATGCCGCACAGGAACGAGGCGATGGTGAACAGCACCACTGAGCCCACGAAGGTCTTCACCACCCCGTAGCGGCCCATCAGCCAGCCGGTGAGCGGCACCGAGACGCCGTTGGCCACGGCGAAGGAGGTGATCACCCAGGTCCCCTGGCTGGTGGAGACGCCGAGGTTGCCGGAGATGGTCGGGATCGAGACGTTGGCGATGGTGGCGTCCAGCACCTGCATGAAGGTGCCCAGCGCCAGCGCGATCGAGGTGATGGCCAGCGGCATGCCGGTCATCGGCGGCGGTCCGGCGCCGGGGATCGAGGCTGTGTCCTTGGCCATGGGAGGCTCCTCGCGCCGCGGCTAGCGGGCGCCGGAGATGTCGATGTTGGCCTTCATGGAAAGCCCGACCCGGAGCGGGTGCTGCTGCAGCTCGCCGGGATCGAGCGCGATCCGCACCGGCAGGCGCTGCACCACCTTGATCCAGTTGCCCGAGGCGTTCTGCGCCGGGATCAGCGAGAAGGCCGAGCCGGTGCCGCCCGAGAGGCCGGTCACCCGCCCATGGAACGTCACGTCGCCGCCGTAGAGGTCGGAGGTCAGCGTCACCGGCTGGCCGATGCGCACCTTCTTGAGCTGCACCTCCTTGAAGTTGGCGTCGACGTAGGCGGCGTAGATCGGCACCACCGTCATCAGCGGCGCGCCGGGCGCCACCTGCTGGCCGACCTGCACGGCCTTCTTGGAGACCACGCCGTCCATCGGGGCGCGGATCACGGTGCGCGACAGGGCGAGCCTGGCGGCGTCCAGCCGGGCCTGGGCGGCGGCCACCTCGGGGTTCTGCGCCAGCGAGGCGCCTTCGATCAGGGTCAGGTTGGCTTCGCGCTGGCCTTGTGCGGCGCGCAGGTTGGCCTGGGCCTGGGCGAGACCGGCCTGGGCCTGGGCGAACTGGTTCTTGGCGATGGTCAGCTCCTCGCCGGAGACCGCGCCGGAGCTCGCCAGGTTCTGCCGCCGGTCGAGGTCGGTCCTGGCGCGCACCAGGTCGGATTGGGCGCGGCCGAGGTCGGCCTGGCGGGCCGCCACCTGGCCGCCCAGGGCGGTGTCGTTGGCCGCATAGCCGCGCACCTTGCGCTCGGCCTGGCCGAGGGCCGCTTCGGCCTGGGCGACGGCGATGCGGGCGTCGCTGTCGTCGAGGATCACCAGCGGCTGGCCGGTCCTGACGCTCTGGGTCTCCCTGGCCGGCACCGCGGCCACCGGGCCGCCGACCAGCGGCGTCACCTGGGCCACCTCGGCGCCGACATAGGCGTTGTCGGTGCCGACCGTGCGGCCGGCGAACATCAGGGCGTAGGCGCCGTAGGCCACGGCCGCGATGACCACGGCGACGGCCAGCCAGGTGAGCAGCCGGCGCCGCCGCGCGGTGGCGATCTTCTGGTCCGGGACGGTGGAGGCGGTGGTGGTCGACATGGGAGGCCTCGGGGCGGTCTTGAGCGTGGAGAGGGGGTGGCGGATCAGGCGGCCTGGAAGCCGCCGCCCAGGGCGCGCACCAGGGCGACGTCGAGGGCGAACGCGCGGGCGTCCAGGTCGGCCACCGTGCGGCGGCGGCGCAGGACGTTCTGCTCGGCGAGAAGCACGGACTGGTACGTCGAAAGCCCACCCTGGTAGCGCAGGCGGGCGATGCGGTAGGCGTCCTCGCTGGCGACCAGCGCCGCGCGGCTGTCGGCCAGCTGGCCCGCGAGGGCGCGCTCGGAGGCCACCACGTCGGCCACCTGGCGGAAGGCCTCGGTGAGGGCGGCGTCATAGCTGGCGACGGCGGCGTCGCGGTCCGCCTCGGCGCCGCGCAGGCCGGCGCGCAGGCGGCCGCCCTCGAAGATCGGCAGGCTGATCGCCGGTCCGAGGGCGCCCGTGTCCGAGCCGGTCTTGAACAGCTGGTTCAGGCCCAGCGACTGGGCGCCGATGAAGCCGGCCAGGTTGACGTTCGGATAGAAGGCGGCCTTGGCCTGCTTGATGCGGCTGGCGGCGGCCTCGGCGCGCCAGCGGGCGGCGGTGACGTCGGGGCGGCGGCCGACCAGCTCGGCGGCCAGCATCTGCGGCAGGCCGAACGGCTTCAGGGCCGCGGCGGCGGGCCGCGCGATGCTGAGGCCGCGGTCGGGACCGGCGCCCACCAGGGCGGCCAGGCGGTTGCGGGTCAGCGCGATCTGCTCGTCGATGGCGCCCAGGTCGGCGCGCGACTGCAAGGGCTCGGCCTCGGCCTGGCGCTGCTCGCCGCGGGTGTCGAGGCCGTTGGCCACGCGGTCGCTGACCAGGTGGCTGGTCTCCTGCTGCACGGAGACCGCGCGCTCGGCCACGTCGCGCTCGGCATAGAGGCGGGCGAGGTCGGCGTAGGCGGCGGCGATGTTGGTGGAGAGCACCAGCCGGGCCTCGGCGGCGTCGGCCTGGGCGGCGCGGGCGTCGGAGGTGGCGGCGGCCACCGCGGCGCGGTTCTTGCCCCAGAAGTCCAGCTCCCAGCTGAAGTTGAGGCTCAGGGCGCCATAGTCGTTGTAGCCGTGGGGCACGAAGGCCGGCGGGATGCCGTTGTTGTAGCTCTGCTTCATCTCCTGGGCCGAGGCGTTGGCGCTCAGGGTGGGAAGCTGGCTGGCGCGGCTCTGGGCCACGGCGGCCTCGGCGCGGCGCACCCGCGCCTCGGCGGACGCCAGGGTGGGGGACCCGACCAGGGCCTGTTGGATCAGCTGGTCGAGCTGGGCGTCGCCATAGGCGCTCCACCAGCGGTCGCCCGGCCAGTCGGCGAGGGGCGCGGCCAGGCTGGCGCGGGTCTCATAGGCCTGGGGGGCCTTGGCGATGCGGGCCGGCGCGGCGGGGGGCACGGTCGCGCAGGCGGCCAGGGCGATGGCGGAAATTGCGGCAAGGAGGCCCGCCCGTCGCGCGAGCCCAGGGGCTGGGGGAGGAGGGGGAGCGCGCATCGGGGGACCTCCTTGCCAACCGTACGGTACGGTCATATTTGAGCCATATAGAGACGGCTAAGCTGGAGTCAAGGTGACCGTACGGTACGGTCAGGAAAATAGATGATACAGGTCAAACCCAGGCTCGATCGGGACGCGCGGCGCGAGGCCATTCTCGACGTGGCGCAGGACGTCTTCCTGGAGCAGGGCTTCGCCGCCGCCTCCATGTCTGAGATCGCCAACCGCCTCGGTGGATCGAAGGGCACGCTCTATAACTATTTCAAGAGCAAGGACGAGCTGTTCGAGGCCTATGTCCAACGCCGCTGCGTGGTCAATCTCGACGAGATCTACGGCATGGACCATGCGGGTGAGGCCGTGGACGAAACCCTCGCCCGGGTCGGCCGGGTCTATCTGCGGCGGGTGCTGAGCGACGACAACCTGCGCCATTTCCGGCTGATCGTCGCCGAGGCGGAGCGGGCGCCGGAGTTCGGGCGCATGTTCTATGAGGCCGGCCCGCTGCGCGGCGAACAGCGGCTGGCCGAGAAGATGGTGGAATGGGCGGCCAAGGGCCTGATCCGGGCGCCCGACCCGATGATGGCCGCGCACCACTTCCTGTCGCTCTGCCAGAACCGTTATTTCAAGGCGCGGCTGTGCAACTACGTGCCCGAGCTGACCGACGCGCAGATCGAGGCCGAGACCAAGACCGCCATCGACACCTTCAAGCGGGCCTACCGGCCCGACTGATCCGGTCTAGAGCTTGTCCAGGCCGTAGGCCGCGTGCAGGGCGCGCACCGCAAGCTCGGTGTAGGCCGCGTCGATCAGCACGCTGATCTTGATCTCCGAGGTGGAGATCACCTGGATGTTGACGCCCTTTTCAGCCAGCGCGCCGAACATGGTCTTGGCGACGCCGGCGTGGCTGCGCATGCCGACCCCGATCACCGAGACCTTGGCGACCTCCTCATCGACGGTGGCGTCCTCGAAGCCGATCTTCGACTGCACCTGGCGGACGATCTCCATGGCGCGCGCGGCGTCGCGCTTGCCGACGGTGAACTCCATGTTGGCGGTGTCGGCCCGGCGCGAATGGCTCTGGACGATCATGTCGACATTGACGTTGGCGTCGGCCAGCGCCCCGAAGATCTCCGAGGAGACGCCCGGATGGTCGGGCAGGCCAAACAGGCTGACCTTCGCCTCGTCGCGGCTGTAGGCCACGCCGCTCACGATCCGCTTTTCCACGATCTCCTCCTCGTCGCAGACGATGGTCCCCTGTCCAGGGGCCTCGCCCGGCTCGACAAAACTCGACAGCACCCGCACGGGCAGATGATAGGCCATGGCCAGCTCGACCGAGCGGGTCTGCAGCACCTTGGCGCCCAAGGACGCCATCTCCAGCATCTCCTCATAGGAGATCTTGGCCAGCTTGCGGGCCTTGGATTCGATGCGCGGGTCGGTGGTGTAGACCCCGTCCACGTCGGTGTAGATGTCGCAGCGCTCGGCCTGCAGGGCGGCGGCCACCGCCACGGCCGAGGTGTCCGAGCCGCCGCGGCCCAGCGTCGCCAGCCGGCCGTCGCGGGTGACGCCCTGGAAACCCGCCACCACGGCCACCTCGCCGGCGTCGATGGCGGCGCCCAGCTTCTCCGGCGAAATCTCGTCGATGCGCGCGCGGCCGTGGGCGTCGTCGGCGATGATCGGGATCTGCCAGCCCATCCAGGAGCGCGCCCGCACGCCCATGTTGCGTAGGGTCATGGCCAGCAGGCCGGCCGTCACCTGCTCGCCCGAGGCGACCACGGTGTCGTATTCGTCGTCGGACGGCGCGAGGCCTTGCGCGGCGCCGCCGGCCCCATCGGTCCAGGCGACCAGCTCGTTGGTCTTGCCGGCCATGGCCGAGACCACCACGGCGACCTGATGGCCGGCCGCGACCTCGGCGCTGACCAGCCGCGCGACGCGGCGGATGCGCTCCAGGTCGGCCACCGACGTGCCGCCGAATTTCATCACCAGCCGCGACATGAGCTTAGAAGGGTGCGCCCCGTTGAATTGCTGCGCCCGCGAAGGGCCGGCGCCTTCTAGCGGCGCCGTGGGCGCCGAGCAACGGCTTGGATGTTTCGTTCACCGCGGCCGCGGGTCTATGAGGGGGCATGACCTCCCAAGCGCAAGCCCGATCCAGCATCGATCCTGCCGAAGTCGAGCGGTTCTCGAAGATCGCGGCCGAGTGGTGGGACCCGAAGGGCAAGTTCGCGCCGCTGCATAAATTCAATCCGGTGCGGCTCGGCTTCATCCGGGACCAGGCGCTCCACCGCTTCGGCCGGGACGGCGCGGCGCGGCGGCCGTTCGAGGGGCTGCGGCTGCTGGACATCGGCTGCGGCGGGGGATTGCTGTCGGAGCCGATGACCCGGCTGGGGTTCCAGGTGGTCGGCGTCGATGCGGCCGAGCGCAATATCGGCACGGCCAGCGCGCACGCCGCCGAGGTGGGCCTCACCATCGACTACCGCTGCACCACGGCGGAGGACCTGCTGGCGGCCGGCGAGCCGGGCTTCGACCTGATCCTCAACATGGAGGTGGTCGAGCACGTGGCCGACCCGGGCGAGTATCTGCGCAGCTGCGCGCGATTGCTGAAGCCCGGCGGTCTGATGATCGTCGCCACCCTCAAACGCACCCTGAAGGCCCTGGCCCTGGCCAAGGTGGGCGCCGAGTACGTGCTGCGCTGGCTGCCGGTCGGCACCCACGACTGGAGCCGGTTCCTCAAGCCCGACGAGATCCGCGGCTTCCTGGCCGGCGAGCCGGTGGTCGTCGACGGGCCGTTCGGCGTGGTGTTCGAGCCGCTGACCGGCCGCTGGAAGCAGAGCCACGACGCGGATGTGAACTACATGATGACCGTCGTCCGCGACGGGGTCTGGGAAGCGCCGGCCAAGCCGAAGAGATCGCGAAAATCCTCCAAATGACCCCCGGGACAAGCCCGGGGATGACGGTTGTGGGGAAAAAGACGCGGCTCTACCCTCCTGAACAACGATCAGGGAGGAGCGCCCACATGCAGGGCCTGATGATGGACTGGCCGCTGACGCTGCCCAGCATCCTCGAGCATGCGGCGCTCTACCACCCGGACCGCGAGGTGGTGGCGCGCACCGTCGAGGGGCCGATCCATCGCTACGGCTATGCGCAGGCCCTGGCGCGGGTGAAGCGGCTGGCCAATGCGCTGCTGACGCTGGGCGTGAAGCCGGGCGACCGGGTGGCGACCCTGGCCTGGTCGACGCACCGCCACTTCGAGCTCTATTTCGCCGCCACCGGCATCGGGGCGGTGCTGCACACCATCAATCCGCGGCTGCATCCGGACCAGGTGGCCTGGGTGGCCAACCACGCCGAGGACAGCGTGCTGCTGTTCGATTCCACGTTCGGCGACCTGGTGGCCGAGACCGCGCCGAAGATGGCGAGCGTGAAGACCTTCGTCTCGCTCACCGACCGCGCGCATCTGCCCGCCAAGGCTCCGGCCGGGACGCGGGTCTATGAGGAATTGCTGGAGGCGGCCCCGCCCGAGTTCGCCTGGCCGGAGCTCGACGAGCGGTCGGCCTGCGGGCTCTGCTACACCTCGGGCACCACGGGCAATCCCAAGGGCGTGCTCTATTCGCACCGCTCGACGGTGCTGCACGCCATGGCCTGCGGCCTGCCGGACAACTTCAACTTCGCCTCGGGCGACGCGATCATGCCCTGCGCCCAGATGTACCACGCCAACGCCTGGGGCACGCCCTACGCCGCCCCGCTGGTGGGGGCCAAGCTGGTGCTGCCCGGCCGGGCGCTGGACGGCAAGTCGGTGGCCGAGCTGATCGCGGCCGAGCAGGTGAGCTTCGTGCTGGGGGTGCCGACCATCTGGGTGGGCGTGGCCGAGCACCTGGAACAGGCCGGCCAGGCGCTGGACTGCGTCAAGACCATCGCCATCGGCGGCTCGGCGCCCACCGCGGCGCTGATCGAGCGCATCGAAGGCCGGCTGGGCGGCAAGGTCCGCCAGATCTGGGGCATGACCGAGACCTCGCCGCTGGGCGTCATCAACCGGCCGCTGCCCAAGCACGCTGGCGAGGACGCGGCGACCGGCGTGGCGCGCCAGGTCAAGCAGGGCCGCGGCCTGTTCGGCGTGCAGCTGCGCATCGTGGGCGAGGCCGGTGAGCTGCTGCCGCGCGACGGCAAGAGCGCCGGCGCCCTGCAGGTGCGCGGGCCCTGGGTCGCCCAGGCCTATTTCAAGCACGAGGGCGAGGCCGCCTTCACCGCCGACGGCTGGTTCGACACCGGCGACATCGCCACGATCGACGCGGAGGGCTACCTGCGCCTCACCGATCGGGCCAAGGACGTCATCAAGTCCGGCGGCGAATGGATCTCCACCCTCGACCTGGAGGAGGCCGTCTGCTCGCACCCGGCGGTCGCCATGGCCGCCGCGGTGGGCGTGCCGCACCCGAAATGGGACGAACGGCCGCTGCTGCTGGTCACGCTGAAGGCCGGCCAGGGGGCCGATCCGGAGGCCCTGAAGGCCCACGTCGCCGCGCGGGTCGCCAAGTGGTGGGTCCCCGACGAGGTGCGCATCGTCTCCGAGCTGCCGATCGGGCCCACCGGCAAGGTGCTGAAGCGCGAATTGCGTGACCAATTGGCCACCGTCGCGACCGAACCGGCGCCATGACGGCAAGCTGAGCCGAACCGGCCTTAAAATCGCGCGTTTGCGACCCCAGGTGACAGGTAAGACTTGAGGAGTTGCGGAGTTGGCGCGGAGACGGCCGAAAGGGGTGCTCGCCATGGGCTGGGCCGCCGTCGAGGCGGCCGCCAAGGGGCGGACAGAACACGCGCCGCTTTCGGAGGATTATCCGGACAGCGTGGTGCGCCGCACCAGCTTCATGGCCGGCGCGGGCCACGGCTGGCGCATCTCGGCCCTCGAAACCCCCCGCGAAACCCCGCCCGCCTGGAAGATCGTGGTGATCACCGGCGCCCCTTCCTGGGCCGAATACTGGGCCGAGACCCTGGCCGAACTGCCGCAGGACCGCGAGATGATCGTCGTCGACCGGCCGGGCTACGGCGCGTCGGAGCCGGCCCATCCGGTGGTCGATATCGGCGTCCAGGCCCGGGCGCTGGCGCCGGTGCTGGACGCGCCGCGCGGCCAGAAGGTGCTGCTGGTCGGCCAGAGCTACGGCGCGGCCATCGCCTCGCTGATGGCCGAGGCCAATCCCGGCAAGGTGGCGGGCCTTGTGCTGCTGTCCGGCTTCTTCGGCGAGCCGGGGCCCACCGCCAAGTGGCTGATCGACATGGGCATGCGGGCCCTGAAGATGATCCCGCGCGACCTGCGCCATGCGGTGATCGAGGCTTCGGGACAGCGGGAGCAGCTGGTGCACGCCAAGCGGGCGCTGGCCCGGGTGAACGTGCCGATCCACATGATCCACGGCGACAAGGACGACTTCGCGCCGATCGAGGCGGCCGAGCGGCTGGCGGCCGAGACGGTGACGCGCCGGCCGATCCGCTTCGTGCGGGCCGACGGGGCCAACCATTTCCTGAACGACGGTCCGGCCAAGGAACTGATCGCCGCGCTGGAAGGCTGCATCCCCGAGCGCAAGGCCTGGACCTTCCACTGGCCGCAGCTGCCGAAGCTGTCGCTGCCGCGCGCCGCAAGGCTGTTCGCGCCGCAGGCCGCGCGGGCCGGCGCGGAAGTCGCCCGGGTCTAGCCCGGGGCTAGATCGACACCCGGGTCCAGACCCCGGTCGCCACCGCAAAGCCGATCACCACCAGCCAGGGCGGCAGGCGGGCGATGTTCATGAACACCCAGGCCGCGGCGATCAGCGCCCAGTCGGTGGGTTTCTGCACGGTCGAGGTGAGCACCGGCTGCCACAGGGCGGCGGCCAGCAGGCCGACCACCACGGCGTTGACCCCCGCCAGCGCGCCGCGGGCCTGCGGATAGGCCTTCAGCCGGTCCCAGAAGGGCAGCACGCCCAGCACCAGCAGCAGGCTCGGCAGGAAGATGGCGACCAGGGCCACGAGGCCACCGGCCCAGCCGCCGGGCGCATAGCCCTGGGCCGCGCCGACGAAGCCCGCGAAGCTGAACAGCGGTCCGGGCAGCGCCTGGACCGCGCCATAGCCGCCTAGGAAGGTCTCCTGATCCAGCCAGCCGCGCCCGACGATCTCGCTCTGCAACAGCGGCAGGACCACATGCCCGCCACCGAACACCAGGGCGCCGGTGCGGTAGAAGACGCTGGCCAGGCCGAGCGTCGGGTCGTCCCGCCAGGCCGCCAGGAAGGGCAGGGCTGCGAGCAGCACGGCGAAGACCGCCAGCGCCGCCGCCGAGACGGGGGTCGGGACCTGATGCGTCGCCGGGTCGTCCGGCTGGGCGGCGACCGCCTCGCGCAGCAGGAGCAAGCCGAAGAAGCCGCCCGCCGCCAGGGCGAAGATCTGGGCCGCGGCGCCGTGGGCGATCAGCAGGCCGGCGGTGGCGCCGATCGCGATGCCGGCCCGGATCGGTCCGACGGCCAGGACCCGCGCCATGGCCACCAGGGCCTGCAGCACCACGGCGGCCGCGGCGATCTGCAGGCCGTGGATGACGCCGTCGCTCCAGCCGCCGCTCAACTGCGGCGCGAGATAGCCCAGCGCGATCATCGCCGCGCCGGCCGGCAGGGTGAACCCGAGCCAGGCCGCGGCAAGGCCCAGGTAGCCCGCCCGGCGCAGGCCGATCGCCATGCCGAGCTGGCTCGACGCGGGGCCGGGCAGGAACTGGGCGAGCGCCAGCAGATCGGCGAACGCCGCCTCGCTGAGCCAGGCGCGCCGCTCGACGAATTCGCGGCGGAAGTAGCCGATGTGCGCCACCGGACCGCCGAAGGCCGTCAGGCCCTGGATCAGGAAGGCCTGGAACACCTCCCAGACCCGGCGCGGCGGCGTCTCATCCA
>JAQGIV010000111.1 GCA_028290945.1 Phenylobacterium sp. | reverse complement strand
CCGCCGCCGTGGGCGCCGCGGGCGTCGCCGGCCTCGGGACCCTGCTCCTGCCGCTGCCGCACGTGGAGCCCGCCGCCGGGCCCTGGCTCGGCTTCCTTTCCGTGGTCACCGCGGCGCTCGGCCTCGGCGCCGGCCTCGTGGCCCTGCACGCCGCCGTCCGCCGCGGCGAGATCGAGCGCGACGACATCGAGCTTGGCCTGCGCGAAGTGCTGGCCCACCAGCCGCAGCTGCTCCTGACCCTCTATCCCGGCGGCCGCATCCTGCAGGCCTACGGCCAGCCGCCCGTGGGCCTCGAGCTGCAGGAGATCTCGCAAGGCAATTTCGGCGACCTGGTGGCCCCCGACGAGCGCCCGATCGTCGACGAGGCCCTGCAGCGGGCCATCTCCGAAGGCTCCGCCGAGATCGGCTTCACCCCGGCCCACGACCCGCAGGGCTGGTGCGTGCTGACGCTGCGCCGGATGAGCTCGATCCGCATCGCCGCCGCCCTGCGCGACGCCCGGGCGCAGAAGACCCGCGAGACCGAGCTCGACCAGGCCCGTGTCGCCGCCGAGGCGCAGAACGCCGGCAAGAGCCGCTTCCTGGCCAATATGAGCCATGAGCTGCGCACGCCGCTGAACGCCATCATGGGCTTCTCCGACATCATGCGGCAGCGGCTGTTCGGGCCCATGTCGGACCGCTATGCCGAATATGCCGATCTGATCCACGACGCCGGCGCCCACCTCCTGGAGCTGATCAACGACGTGCTCGACATGTCGAAGATCGAGGCCGAGCGGTTCGAGCTGTCGCGCGAGACCTTCGACGCCCGCGATGCGGTGGCCGCGGTGATCCGGCTGATGCGCGGCCAGGCGGAGCGGGCGGGCGTGGCCCTGCGCGGCATCCTGCCGTCCGAGCCGCTGGAGGTGGAGGCCGACCGCCGGGCGATCAAGCAGATCGCGCTGAACCTGGTCTCCAACGCCCTGAAGTTCACCCCGCAGAACGGCTCAGTGACGCTCATCGTCCAGGCGGTCGATCAGATGCTGGAGATCATCGTCTCCGACAGCGGCGTCGGCATCGCGCCGGGCGACCTGGAGCGGCTGGGCAATCCCTTCGAACAGGCCGGCGACGCCGACAAGCGGGCCGAAGGCTCCGGACTGGGCCTCTCGCTGGTCCGCGCCTTCGCCCAGCTGCACGGCGGCGAGATGAGCCTGGAAAGCACCGTCGGCGAGGGCACCACGGTGACCGTGCGTATGCCGGTGGTCCTGCCGGAGCCGCAGCCCACCGCGGCCGAAGCCTCCGTGGCCGGCTAGGGCCGCGCCCGGAACGCCGCCAGGACCTCGCGCACCACGCTCTCCCAGTCCAGCAGCTCCGGCTGCCGGAACAGCCGCATCTCCGGGTACCAGGGCGAGTGCGGGCCCTTTTCCATCCAGCGCCAGTCGGGGACGAAGGGGATCAGGGTCCAGCAGGGCTTGCCCATGGCCCCCGCCAGATGGGCCACGGCGGTGTCGACGGTGATCACCAGGTCCAGCCCCGCGATGATCGCGCGGGTGTCCTCGAAATCCTTGGCCCCGGTGACGGCCGGATCGAGGCTGACGGCGCCCGGCAGGGCCAGCAGCTGCTCGGCGAGGTCGCGCGGCAGGGCGCGGCGCGGGTCGGGATCGACGCTGCCGACCGTCATGACCCCGACGCCCTTGCCGCCCGGTCCGCCGGGCAGGTAGGCGGGCGGCGGGACGGTCGCCGGCGTGGTCGCCAGGCGCAGCGGCAGGGAGGGCGACAGCGTCCAGGCGTCGGCGTGCGGGACCTCCACCGTGGGGCCCAGCGGCAGCAGGCGCACGCCGAGCGGCGCCAACAGCCGCGCCAGGCTCGGCCGGCAGAGCAGGGTGACCTCGACGCCGCGCGCCTTCAGCTGCGGCACATAGCGGTTGAACATGATCTCATCGCCCAGCCCCTGCTCGGGCAGGATGACCAGCGAGCGCAGCGGGCCGCCGGTCCATTCCGGGAAGCTGAGCGTCGGACGGCCGGCCGCCGTCCTGGTGATCCTGACGTCGCGGGACTCGTAGAGCCGCAAGCCCTCGGCGTACTGGCCGGCCCGCAGCAGGTTGAGCGCCAGGGGGAAGTTCAGCAGCGGCTCGTCGGGCGTGGCGGCGAGGGCGGCGCGGAAGATGGCGCGGGCGGCGTCGAAGCGGCCCTGGTGCTCCAGCACCACGCCCAGGGTGACCAGCAGGTTCGGGCCCTTGGCGACGCGGAAGGCGGCGCGCAGCAGCGCCTCGGCCTCGCCCGGGCGGTCGGCGTCGGCGGCGGCCAGCGCCTGGTGGTAGAGCTCGTCGGCGGTGAGGGTTCGGCGGGTCGGCACCGGCGGCTTATCGCCGGGCGCCGAGGCGGGCGCAACTAGCGCGACGCCAGCTTCACGAAGGCGCGTCCGGCGGCGAAGTCGCCGACCTCCACATAGGCGCGGCGCACCCGGTCGCCCGGGAACAGGAAGTCCACGGCCACCGCCTCGCGCGGGTCGAGGTCGGCGAGCGCGCCGGCCGCCACCGGCGGGAAGCGGAAGGCCCAGCCGTCCTCCTGGCCCCCCTGGTGCGTCTTGGGCAGCAGGTCGCGGTCGGCTTCGCTGCGGGCCTCGGCCAGGATGCCGGTGAGGGCCGCGGCCGGGGGCAGGCGGTCGGGGAGGGCCAGGCCGACCGTGGCGCCGCTGGTCGTGCGCTTCAGGTAGGGTCCGGAGCTGCGGCGGGTGTCGCGCAGCACCAGCCGCGCGCCATAGGGCGTCGCCCCATCGGCGAACTGCGCCACCGCCAGCAGGACGGGAGCCTCCTCGCCGCCGGCCAGGCCGAACATCAGCCGGTCCGCCCCGAAGACGGCCTCCTGCTTCAGCCTCCACGGATTGGTGGGGGTGACATAGCGGTCGGCCGCCCAGGCGGCGACGTCGCCGTGATAGGTCAGGCGGTTGATGCGGGCATAGCCGGTGAAGGCCTGCTTCACCCGGTTGGCGGCGGTGGTCACGTCCTGCGAGCGACAGTCGGCCTCGGCGGCGCGCAGGCGGGCGATCCGTTCGGCGCGGCCCACCTCATCGCGGCTCGCCCCGGCGCGCAGGGCCGCGCCCCGCGCCTGGGCGGCGGCGG
>JAQGIV010000088.1 GCA_028290945.1 Phenylobacterium sp. | reverse complement strand
GGTGGCCGATCCGGCGCGGGCGAAGGCCTTGCTGGGCTGGCGCGCCAGATGCTCGGACCTCGACCGGATCGTCGCCGACGCGCTGAGGTGGGAAACCCGGCCGGCCTATGGTTCGGGACTACGCGCGCTCGTCGCCGCTACACACGCCAATACGACGCCTGCTCAATAGTCGGGTGGCCGACAAACCTGAGATCGGGGCGTTGGCTCGCCATCTGATCTTTTGATTACTCAATAAAATCAGCAAACGAACCCGTCTTCGAAGGAACCTTCGGGGTCCGTGGGGATTATTTCAGCGGGCTTTCGTGTGTCGAAATTTATTCAAAGAGGGATGCGTCCTTGGACTCTGAGCAGTTCCCGAGCGCCGCTGACGCTGCGCCGTTCGCCATCCGGTTCGGTCCGCTTTCACGGGGTCGACAGACCCTGATCTGCTTTTCGCATCTCCGCTGGAATTTCGTGTTCCAGCGTCCGCAGCACCTGATGACCCGTTTCGCCTGGGAGCGGCGGGTGATCGTCTGGGAAGAGCCGATGTTCGGACCGCCGGCGCGCACGCCGCGGGTGGACATGAACGTCGACGCCGATAGCGGCGTCGTGGTGCTGACGCCGGTGCTGCCCGAGGGTTCGGCCGCCGAGGACCACGAGGCGATGCTGCGGACCCTGCTCAACACCGTCGTGGCCGCCGCCGAGGGCGACATCGTCCGCTGGTATTACACGCCCATGATGCTGCCGTTCTCGCGCCACATCGAGGCGGTCTGCACGGTCTATGACTGCATGGACGAGCTGGCCAACTTCAAGTTCGCGCCGCCCGAGCTGACCCTGCTCGAACGCGAGCTGATGGCCACGGCCGACGTGGTGTTCACCGGCGGCTACAGCCTGTGGGAGGCCAAGCGCGACCGGCACCCGAACATCCATCCCTTCCCCTCGAGCGTCGACCGGGCCCACTTCGCCAAGGCCCGGAGCCTGCGCGGCGAGCCGGCCGACCAGGCGGGCCTGCCGTGGCCCCGGCTGGGCTTCTACGGCGTGGTCGATGAGCGGATGGACCTGGGCCTCCTGGCGGCGCTGGCCGACGCCCGGCCGGACTGGTCGATCGTGATCCTCGGCCCGGTGGTGAAGATCAGCCCCGAGGACCTGCCGAAGCGGCCGAACCTCTACTACCTGGGCGGCAAGGACTACGACGACCTGCCGCGCTACCTGGCCGGCTGGGACGTGGCCCTGATGCCCTTCGCCATCAACGAGTCCACCCGCTTCATCAGCCCCACCAAGACGCCGGAATACCTGGCCGGCGGCCGGCCGGTGGTCTCCACGCCGATCGTCGACGTGGCCCGCCACTACGGCGAGTTGGAAGCGGTGAAGATCGCCGCCACCGCCGACGAGTTCGTGGCCGCCTGCGACCAGGCGCTGGCGCTGTCGCGGCTGAAGGGCGAGTGGCTGCGCGCGGTCGACACGGCGCTGGCCGCGCTGTCCTGGGACGAGACCTTCGCCCGCATGAACCTGGAGATCTCGCGGGTCATCAACGGGCGCGCCCCGGCCGCGGCGGGCCAGATCGGCGCCTCGCTGGCGCAGTCGCCGGTGATCCGCCCGGCCTCGCGCCGGAAGCCCTACGACTACCTGATCGTCGGCGCGGGCTACGCCGGCTCGGTGCTGGCCGAGCGGCTGACCAGCCAGCTCGGCAAGCGGGTGCTGCTGATCGACAAGCGGCCGCACATTGGCGGCAACGCCTATGACGAGAAGGATGCGGCCGGCGTCCTGATGCACCGCTACGGCCCGCACATCTTCCACACCAACTCCGACGAGGTGGCGAACTACCTCTCGCAGTTCACCCGCTGGCGGCCCTACGAGCACCGGGTGCTGGCCAGCGTGAAGGGCGGCCTGCACGTGCCGATCCCGATCAACCGCACGACGCTGAACACCCTCTACGGCCTCGACCTCGCGACCGACGACGAGGCCCAGGCCTATCTCGCCAGCCGCGCCCAGCCGGTGGAGAAGGTGCGCACCTCCGAGGACGTGGTGATCTCGGCGGTGGGCCGCGAGCTCTACGAGACCTTCTTCCGCGGCTACACCCGAAAGCAGTGGGGCATGGATCCCTCCGAGCTCGACAAGTCGGTGACCGCCCGGGTGCCGACCCGCACCAACCTCGACGACCGCTATTTCACCGACAAGTTCCAGAACATGCCGGCCGACGGCTACACGCGGATGTTCGAGAACATGCTCGACCAGGCCGGCATCACCCTGGAGCTGGGCGTCGAGTTCGACGACGTGCGGGAGGAGGCCGACTACGACCGGCTGATCTTCACCGGCCCGATCGACGAATATTTCGACCACCGCTACGGCAAGCTGCCCTACCGGAGCCTGGCCTTCCGGCACGAGACCCTGGACCAGGAGTGGTTCCAGCCGGTCGGCACGGTGAACTATCCGGACGAGGCCACGCCCTACACCCGGATCAGCGAATACAAGCACATGACCGGCCAGGCCTGCCGCAAGACGACAGTGACCTACGAATTCCCCCGCGCCGACGGCGACCCCTACTATCCGGTGCCACGGCCGGAGAACCAGGCGCTCTACAAGAGGTACGAGGCCCTGACCCTGGAGACCACCGAGGTGCAGTTCGTCGGCCGCCTGGCCACCTACCGCTACTACAACATGGACCAGGTGGTCGGGCAGGCGCTGGCGACCTTCCGCCGAATCGCCGAGCGGGAAGGCCGGGCGGTGATCGCCGCCCAGACCGCGGCCCGCGCCGTCGCCGCCAACTGATCCTGAGGGGCGTCGGGCGCCGCCACCGGTGGCGCCTGCGCCTGGCTGCGTCCCAGGCTTGCAATCGCGGCCGCAATGCTGAAGGTTGCCGCCGAGCGGGAGTAACCATGCGGCAGACGGACGCCGAACGGGCGAGGGACACGGCGCGCAGCCTGGTGGACGTGCTCACGGCCTATGAGGAAGAACTCATGGTGCTGGAGCGCGAGACGCCCGGCGTCGCCCCGCTGCGCCGCGCCGTCGGCATGGCCATCGCCGAGGCCTGCTACCTGGTCTCCGACCGCATCGCCCAGCCGGAGCCCGGTTGGGCGCCGCCGCCGCGCGGCTGGGCCGACTGACCATGGCGCGCCGTTCCGAGCTTGAGGCCGATCCTATCGACGTGGCCGTCGGCGCCCGCATCCGGCTGTTCCGCAAGATGCGCGGCCTGTCGCAACAGGCCCTGGCCGAGGCCGCCGGCGTCACCTTCCAGCAGATCCAGAAGTACGAGCGCGGCGCCAACCGGGTCAGCGCCTCCATGCTGGCGCGCATCGCCGAGACCCTGCGGGCGCCGGTGGCGGAGCTGTTCGGCGAGGCCTCGGGCGCGGCGAGCGCGGTGGACGAAGTGGCGGCGCTGCTGGCTCAGCCCGGCGCCATTGAGCTGCTGCGGGCCTTCTCCGACCTGCCGCGCGGCGCGCCGCGCGCCGCCCTGGTGGAGTTCGTCCGCACCCTGGCCGTCCGGCCGCAACCGGCCGTCGAGGTCATGCCGGAACGTTCAGAGCCCTGAGCGCCAGGTCCTTGATCGCCTTGTAGTCGACCTTGCCGTTCGGGGCCCGGCCGATGCTCTCCACGACCACCAGTTCGCGCGGCGCCTTGTAGCCGGCCAGGCTGCCGCGCACGTGCTCGGAAAGCTCGGCCAGGGTCAGGACCGCCGCGCCCGAGGGCTCGACCACCGCACAGATCCGCTCGCCGAAGCGCGCGTCGGGCACGCCGACCACGACAGCGTCGCGCACCTCCGGATGGGTCTTCAGGGCCTCCTCGACCTCCTCGGGGAAGACCTTCTCGCCGCCGGTGTTGATGCACACCGAGCCGCGGCCCAGGAGCTTCAGCGTGCCGTCGGCGTTCACCTCGGCCCAGTCGCCGGGCACGCTCCAGCGCTGCCCCTCCAGGGTCTTGAAGGTCTTGTCGCTCTTCTCGGCGTCCTTGTAGTAGCCCGTGGGCAGGAAGCCCGAGACCGCCACCAGGCCGCGCTCGCCGGATCCCGGCTGGATACGCCGGCCATCCTCGGCGAACACCCCGCAGTTGGGGCCGAGCGCGAAGGCCGCGGTCTGCATCTCCGCGCCGGGCGCGGAGGCCGACATGCCCATGCCCACCGCCTCGGACGAGCCGAAGCTGTCCATGATGACGGCGTTGCGGCAATGGCTCAGCAGGCCGCGCTTGTTCTCCTGGCTCCACATGGAGCCGGACGAGCTCATCGAGCGGACGCAGGACAGGTCCCATCTGCCGGGATTGGCCTCCAGCGCCTCCAGCATGGGCGTCGAGAAGGCCAGGCCGACGAGGACGACGCCCGTCGCCTTCAGCCGCTCAACTTCGCTCCACAGCTCGATGGGGTTGAACTTGCGCGACGGCAGGGTGGCCACCGTGCCGCCGGCGTTGAAGGTGATGAAGGAGGAGAATTGGCCGGTGCCGTGCATCTGCGGGCAGGCCACCAGGGTCATCGGCCGCGGCATCTCGGGAATCGTGCCGATCCGGGCGGCCAGTTCCTCCACCGAGGCCGCAGGCGGAACGCCCAACAAGGCGTTGCCGCCGGCCCCGATGACGTTGAACAGGTCGTCCTGACGCCACATCACGCCCTTGGGCATCCCCGTCGTGCCGCCGGTGTAGAGCAGCAGCAGGTCGTCGCCCGAACGGCCCCAAGGCGCCTTCACCGGCCGTTGCGCCGGGATTTCGGCGACCACGGCGTCGTAGTCGGCGGCCCAGGCGGGGACCGGATGGCCGGGCTCGGCCACGGCGATCCAGGCCTTCACCTTCGGTAGCCGGCTTCGCAGGCCGCCCACGATGTCGCTGAAGCCCGCGTGGAAGACCACGGCCTCGGCGTCGGCGTTGTCGAACAGATAGCTCAGCTCTTCGGGGCCGTAGCGGTAGTTGGTGTTGACCGGCGCATAGCCCGCCTTGAACGCCGCGAAGTAGGTCTCGAGGTATTCCGGCCCGTTGTAGAGGTAGGCGGCGACCTTGGCCTGACGGCCGAGGCCGGCCTCGATCAGGTGGGCGGCCAGCGCATCGGCGCGGGCGTCGAACTCGCCCCAGCTGAGCACCCGCTCGCCCTGGATGTTGGCCGGCCGGTCCTGCTGGCTGGCCGCAACGGCTTCCCAGACGTCCGCGAAGGTCCAAGACCCCATCGCCGTCCCTCCCTAGATTATTGGTCTTTGGAAGGAGTTGGCGGCCCGGCCGCCCCGGAAGTCAATTGTTTCGGGGGCGGCCTCAGACGGGCAGGGCGGTGGTGTATTTGATCTGCTCCATGGCGAAGGACGAGGAGACGTCGGTCAGCGGGGCGGCGGTGATCAGCCGCTTGTAGAAGGCGTCGTAGGCGGCGATGTCGCGCACCACCACCTTCATCAGATAGTCGGTCTCGCCGGACAGCCGGTAGAACTCCAGCACCTCCGGCAACGACGCCGCGGCCTTGGCGAAGGCGTCCAGCCAATCCTGGTCGTGGCGGCTGGTGCGGATGGCCACGAACACCACCAGGCCGAGGTCCAGCTTGTCGCGGTCCAACAGGGCCACGCGCTTGTGGATCACGCCGGCGTCGGTCAGCCGCTTCACCCGCTTCCAGCAGGGCGTCTGCGACAGGCCGATGCGTTCGGCCAGCTCGGCCAGGGGAATCGTCGCGTCGGCCTGCAGCTCGCGCAGGATGCGCCGATCGATGGCGTCGAAATCAGAATTCATGTGTTTCGGCCTATCGGGAGAATATTATTCTCCATATTAACCAGATGAGTAACCAATTCGACAATGAAATCCCTGCGGTCCTGGCGGCACAGTTCCTCCAGTCCGGGAGAGAACCATGATCCAGCGCTTCGTCGAGCATCCGCACGCGGTCGGCGAGACCTATGGGGAGCATGCCGCCGCCGCGGCCGGGTTCGGGGGACTGCTGATCGCGGCCGGCCTCGCCTGCCTGGTGCACGCCCTGCTGCCCTGGATGTTCGAAGCCACCGCCAGCGGCCTGGTGGTGCGGCTGCACAACCGCATGGCGGCCCGCCGTGGGACGCTCGCCGCCGGCTGAGGGGGAACGCCCGCCCCCGCCTCGGGGTTGGTCGGCAAAGGCCGCGCTGCGGCCAGCCAGACCCCTTCGAGGCCCCATGAGCACCTACGACACTCCCGAAACCGCGGTCCATAGCGGCCGCGACGGCGTCGTCGCCGAACGCGCCGGCGTTCGCGACATCGGCGCCCAGATCTTCCTCTGGCTCGCCTGGTCCCTGGCCTTCGGCTTCTGGGCGCTCACCATGAGCACCTTCTTCGGCATCCTGAGCGCGCTGGGGTCCGGCGCGCCCGGCGGCATTGAGGGCGGGGTGGACGCCGGCGGCGCCGGCTTTTTTCTGATCGACGTGGTCGGCGGCATGATCGTGCTGGGTGCGGCGCTCGCCTACGGCATGGCCCGCTGGGCGACCCGCGACAAGCGGCTGGACCCTGTCACCGAGGCCTCGACGGCCGCACTCTACGACGCCATCGAACGGGGCGGCGGCGAGGACATGACCTCCCGTTCGCCCGATGCGCGCCGGCCGCAGGAGCGCGACGCCTACCGTCCCGCCTGAAGGCGCTCGGAAGAGAGATTTCGCGTGTCTTGCTTGAAAAGTGGCGCGCGGGCCTCTGCGCACCTAGGATACCTGCAAGCGACTCACTTACGCGCACTGGCGTAAGGGCGGCCGCCCGAATTCTAGCTGGGGGAGCCCAATGGCTGAAGTTAAGAAGAACAACGCTCTGCAAAAGCCCATGACCCCGTCGTCGGAACTGGCGGCCGTGGTCGGCTCGGGACAACTGTCCCGCGGTGAAGTGGTCTCGAAGATGTGGGACTACATCAAGAAGAACAATCTGCAGAACCCGCAGAACAAGCGTGAGATCGTCGCCGACGCCAAGCTGAAGCCGATCTTCCACGGCAAGGACCGGGTCAGCATGTTCGAGATGAACAAGCACCTCGCCCAGCACCTGAAGTAGGCGACAAGGCTCCGCCGCGGCTTCGGTCGCGGCGCGGTCTTCTGCAACGAAGGGCCTCGCCGGCGCACCGCCGCGCGAGGTTTCTTTGTGTCCGCAACACGCCTCCCGGCACCGCTGTCGGCATGGGAAGGCCGGTTAACCGTTCGGCCCTACTCTGCACCCTCCCGATCTGTACGGGTGGTGTGCAAGGGGCTTAAGCGTGCGGTCGAGCGGCGCCACAGCTGCACGTCCGAGTGATGGCGCGTCGGCGCAAGCGTCGGCGGAGGCCGTTCCGCGCGTGGTCGAGGCGGGGCTGGAGGCCTCCCTCGAGCGGTTCGCCGACCGCACCCTGCTGGCCGCCGGCAAGGTCAACCTGATCTCCCTGGAAGCCGTCCAGCAGCGCTTCGGCGTCCGCTGGTCGCTGCGCCAGGACCAGGTCTGCGGCTTCGCGGATCGCATCCTGCAGCGCGGCCTGGGCCCGCGCGGCCTCTACCTGCGGGTCTCCTCCACCGATTTCCTGATCGTCCAGCCCGATCTCGGCCGCCTGGCCGGCCAGGCGGCCTGCCTGCGCTACCTGCGCGAGATCCTGCTGCACTTCCTGGGCGACAGCCATCTGGCCGGCCGCGGCGTGCTGCAGGTCACCCGCATCGGTTCCGGAGCCATCGACGCCCGCCAGGTCGACCCCAGCGTCGCCGAACTGGCCGACGCCGAACCGGCGGAAGCCGAAGTGCCGGCGGCGTCCGCGGCGGCCGAGGGCCAGAGCTTCGCGCCGGGCGAGGCCCCGCGCCCCAGCGTCGACCGCTGGTCGCCGTTTGTCTCCATCGATGGCCGTCAGCTCCGGGTCAGCGCCACCCTGGAGCCGGTCTATGAGCTGAAGGGCTTCAGCCGCATCGGCTTCCGCATGAACCGCCGGGTGATCGTCGTCCGCACCGGCGAGGAGCTGACGGCGGCCGCCGTACTGGACCTCTCCGCCGCCGACCGGCTGCGCGTCGACCTGGCCACCATCGCGCGGGGGATCGACCGCGTGCGGGCCGAGACCGCCGGCGCGCGCCAGCTCAGCCTGATCGTGCCGCTCTCCTACACCAGCCTCTCCAGCCACCGCGGACGCGCCGAGCTGGTGCAGCCGCTGCGCGAGGCCGAGAGCCATGTGAGCTGCGGGGTGATCTGCGAGATCTGCGACATCGAAGGCGTGCCGGCCGGCGGCCTGCTGTCGGCCGTGGGGCTGATCAAGCCCTTCACTCTGCTGGTGGTCGGCCGGCTCGCCAACGATCCGCCGCCGGCCCCGGGCCGGCTGGCCGGGGCGGGCCTGAGGGCGCTCTCCGTCGACTGTCCCCGGGGGCTCAGCGACGCCGAGTTCGTGGCCTGGGCGGCGCGCACCGTGCGCCGCGCCAAGCGGGTGGCCCGGTCGGTGATGGTCTATGGCGTCGAATCCGCCCGCCGGGCCGGCGAGCTCAGCCTGCTGGGCGCCACCCACGTGAGCCTAGCGGCCGCCGCCTAGTCGAAGCGCTGTAGCGCGCGGCGCCGCCCGCGGCTAGCCTCGCCCGACGGGCCTGGGGAGGGCGGCATGAAGACACTGGCGATCCTGGCGGCGCTGGGCGCTCTTGCGCTCGGCGGCGCGGCGGCGGCGACGCCGAAGGAGGACGTGGCGGCCTGGTGGCGCGGCTACGAGGGCGCGCCGCTCGCCAAGGCGCCTGACGGGCGCAGGCTTCGCTACTACTGCCTCGGCAAGGGCTCGCCCACCGTGGTGCTGGAAGCAGGCCTCGGCAGCGGCGCCTGGTCCTGGCGGACGATCCAGACCGAGATGGCCAAGACCACGCGGGTCTGCAGCTATGATCGCGCCGGCTACGGCCTCTCCGACGAGGCGAAGGATTCCCGCGACATCGACGCCATCGCCGCCGACCTGGGCGCGATGGTCAAGGCGGTCGGCGCCGGAAAGCCGGTCGTGCTGGTCGCGCATTCGCTGGGCGGGCCGATCGTCAGGCAATACGCCTACCATCATCCGCAGGAGGTCGCGGGCCTGGTGCTGGTGGACCCCTCCGGGGACCATCAGGTCGAGCGGTTCTCGGCGCTCGGTCCGGAGTTCACCAAGCTCGCCGCGGCCGGCAACGATCCGACCCGCAAGTGCCTGGCGCTCACCGAGCAGGGGCCGATCGCCTTCGGGACGCCGGACTACGTTCGCTGCGTGGGGCCGGTCCCGCTCGACATGCCCCCGGAGCTGTCGCGCTTCCACGTGGCCTATGGCCAGAGCCCGATCCACTACCGGGCGATCCTCGCCGAATACGACAACGCGCTGAGCCCCGCGAGCGGCGCGGAGGCCGACAAGGCGCGCCATCCGCTGGGCGCCACGCCGATGATCATCCTCAGCGCCGGCAAGCTCACCAGCGGGCCGGGCCTGAGCGCCGAGGACCAGGTGAAGATCACCCTCCTCTGGCGACAGATGCACTGGGAGATGACCGGGCTCTCCACCCAGGCGCGCCGCCGCTTCGTCGAGGGTTCCGGCCACGCCATCCAGTTCGATCGGCCGCAGGCGGTGATCGACGCCGTGGGTGAGGTGGTGGCCGAGACGCGCGCGAGCCGGACCCGCTAGGGCCCGGCGCGACGTGATCCAGGGAATGGTGGGTGCAGTAGGATTCGAACCTACGACCCGCTGATTAAGAGTCAGCTGCTCTACCAACTGAGCTATGCACCCGCCGACGCTCCGGGCAGTATCCGCCCGGCGGCGAGGGCGCGGAAAATACGCGAAAACGACGGGTTGGCAAGGCGCGTGGCGGAGGTGTTGTCAGGGATGTCGGAAAGCGGGGCCGCAGCCGTGGATTTCAGCTACCTCGAAGGCTTCATGGCCGGGGATCGCCGCGTGGTCGGCGAGGTGCTGACCCTGTTCCTCGAACAGGCGCGGTTATGGGCGCCCAAGCTGACCTCCGAGGCTGCGAACTGGCGCGACGTGGTGCACACCATCAAGGGCGCCGGGCGCGGCATCGGGGCCAATGCGCTGGGCGACGTCTGCGCCCGGGCGGAAGCCGAAGGCGAAGCCATGCTGCCGCAGGTCCGCCAGGCGCTCGCCGAGGCGGTGGCGGCGATCGAGGCCTATCAGGCGGAGGCCTGAGTTTTCGACCTGAGCGCGTCCCAAACCTCGAACTCATAGGCGATGCAGCGCTCGACGAGGGTGCGCCAGACCGGCTCGGCGATCTCTTCGGAAAGGCCGGCGGTGCGGGCCGCCGCCTTGACCTTGGCCACCACGTCCTCGATGCGGGCCGCGTCGCGCACGGCGTCGCGGTCCTGCTTGATGCGGGCGGCGGCGTCCATGTAGCGCTGGCGCTCGGCCAGCAGGCTCACCAGCGCCCGGTCCAGCGCATCCACCCCCTGGCGCACCTCGGCCATCGAGGCGCAGGCTTCCGGCTCAAGAGGTGTGTTTTGGGGTCGGTCGTCCGCTCGAAAGCTCATCTCTACTCTTCGCTCGTCAAATGCCGGCGCCGTTGTCGATGGTCCGCAGCGCCTCTTCGTGCGCCAGGGCCTCGGCCTCGATCCAGCTGGTGAAGGCCTTGACCTGGGGCAGCCGCCCCTTGGCCTTGGGATGGACGAGGTAATAGGCGAAGTCGACGTGGGTGGCGATCTGCAAGGGCGCGATCAGCCGTCCGGCCTCCAGGTCGGCCTGGGCCAGGGTGCGCTTGGCCAGCGCCACGCCGCGGCCGTTCACTGCGGCTTCAATCACGAGGCTGCTCTGGTTGAAGCGCGGGCCCCGCGTGCCGTCGATGCCCTTCACGCCGCGCGCCGCCAGCCACATCAGCCAGTCGGGGCAGCTGTCGTCGAGGTCCGGCGAGCCGTCGTGCAACAGGATATGGTTGGCCAGGTCCTCGGGCCTCTCGAGCGGCTGGGTGGCGGCCAGCTCCGGGCTGATCACCGGAATCACCGTCTCGCTCATCAGCCGGCGAACCTCCAGGCCCGGATAGCGGCCAGAGCCGTAGCGGATGGCCACGTCCACCTCGCCGGCGGTCAGGTCCACCAGCTCCATGCCGGCCTGCAGCCAGACGTCGACCTGCGGAAACTTCTGCTCGAAATCGCCCAGCCGCGGCACCAGCCACTTGGCGGCCAGCGAGGGCGGGGCGGTCAGCGTCAGCCGGCGACCGTCGACCGCGGCGGTGAGTAGGGAGGCGGCCTCGGCCAGGCGGTCGAAGGCCTCGCGCAGGGCGGGCAGGGCGGTCTGGGCCGCGTCGGTGAGCAACAGGCCCTTGGGGGTGCGCTTGAACAGCGCCGCGCCCACATAGTCCTCGAGGTTCTGGATCTGCTGGCTCACCGCGCCGGGCGTCACCGACAGCTCGTCGGCGGCGCGGCTGAAGTTCAGGTGCCGCGCGGCGGCCTCGAAGGCGCGGAGCGCGTTGAGCGGCGGCAAACGTCGGCGCTCTGGCGTTCGTTCCATGAGAATTCCTGACAGCCCGGGCAGAAGTCCTTGGCTTGCGATCTGGCCCTTGCGAACCCTAATTGCAAGCGTCCGCCGGTGTATCGGCCCTTTTCGCCGGTGGGTATGAGCGGGGCGGGTGCGAGCCCGTCCCGTCTCGCTTTCAAGCCCAGTCGGTTTTAGAGAAGCTAATCCATGCCGCAGCGACGCGACAGGTCCGGACGCAGAGAAGGACTGGTGGTCCTGGGCGGCGGTTCCGCAGGGAAAGCCGGTGCGGTGTGGCTGGTGGGCGCAGGCCCCGGCGACCCCGAGCTGCTGACCCTCAAGGCCCTGAAGGCCCTGCAACGGGCCGACGTGGTGGTCCACGACGGCCTGGTGTCCGACGAGATCCTCGACCTTTCGCCCGCCTCCGCGCGGCGCATCTCGGTCGCCAAGCGCAAGTCGCGCCATTCCTACAGCCAGGACGAGATCAACCGCATGCTGGTGGCCTTCGCGCGCGAGGGGCTGACGGTGGTGCGGCTGAAGGGCGGCGATCCGTTCATCTTCGGCCGTGGCGGCGAGGAACTCGAGGCCTGCCGCGCGGCCGGCGTCGAATGCCACGTGATCCCCGGCGTTACGGCGGCGCTGGCGGCCGGCGCCAGCGCCGGCGCGCCCCTGACCCATCGCGGTTCGGCCCAGGCCGTCACCTTCGTCACCGGCCATGCCGCCAACGGCCGCGAACCCGACCTCGACTGGGCCAGCCTCGCCAAGGCCAACCACACGGTCGTCATCTACATGGGCCTGTCGCAGGCCGCCCCGATCGCCGCCCGCCTGATGGAAGCCGGCCGCGCGGCCGCGACGCCGGCCCTGATCGTCGAGAACGCCTCGCGCCCCGATGAGCGCCGCGTCGTGACCACGCTGTCGGGCCTGGCGGAAGCCGCCTCTGCGCTCTCCGGCCCGGCCCTGCTGATCGTCGGCGAGGCCATGGCGCTGGCGCAGGCCGGCGGTGGCCTGGTTGCTGAGATCGTGCGGGAGGCCCGGGCATGAGGGCGCTCACCGCCAACCGGCTGATCGACGGCGAGGTCGTGTTCTGGACCGACGGCCGCTGGGTCGAGCGCTTCGCCGAGGCGCAGCTGTTCGCCGACGACGAAGCCGGCGAGGCCGCCGAAGCGCACGCCAAGACCGAGGTCACCACGGTGGTCGAGCCCTATCTCATCGACCTGATCGACGCCGAGGGCATCTGGGCGCCGCTCAGCTACCGCGAGCGCATCCGGGCGCTGGGCCCCCCGAACCACCACGACCACGGCAAGCAGGCGGAGGGCGGCGCGGTCGTCGAAGCCCTGCTGAACGCCCACGGCGCGGCCCGCTCCACCGGCCGCGTCAACCTGATCAAGCGGAAGTAGCCGCCATGTACCAGTACGACGCCATCGACAAAGACTTCCTGGCCGACCGCAGCGCCGAGTTCCGCGGCCAGGTGGCCCGCCGGCTCGCCGGCGAGCTGAGCGAGGACCAGTTCAAGCCGCTGCGGCTGATGAACGGCCTCTACCTGCAGCTGCACGCCTACATGCTGCGCATCGCCATCCCCTACGGCTCGCTGAACCCGACCCAGATGCGCAAGCTGGCGGAGATCTCGCGCACCTACGACAAGGGCTACGGCCACTTCACCACCCGCACCAACCTGCAGTTCCACTGGATCAAGCTGAAGGACGCGCCGGACATCCTGGATGCGCTGGCCAGCGTCGACATGCACGCCATCCAGACCTCGGGGAACTGCATCCGCAACGTCACCGCCGATCCCTACGCCGGGGCGACGGCGGAGGAGCTGGACGACCCGCGGGTCTGGGCCGAGGCCATCCGCCAGTGGTCGACGGTGCACCCGGAGTTCTCCTGGCTGCCGCGCAAGTTCAAGATCGCGGTCACCGCCTCGGTGAAGGACCGCACGGCGGCCCGCGTGCACGACATCGGCCTGGCCATCCGCCGCGGCCGCGACGGGGCGCTGGGTTTCGAGGTGATGGTCGGCGGCGGGCTGGGGCGCACGCCCTACGTCGGCTCGACGATCCGCGAGTTCCTGCCGGCCAAGCGGCTGGTCTCCTACCTGGAAGCGATCCTGCGCGTGTACAACCGGCTGGGCCGGCGGGACAATTCCAACAAGGCGCGGATCAAGATCCTGGTGGCGACCCTGGGCGCCGAGGAATTCGCCCGCCAGGTGGAAGCCGAGTGGGAGAAGGCGGGCGACGCCTCCGACCTGCCGGACACCGAGCTCGCCCGCATCCGCGCCGCCTTCGCGCCCACCCGCTTCGAGACCCTGACCGCCCGTTCCGAGGCCTTCGAGGCCGCCAAGGCGACCAGCCCGGCGCTGGCCCGCTTCGCCCGCAACAACCTCAAGCCGCACAAGCAGCCCGGCTACGGCATCGTCGAGGTCTCGCTGAAGGCCATCGGGGCCACGCCCGGCGACGCCAACGCCGAGCAGATGGAGGTGGTGGCCGACCTCGCCGAACGCTACGGCCAGGGCGATATCCGGGTGACCCACGAGCAGAACCTGGTGCTGCCGCACGTGAAGCTGGACGACGTCGCGGCGGTGCATGCAGCCTTGGCGGCGGCGGAGCTCGCCACGCCGAACATGGGCCTGGTCTCCGACATCATCGCCTGCCCGGGGCTGGACTACTGCGCGCTGGCCAACGCCCGGGCCATCCCCATCGCCCAGCATATCGCCGAGCGGTTCGCCGACCCCGACCGGGCGGAAGCCGTGGGCGAGCTGAAGATCAAGATTTCGGGCTGCATCAACGCCTGCGGCCACCACCACATCGGCCACATCGGCATCCTGGGCGTCGATAAGAAGGGCGAGGAATTCTACCAGCTCACCCTCGGCGGCTCGGGCGCGGAGGACGCCGCGGTCGGCCAGATGCTCGGCCCGGCCCTGCCGGCGAACCGCGTCGCCGAGGCCGTCGACCAGCTGGTCGAGGTCTATCTGCGCGAACGCCAGGGTGAGGAGCGCTTCCTCGACACCTTCCGGCGCACCGGCGTCAGCCCCTTCAAGGAGGCCGTCTATGCCGACGCGCATTAGGCTCCAGGACGGCGGCTTCAGCCTGGTCGAGGACCCGTTCACGGCGGTCGCCGACGACCTGCAGGTCCCGCCGGGCGACGTGATCATCTCGCTGACCCGCTTCCAGGCGGAGGGCGAGCGGTTGCTGTCCGAAGGCCGCGCCGTGGGCGTGCGCCTGGAGAGCGACGAGGGCGCCGAGGCGCTGGCCTACGACCTGCCGCGGATCGCGGTGGTGGCGCTGGCCTTCCCGAAATACCGCGACGGCCGGGCCTATACCTCGGCGCGGCTGCTGCGCGAGCGTTACGGATTCAAGGGCGAGGTGCGCGCCGTGGGCGACGTGCTTCGCGAGCAGGCGGGCTTCATGCTCCGCTGCGGCTTCGACGCCTTCGAGCCGGCGGACGGCTCGTCCCCGGAGGACTGGGAAAGGGCCACCCAGCGCTTCCGCCATGTCTATCAGCGAGGGACGGACGCCCGCGCGCCCGCCTTCGAGGAGCGAGGACAGTGAGCGTGGCCTACGATCAGATCTCCCCGAACCTTTCCGGGCCGGCCGTGAACCTGGCCGCCCGTCTCGACGCCGAGCTGCGGCATGCCCATCCGCGCACCGTGCTGGAGGCGGCGCATGAGGCGTTCGGCGACAAGCTCGCCCTGGTCTCCTCCTTCGGGGCGGAATCGGCGGTGCTGCTGGACATCGTGGCCAAGGTGAACCCGGCCATCCCGGTGCTGTTCCTCGACACCGGCATGCTGTTCGGCCAGACGCTGGACTATCGCCGCAGCCTGACGCAGCGCCTCGGCCTGACCGACGTCCGCGACCTCAGGCCCGCCTACCAGGACCTGGCCGTGGGCGACCCCGGCGCCAAGCTCTGGCAGACCGACACCGACGGCTGCTGCCACATCCGCAAGGTGCTGCCGCTGGACCGCGCGCTGGAGGGTTTCGACGCCTGGATCACCGGGCGCAAGCGCTTCCACGGCGGCGACCGCCTGTCTCTGCCGGTGGTCGAGCAGACCGGCGCCCATGTGAAGTTCAACCCGCTCGCCAACTGGGCCAAGGCCGACCTCGACGCCTACATGGCCGAGCACGACCTGCCGGCCCATCCGCTGGTGGCGCAAGGCTTCCCCTCCATCGGCTGCTGGCCCTGCACCCAGCCGGTCGAGGACGGCG
>JAQGIV010000083.1 GCA_028290945.1 Phenylobacterium sp. | reverse complement strand
AGGGCGACGAGATCTCGATGTTCTACGACCCGATGATCTCCAAGCTCTCCACCTGGGCCAAGACCCGCGAGGCGGCCATCGACGCCATGGGCCGGGCGCTGGAGGATTTCCACATCGAGGGCCTGGGCCAGAACATCCCGTTCCTGGCCGCCGTGATGGACCAGGAACGGTTCCGCTCGGGCCAGCTCTCCACCAACTACATCAAGGACGAGTTCCCCGACGGCTTCCACGGGACCGAGCCCACGGCCTTCCAGCGCGACCTGATGGCGGCGGTGGGCTGCGCCATGCACCGGGTGATCACCGCCCGCGCCGCGCCGCAGCTCTTGCGCAACGACTGGGTGGTGATCGAGAATGGCGAGCGCCGCCTGGCGCGCGTGGCCAACGGCGGCGACGGCTTCACCGTCGAGTTCCTCGAGAACGGCCGCCGCACGCTGAAGCTGAGCGAGGTCGACTGGCGGCCGGGCAAGCCGACCTTCAAGGGCGTGCTCGACGGCAGGCCCTTCACCGCCCGCGTGCAGCCCGCGCCCGAGGGCTTCACCATCCGCCACCGCGCCGCCCAGGCCCGGGTGATCGTGCTGACGCCGCGCTCGGCCGAGCTGCACGAGAAGCTGCCGCCGAAACAGGCCGCCGACACCTCGAAGATGGTGCTCTCGCCGATGCCGGGGCTGGTCGTCACCCTCGACGTGACGGTCGGCCAGGAGGTGCGCACCGGCGAGGCGGTGGCGGTGATCGAGGCCATGAAGATGCAGAACATCATCCGCGCCGAGCGCGACGGGGTGGTGAAAGCCGTCAACGCCAAGGCCGGCGACAGCGTCGCCGCCGACGAGGTGCTGGTGGAGTTCGCCTAAAATCCGACCCTGGCTATAGTGCCGCTTCGAGTTGGGGAGCCTGATGGACTGGAGCGAGCTGTTCTTCTCCGCCGCCGGCCGCGCGCCGCGGGCGCCGTCGCTGGCCGCTGCGGCCCTGCTGCTGGCCATCGCCGCGCTCTATGAGGCGATTGTCGGCGCGACCCTGCACTGGCTGACCGGCTGGTTCGTCTATCCGGCCCTGTTCTTCTGCGGCTGCTGCGTGCTGTCCAAGCGGCTGCACGATCGCGGGCGGTCGGGCTGGTGGGCTGCCCTGATCCTGTTCGCCGTGGTCGCCGTCTGGCCCCGGCCCGACAACTTCTTCGACTTCATCTTCGCCCTGGTGCTGATCTGGGCCGGCGTCGAGCTGGGCGCCATGCCGGGGGAGGCGGGGACCAACCGCTACGGCCCCAATCCGCTGCGCCCGGTCGCGGCCATCTGACGCCTGAAGGGCGCCCATGAAGATCAACACCCTCACCACCCGCATCCTGGCCGGCCTGATCGCCGGCCTGGCGCTGGGCGCCAGCCTGCCCGGCCTGCACCTGGCGGCCCAGGCGCAGATCGTGGCCGCGGCCGACGCCATCGGCGGCGTCTGGCTGGACGGCCTGCGGATGACCATCATCCCGTTGGTGTTTTCGCTGCTGATCGTCGGCGTGGGCCAGCTGGCCGGCACGGTCCGGGCCGGCGGCTTCGCGGGCAAGGTGCTGCTGGCGTTCGGGGTCCTGCTGCTGATCTCCACCACCGTGGCGGTGATCGCCACCCTGGCCCTGCTGCAGGTCTGGCCCGCGCCGGCCGCCGCGGCCCAGGCGCTGCGCACCGCCGCCTACGGCGCGGCCAAGGCGATCCCCGCCTCGCCGCCGTTCACCGAGTGGCTGCGCTCCTTCGTGCCGGCCAATGTCGTCAAGGCCGCCACCGACGGCAACATGGCCGCGCTGGTCACCTTCGGCCTGATCTTCGGCATCGCCGCCACCGGGCTCGATGCGGCCCGCCGCGAGGTGCTGTTCCGCTTCTTCGACTCCGTGCAGGCGACCATGATGCGGATCGTCGGCTGGGTGCTGTGGCTCGGCCCGTTCGGGGTGTTCTTCCTGGCCTTCGTGGTGGGCGCCAAGACCGGCTTCGGCGCGGTGGGGGTGCTCGGCCACTACATCGTCGTCGTCTCGATCATGTGCCTCTTGGCCGGCGTTCTCGGCCTGCTGATGGCGTTGTTCGGCGGCCGCCTGCCGCCCGGGCCGCTGGCCAGGGCCCTGATCCCGGTCACCGCCATGGCCATCTCCACCCAGTCCTCGCTGGCCTCCCTGCCGGTGATGCTGGAGGCCACCGAGGAGGTCGGCGTGCCGGAGCGGGTGAGGGGGCTCGTCCTGCCCATGGCTGTGGCGCTGTTCCGCATCACCAGCCCGGCCGGCAACATCGCCGTCGCCCTCTACGTGGCCCACGTCTACGGCGTGGCGCTGGATCCCGCCCACATCGCCGCCGGCATCGTGGTGGCCGTCCTCGTCAGCCTGGCGGCGGTGGGGGTGGCGAGCTCGGTGACCTTCTTCACCACCCTGGTGCCGATCTCCATGGCCATGGGCCTGCCGCTCGACCTGCTGCCGCTGCTGATCGCGGTGGAGACCTTCCCGGACTTCTCGCGGACCATCGGCAACGTCTGGGGCGACGTGGGCGTCACGTCCTGGGCCGCGCGCTGGACGAAGGGCGAGGCGAAGGCGGAGGTCGCGCCGGCGACGGCCTAGAGCGGCGGCTCGGCGGCCTGCACCGGCCCGAACACCTCGGCGAAGCTGGCCATCAGCGCCGCGTCGGCCTGGTCCAGGGTCACCGGCAGGCCGAGATCCACCAGGCTGGTCACCCCGTGCTCGGTCTGGCCGCAGGGCACGATGCCGGAGAAATGGGAAAGGTCCGGCTCCACGTTCAGCGAGACGCCGTGGAACGACACCCAGCGGCGCAGCTTGACCCCGATGGCGGCGATCTTCTCATCCCGCGCGGGCTCGTTGCGCGCCACCCAGACGCCCACCCGGCCCGGCCGCACCTCGCCCCGCACATTGAAGCGCCCCAGCGCCCCGATCAGCCAGGCCTCCAGCGCCGCCACGAAGGCCCGCACGTCGCGCTCGCGCTGGGTCAGGTCGAGCATCACATAGGCCACCCGCTGGCCGGGCCCATGGTAGGTGAACTGGCCGCCGCGGCCGCTCTGGAACACCGGGAATCGCGCGGTGTCCAAGAGGTCGCCCGGCTTGGCCGAGACGCCGGCCGTGTAGAGCGGCGGATGCTCCAGCAGCCAGACCAGCTCGGAGGCGGTCCCCTCGGCGATGGCGGCGGCGCGCGCCTCCATGGCCGCGACCGCCGCGTCATAGCCCACGAGGCCCGGGCTCACCGCCCAGCCGGCGGCCCGGCCGTCGGTCCGCGAAAAGCGCGCGGTCGCCTCTGAGTTTAACACCCGGTCAAGCATGCTGAGCGCAATGTGGGGCCTGGGCGTGCTTCGCGCAAAGCGGAGACCACGCCGGGTACCGCTTCGGAGTGCGCGCGTGAGCCAGGTCAATGCGGTCAACGTCGAGATCCAGGTGGTGCTGGGACGCGCCAGCATCCCCATGCAGCAGCTGCTGCGCATGGGCCGTGGCGCGGTGATCCCGCTGGACGCGACGGTGAACGAAGAGGTCTGGATCCTGGCCAACAACCACCCCGTGGCCCGCGGTGAGATCCAGATCAACGACGAGAAGATCTCCATCGCCGTCACCCGCGAAGCCAACGTCTACGACTTCATGGCCGGCGGGAGCTAGATTAGGTCGTCCTTCTCCCGCAGCCGCCGGGAAGGGCCATAAACCTGCTGCGTCGAACCCTACGCTTCACAAACCCGTGGGGCTTTGCTAACCCCCGCGGCTCACCACGCGCGGTCGTGGCGGAATTGGTAGACGCGCAGCGTTGAGGTCGCTGTGGGGCAACCCGTGGAAGTTCGAGTCTTCTCGACCGCACCAGTGAATCAGGATCATCGAATCCACTAGGGAAAGTCCGTCCGTCATAAGCTCGTAGGGAGGTCCGCATGGCACGCGAAACGGACAACCTCGAGCTGACGAAAAATCCCGCGACGGAAGAAGACCTGGAAGACCTCGCGCTTGGCGAGGACTACGCGCTCAATCCCGAATATGTGCCCATGGTCGCCGACGCGCTGGACGCCGGCGACAGCGAGCGGCTGCGCGACCTGCTCTCGGCGCTGCGTCCGGAGGACGTGGCCGACCTGATGGGCTTCCTCTCGGCCAAGGACCGCGAGGAGCTGGTCCCGCACCTCGATCCCGAGACCCTGGGCGACGTGCTCTCCGAGCTCGACACCGAGATCCGCGAGGATGTCCTCGCGCACCTGCCCTCGGCGACGCTCGCCAAGGCGCTGGAGGAGATGGATTCCGACGACGCCGCCGACGTCGTCGACGACCTGGAGGACGACAAGCGCGCCCAGGTGCTGGCCGCCATGCCCGAGGTGGAGCGGGCGGCCATCGAGACGACGCTGGCCTACGCCGAGGAGAGCGCCGGGCGGCTGATGCAGCGCGAGGTGGTGGCCGCGCCGCAGTTCTGGACCGTCGGCCAGACCATCGACCACCTGCGCCGCGAGAGCGACGAGCTGCCGGAGCTGTTCTTCGACGTCTATGTGGTGGACCCCAGCTACAAGCCGGTGGGCGCGGCCCCGGTCAGCCACCTGCTGCGCAGCCGGCGCGACGTGCCGTTGGCCCAGATCATGGAGCAGGTGACGGAAATCCCGGTCGATATGGACCAGGAAGAGGTCGCCTACATCTTCAACAAGTACAACCTGATCTCCGCCCCCGTCGTGGAGCCGGGCGGCCGCCTGGTTGGCCAGATCACCGTCGACGACATCGTCGGCGTCATCCAGGAGGAGTCGGAGGAAGACATCCTGGCCCTGGCCGGCGTGTCCGACGCGGGCCGCGACGCGACCATGTTCGGTATCGTCCGCTCGCGCCTGCTGTGGCTGGTGCTGAACCTCGCCACCGAGGCGGTGGCGGTGGGCGCCATCGCCTTCTACCAGGACGAGATCGCCAAGATCGTCGCCCTGGCGGTGCTGATGCCGATCGTCTCCTCGGTGGGCGGCAACGCCGGCACCCAGACCCTGGCCGTCGCCGTGCGGGCGCTGGCCTCGCGCGAGCTCAATGCGTCGAACGCCCTGCGCATCTTCTGGCGCGAGCTGGGCGCGGGCTTCGTGAACGGGCTGATCGTCGCCATCGCCATGGGCGCGGCGGTGACCGTCTTCTTCCACAATTGGCGGCTCGCCCTGACCGTCGGCCTGGCGCTGGTGGCCAACATCTTCATCGCCGCGGCCGGCGGCATCCTGGTCCCCCTGGCGCTGGAGAAGATGGGGCGCGACCCGGCGGTCTCCTCGGCGATCTTCATCACCTTCCTGACCGACTCCATGGGCTTCTTCGCCGTGCTGGCCATTGCGGCCATGATCCTGTTGTAAAGCTGGCGGAAAGATCGCGACCGGCCCCTAACTTGCGAGGCCGGGCCGGGCGCAACCGCGTCTGTGTCAAACTGGGTCAGAGGGCATGAAGCCTCGCCACCGTGTCTCGCGGGCCGCGATCGAGCTGATCACGCGCTTCGAGGGCTATCGCCGCAAGGCCGCCCAGCTGCCCGATGGCCGCTGGATGATCGGCTATGGCCATACCCTCACCGCCCGCGAAGGCGCGGAGGTGACCGAGGAGGACGCCGAGGCCCTGCTGCTCTACGACCTGATCGCCGTCAGCCACGCGGTCAACGAGTGGAGCTACGCCCCGCTCACCCAGAACCAGTTCGATGCGCTGGCCTCCTTCGCCTTCAACATCGGGCTGGAGAACTTCCGCCGCTCGAGCGTGCTGAAGCGCATCAACGAGGGCGCCCTGATCCAGGCCGCCTGCGCCATGGAGCTGTGGCGCAAGGCCGAGTTCGGCGGCGAGCGCATCGTCATCGACGCCCTGGTGCGCCGCCGGGCCAGCGAGAAGGCCCTGTTCCTGACCCCGCCGGACGGCTGGCCCACGGCCCCGACCCCGATCCTCAGGCCGCTGCTGGACGCCGACGCCGAGGGCCTGGTGCCCCGCGAGCCGCCGGCCCCGGTCACCGCCTCCCTCGACGGCGAGGAGGTCCGCGTGCTGCGCGCCGACGAGCCGACCCCGCCGCCCGTTCCGCCGGAAGACGAGGGCCTGAGCCCCGTCCAGGCGGCCGCGGAAGCCGTCGCCGCCCGCCTGCAGACCATCTTCGCCGACGAACCGCAGGGCGAGCCCCCGGAGGAGCTCACCGAGCCGGAGATCGTGTCGGAGCCCGCGCCCGACGAGCTTGCCGCCGAGCCCGACCTGCCGATGCCCACCGCCGAGCCGGAAGCCGGCTTCGAGCTGGCCTCCCCGGCCGAGGCCGAGGAACCGCGTCCGCCGCTGTTCGCCGAGACGGCCGAGCCGGAGGCCGAGGGCCCGCTGAGCGGCGAGCTGTTCGCCGCCAACGACGCGGAGACCGCCGTCCAAGCCGACGACGACGCGCCGCCGGTCGCGGCCTTCGCGCCGGCCGGTGAGCGCAAGCTGATCGACGACACCGCGCCCTTCGAGTTCACCGCCCCGGCGGTCCAGCCGCTGCGCAAGGAGAGCCGCGGCGGACCCTTCTCGCTGGTCCTGCTGGCGGTCATCGGCCTGGCCTTCTTCGGCGGCGGCGTGTTCTGGGCGCTGAACGCCCGCGGGGCCATCGGCGGGGGCATGGTGACGCCGCTGTTGGTCGGCTGGCTGGCCGGCATCGCCGGCGTCGGCCTGTTCAGCGTCGCGGTCTTCCTGCTGCTGCAGCGTCTCGGCCGCCCCGACAGCCAGCCCGGGCGTCACCAGCGCTGAGGCCGGTTCCGGGCCTGGGCGGCGCATGCTAAGCCGCGCCCATGAGCCTCAATCACGGTCCTTCCCTGGAATTCGGGCTGGGCGAGACGGCGGACGCGATCCGCGACACGACCGCCCGCTTCGCCGCTGACAAGATCGCGCCGCTGGCCGCGCGCATCGACGAGTCCAACCAGTTCCCCCGCGAGCTCTGGCCCCAGATGGGCGAGCTCGGCCTGCACGGCGTCACGGTGGAGGAGACCTTCGGCGGCCTGGGCCTCGGTTACCTCGAGCACGTGGTGGCCATGGAGGAGGTGTCCCGCGCCTCGGCCTCGGTGGGCCTGTCCTACGGCGCCCACTCCAACCTCTGCGTGAACCAGATCCGCCGCTGGGGCACGGATGAGCAGAAGCAGCGCTACCTGCCGAAGCTGGTGTCCGGCGAATATGTCGGCGCCCTGGCCATGAGCGAGGCGGGATCGGGCTCCGACGTGGTCTCCATGAAGCTCACCGCCCGCAAGGTCGGCGACCGCTATGTGCTGAACGGGACCAAGTTCTGGATCACCAACGCGCCGCACGCCGACGTGCTGGTGGTCTACGCCAAGACCGATCCCGACGCGGAAAGCCGCGGCATCACCGCCTTCCTGATCGAGAAGGGGACGAAGGGCTTCAGCGTCTCCCAGAAGCTCGACAAGATGGGCATGCGCGGCTCCGACACCGGCGAGCTGGTGTTCGAGGACTGCGAGGTTCCGGAAGAGGCCATCATGGGGCCGCGGAACGGCGGCGTCGGCGTCTTGATGAGCGGGCTCGACTACGAGCGGGTGGTGCTGTCGGGCGGGCCGCTCGGCATCATGCAGGCCTGCCTCGACGTGGTGTTGCCCTACGTCCGGGAGCGCAAGCAGTTCGGCAAGGCCATCGGCAGCTTCCAGCTGATGCAGGGCAAGATCGCCGACATGTACGTGGCCCTCAATTCGGCGCGGGCCTACGTCTATTCGGTGGCGCGGGCCTGCGACGCCGGCCACACCACCCGCTTCGACGCCGCCGGCGCGATCCTGATGGCCAGCGAGAACGCGGTGAAGGTGGCGAACGAGGCGATCCAGGCGCTGGGCGGCGCCGGCTACACCAAGGACTATCCGGTGGAGCGCTACCTGCGCGACGCCAAGCTCTATGATATCGGCGCCGGCACCAACGAGATCCGCCGCTTCCTCATCGGACGGGAGCTGGTGGGCGGATGATCCGGGCGGGGGCCCTGCTGCTGGTCCTGCTGCTGGGGTCTTGCGCGACCCTGCCGCCCAAGGGCTGCCCGGCCGGCCAGGAGCGGCTGCGCACCGCCCAGCTGTTCTTCGGCCACACCGCGGCCGACCAGCCGCGCGTCACCGATCGCGACTTCCGCCGCTTCGTCGACGAGGAACTGACCACCCGCTTTCCCGACGGCCTGACCGTGCTGGACGGCGGCGGCCAGTGGAAGGGCGCGGAGAACCGCCGCATCCGCGAGGCCTCCAAGGTGGTGCTGATCGTACTGCCCAAGGCGGGCGATCCGCAAGATCGGCTGGCCGCGGTCAAGGCCGCCTACAAGACCCGCTTCAAGCAGGACTCCGAGCTGCTCGTGACCCCGCCCGCCTGCGTGAGCTTCTAGCCTTCTCTCGCGGCCCGCAGCCGGACGAAAAAGGGCCGCCGAGGATCCCGGCGACCCTTCCGCTTGGGCGCGCGCCCGGCAGGCTTTATGGGCCTCTCCACAGCCGGTCGCAGCTCATCCCAGCGCTACCGGAGGCCCATCGACGCTGACGGGCGAATCCGGCGGAGCCTCCGCAGGCGTGTCTCGTGCGGCTCCCGTCACACCCAACGACGCCGAGCGGAGGATTCATCCGCAAGCTACGGATTTTTCTCTAGTTAAGGTCCGCGCAACGCGTATTTCGCCTGCACCTCGGCGGGCGGGGTGCGCAGCTCGGCCCCCACCAGGCCGCGGCCGTAGAGCGGATCGTGGCCGCGACCGCCGAGGTCCAGCGCCTGGCGGCCGAGCAGGGTCTTCGCCCGCTCCGCGCCGGCCACGTCGGGCTGGGGCAGATAGCGGGCCAGGAGCCCGGCCGCGATGGGGGCTGCGAACGACGTGCCGCGCACCGAAACGAAGCCGCCGTCCAGACCGGCGGCGGCCATCTCGGAGCCCGGGGCGGCGAACTCCACGTGCGGTCCACGCCCCGCCTCGGGCAGCAATCGTCGTCGGGGGTCGACTCCGGTCACCGCCACCACGCCGGGGTAGGCGGCCGGATAGAGCGGCGGGGCCGCGGGCCCGTCGTTGCCCACGGCGGCGACCACCAGGTGGCCGCGGGCGACCAGCGCCTTCACCGCGGCTTCCAGCAGGATGTTGGGCGGACCCACCAGGCTGATGTTGATCACCGGCGCGCGGGCCTGGGCCAGCCAGCTCAGCGCGCGGACGATGGCCTCGGCCGAGCCGCCGGTGGGCGTGGTTCCATAGACGTCGGCCACATAGAGCGTCGCCCCGGGCGCGGCGCCGCGGAACGGTCCGCGCCGGCCGGCGATCAGCGAGGCGACGGCGGTGGCGTGGGCCGTGGGCCGCGGCCCGCCGGGCGCGAAGGCCTTCTGCACCAGGTTCGCGCCGCTGAGCGCCGGCTGGCCCTTGGCCACCGCCCCGTCCACCAGCCCGACGCGGACGCCTCGCGCCGAGGGCGCGGCCGTTGCGACCGGGACCGGGGCGGGCGCCTTGGCGGGGGCGGTGACCGCGCCGCTCGGCTGGTACAGGTGGTTGAAATCGTACTGGCCCTGCGGATCGAGCGCCTTCAGCCGGCGCAGCGCCTCCACCGCGCTGATCCCGCGCGGCCCCATCAGCACCACGCTCTGCACGCCCAGCGCCGGCAGGCTGTCGGCGGCGCGTACGCGGAAGCCGGCCTTTTCGGCGCGCGCCACGGCGGCCGGGGAGGGGGCCAGCGCCAGGATCTCGCCGCGCACCACCGGGCGGCCATAGTTGTCCGGCTCGACCACGTCGCGGTGGTTGGTGAGCAGTTCACGGGCCTGCTGCTGGCGGGCCTGGGTCAGCACCGAGACCTGGGAGAGGGTGTCGGTGAGCGTGGATTTCACGTCGCTCTCGTCGTCATCGCCGCCCCGGCCGCGGCCCCGCCGCTCGACGTCGCGCACGGCGTCGCGCACGGCGTCGCGCCCGTGGTCCTCCAGGCGCTTGACGTCTTCGACCCCCGGCAGGTCGCGGCGGCCCGAACGGCCGGGCGACAGGTCCGAACCGCCGTCGTCGCCTCCGCCGCGGGTCTCGAAGGCGTTGCGGCCGAAGTTCGGCGACTCGTGCGAGAGACTCCCCCCGCCGCCGCCGTCGCCGCGCTGCTCGCCGGCGCGCAGGCCGCCG
>JAQGIV010000078.1 GCA_028290945.1 Phenylobacterium sp. | reverse complement strand
TGCGGCCCTGGCGCCGTTCGACCGCGGCAGGAGCCCGCCATGTTTCGCATCCTCTGCGCCCTCGCCATCGCGTGGCTCCTGGCGACCCCGGCGGCGGCCCAAGTGGGTGTCTTCCCGCCGGGCTTCCGCACCCAGGAGGTTCCCGCCAACGGCGTGGTGATCCACGTGCGGATCGGGGGCCATGGCCCGGCGGTCATCCTGTTGCACGGCTTCGGCGACACCGGCGACATGTGGGCGCCCATGGCCGCGGACCTCAGCCGCGATCACACGGTGATCGTCCCGGACCTGCGTGGAATGGGCCTGTCGTCCAAGCCCGCGGGCGGCTTCGACAAGAAGACCCAGGCCGGCGACGTGGCCGGCGTGCTCGACGCCCTCAGGGTCGACCGGGCCGACCTGATCACCCACGACATCGGCAACATGGTCGGCTTCGCCTTCGCCGCCCAGTATCCGCAGCGGGTCCCCCGCTTCGTCCTGATCGACGCGCCGGTGCCGGGCGTCGGGCCTTGGGAGGAGATCCTCAAGACCCCGCTGCTCTGGCACTTCCACTTCGGCGGCCCCGACATGGAGCGGCTCGTCGCCGGGCGCGAGCGCATCTACCTCGACCGGTTCTACAACGACTTCGGCGCCCATCCCGATCGCATCACCGAGGCGACGCGCAACCACTACGCCCAGCTTTACGCGCTGCCGGGCGCCATGCATTCGAGCTTCGCGCAGTTCGCCGCCTTCGATCAGGACGCCATCGACGACAAGGCCATCCTGGCCGCTAGGGGCAAGCTCACCATGCCGGTGCTGGCGCTCGGCGGCGAGAAGTCGTTCGGCCTGACCATGGCCGTCGTCATGCGGGCCGCCGCCACCGATGTGCAGGCCGGCTTGATCCCCGATTCCGGTCACTGGATCATGGACGAGAACCCGACAGCCACGACCGCCATGGTCCGGGCCTTCCTCGACGGCAAGCGGTGAGGTTGGGCTAGGCCCCCAGCATCCGCGCGGCCCGAGGCGCGAAATAGCTGATCACGCCCGCGGCGCCCGCCCGCTTGAACGCGCCCAGGCTCTCGAGGATGGCGCGCTCCTCGTCGAGCCAGCCGTTCTGGGCGGCGGCCATCAGCATGGCGTACTCGCCGGAGACCTGGAAGGCGAAGGTCGGCAAAGCGAAAGCGTCGACCACCTGGCGGACGATGTCGAGGTAGGGCATGCCCGGCTTGACCATCACCATGTCGGCGCCCTCGGCGATGTCGAGGGCCACCTCGCGCAGGGCCTCGGCGTGGTTGGCCGGGTCCATCTGGTAGGTCTTCTTGTCGGCCGGGTTCTCCACCTCGCCGGAGCCCAGCTTCCCCGAGCCGATGGCCTCGCGGTAGGGGCCGTAGAAGGCCGAGGCGTATTTGGCGGCGTAGGACATGATCATCACGTCCTGCAGGCCCTCGGCCTCGAGCGCGCTGCGCAGGGCGCCGCAGCGGCCGTCCATCATGTCGGAGGGGGCCAGGATATCGCAGCCGGCCCGGGCCTGCATGATCCCCTGGGCGACCAGCTGCTCGATGGTGGCGTCGTTGACGACGCGGCCGTTCTCGATGATCCCGTCGTGGCCGTGGGTGGTGAAGGGATCGAGCGCCACGTCGCACATGACGCCCACTTCGGGGGCCGCGTCCTTCATGGCCTTCACGGCGCGGGCGACCAGGCCGTCGGGGTCCAGCGCGCTCGTGCCCGCCGCGTCCTTCCGGGCGCCGTCGATGTGCGGGAAGACGGCGATGGCCGGGATGCCCAGCGCCTTGGCCTGCTTGGCGGCCGCGGCGGCGTCCTTCACCGACAGGCGGCTGATGCCCGGCATGGAGCCCACCGGGACCTGGCCCTCGCCGTCGTGCACCACCATCGACCAGATCAGGTCGGCCGGCGTCAGCACGGTCTCGCGCACCAGGCGGCGGATCCAGTCGGCCTGGCGCAGGCGACGGAGGCGAAGGGCCGGGTAGGCGGCGAGCGGGGCCTTGGTCATGGCGGGGAAGTCGCGCATCGAGGCCCATGACGCAAGGTCGACGTTGACTCCGGACGCGGCTGGCGCGAGTTGCCGGGACCATGGATTTCAGCCTCACCGACGACCAGCGGGCGATCGAGGACGCGGCCCGCGCCTTCGCCCAGGCCGAGCTCGCGCCGCATTCGGCCCGCTGGGACGCGGAGAAGCACTTCCCGGTCGACGTGCTTCGGAAGGCCGCCGAGCTGGGCTTTGCCGGCCTCTATGTGGCCGAGGACGTCGGCGGCTCGGCGCTGGCGCGGCTGGACGCCTCGATCGTCTTCGAACAGCTCTCCTACGGCGACGTGAGCACGGCGGCGTTCATCTCGATCCACAACATGGCCTCGTGGATGATCGACCGGTTCGCCGGCGACGAGCTGCGCAAGGCCTATCTGCCCAGGCTGACCAGCATGGAGTTGATCGCCTCCTACTGCCTGACCGAGCCGGGCGCGGGATCGGACGCCGCGGCCATGAAGACCACGGCGAAGAAGGACGGCGCGGACTATGTGCTGAACGGCTCCAAGGCCTTCATCTCCGGGGCCGGCGTTTCGGACGTCTATGTGGTCATGGCGCGGACCGGCGGGGAGGGCGCGGGCGGGGTCTCGGCCTTCGTGGTGGAGAGGGACTTCCCGGGTCTCTCGTTCGGGGCCCAGGAGAAGAAGATGGGCTGGAACGCCCAGCCGACCGCGCAGGTGAACTTCGACGACTGCCGCGTGCCGGAGGCCAACCGCATCGGGGCGGAGGGCGACGGGTTCAAGTTCGCCATGGCCGGCCTCGACGGCGGGCGGATCAACATCGCCTCCTGCTCGCTGGGCGGGGCGGGCTTCGCGCTGGACACGGCCAAGGCCTATCTGGAGAACCGCAAGCAGTTCGGCCGGGCGCTGAAGGAGTTCCAGGGGCTGCAGTGGCGGCTCGCCGACATGGCGACGGAGCTGGAGGCGGCGCGGCTGATGGTGCGCCGCGCGGCCCATGCGCTGGACCAGAAATCCCCCAAGGCGACGCAGTACTGCGCCATGGCCAAGCGGTTCGCCACCGACGCCGGGTTCGAAGTGGCCAACCAGGCGCTGCAGCTGCACGGCGGCTACGGCTACCTGCAGGACTTCCCGCTGGAGCGGATCGTGCGGGACTTGCGGGTGCACCAGATCTTGGAAGGGACCAACGAGATCATGCGGGTGATCATCGCCAGAGAGATCTTCAAATGAGCGAGCAGCATGCGCCTCTCCCCTCTACGCTTCGCGTGGGGGAGAGGAGGTGGTCATGAGCGACGACCCCGAAGTCATCGTCCGCGTCGAGGGCAGGGTGGGGCGGCTGACGCTGAACCGGCCGCAGGCCCTGCATGCCCTGACCACCAACATGTGCCGCGAGATGATCGCCGCGCTGACCGCCTGGCGAGAGGACCCGGCGGTCGAGCTGGTGCTGATCGACCATTCGGGCGAGCGGGGCTTCTGCGCGGGCGGCGATATCCGCACCCTGGCCGAGAGCGCGCGGGGCGACGGCCAGGCGAACCACGAGTTCTTCTTCACCGAGTACCGGCTGGACCACCTGCTGTTCCACTACCCCAAGCCCACGGTCGTGATCATGGACGGGGTGGTGATGGGCGGCGGCGTGGGCGTGGCCCGGCCCTGCCAATTCCGGGTGGGCACCGAGCGGACCACCTTCGCCATGCCGGAGACTGGCATCGGCCTGTTCCCCGACGTCGGCGGCAGCTGGCACCTGTCGCGCATGCCCGACCACATCGGGACCTGGCTGGCCCTGACCGGGGCCCGGCTGAAGGCGGCCGACTGCGAGCTGGTGGGGGTGATCACCGACTATGTGGAGGCCGCCGACCTCGCCGAGCTGAAGGCCTGGATCGTCAAGGATCCGGCGGCCATCGAGACCCTGCTCACCGAGTATGAGGCCGAGCCCGGGCGGCCGCCGATCGCCGCGCACCAGGACGAGATCGCCCGCTGCTTCGCTGGCGACAGCGTCGAGGCCATCCTGGCGAGCCTGCAGGCGACCGACAGTGACTGGGCGCGCGAGCAGATCGGCATCATCCGGTCGAAGTCGCCGCTCTCGACCAAGATCGCCCTGCGGCAGATGCAGGAGGGCGCCCGCGCCATGGCCTTCACCGAGGTGATGGCCATGGAGTACCGCATCGCCCACCGACTGGCGATCAGCCAGGACTTCCTGGAGGGGGTGCGGGCGGTGATCCTCGACAAGGACAACCAGCCGAAGTGGGAGCCGCCCAGCCTGGAGGCGGTCAGTGAGGCCATGGTGGACGCCATTTTCGCGCCCCTGCCTTCCAACCTCGAGTGGTCGCCCCTACCTTGACCGTACGACGCCCGGGGAAGGCGTCCCCTTGGGAGGAACAGACAGATGAGATCCAGACTGATGCTGGCCGCGAGCGCGGCCGTGATCGCCGTGGCCGCGGGCGCCGCCTGGGCCGCGCCGCCGGCCTATGTGACCGCCGCCGTCGCCGATAAGGGCCGGCCCGACGCCGACACCAAGCGCGACGCCGACCGCAAGCCGGCCGAGATGATGGTGTTCGCCGGGGTGAAGCCGGGTATGACCGTGGTCGACCTGCTTCCGGGCGGCGGCTACTTCACCCGCGTCTTCTCCAAGACCGTGGGCCCGAAGGGGACGGTCTATGCGGTGAGCGGGCCGCCGCGCCCGGCCACCGACCCGACCAAGCCGCCGCCGACCCCGGCGCAGGACGTCATCGCCGCCGATCCGAACTATGCCAACGTGAAGTCGGTGCACGTGCCGTTCCAGTCCCTGGCCGTGCCGACCAAGGCCGACGTGGTGTGGACCTCGCAGAACTACCACGACCTGCACAACGTCCCGAACCTCGACATGATCGCCTTCGACAAGGCGGTCTATGAGGCGCTGAAGCCGGGCGGCGCGTTCATCGTGCTCGACCACCGCGCCAATCCAGGCGACCCCGCCGTCACCAAGACCCTGCATCGCATCGATCCGGCGACGGTGAAGGCCGAGGTCACCGCCGCGGGCTTCAAGTTCGAGGGCGAGAGCACGGTCCTGAAGAACCCGGCCGACGACCACACCAAGGGCATCCGCGACGGCTTCAGCCAAGGCCAGACGGATCAGTTCATCTACAAGTTCCGCAAGCCCAAGTAAGCGTCTGTAAGATCAAGAGGAGTACGCCATGACCCGCATCGCGTTCATCGGCCTGGGCAACATGGGCGGCGGGATGGCCGCCAACCAGGCCAAGGCGCAGCGGCAGGTCATGGCGTTCGACCTCTCCAAGGCGGCGCTGGAAAAGGCCGAGGGGGCGGGCTGTTCGCCTGCGCCATCGGTGGCCGAGGCGGTGAAGGCCGCCGACGCCGTGATCACCATGCTGCCGGCCGGGCCGCATGTGCGGAACGTCTACGCCGAACAGATCCTGCCCAATGCGCCCAAGTCGGCGCTGCTGATCGACTGCTCGACCATCGACGTGGAGAGCGCCCGCGCCGTGGCCGCCCAGGCCAAGGCGGCCGGTTTCCGCTTCGCCGACGCGCCGGTCTCCGGCGGCGTGGCGGCGGCCGAGGCCGGGACCCTGGCCTTCATGGTGGGCTGCGACGATGCCGATTTCGCCGCCGTGGAAGAGGCCCTGAAGCCGATGAGCCGGGTCATCCTGCGGGCCGGCGACCACGGGGCCGGCCAGGCGGCCAAGATCTGCAACAACATGGTGCTGGGCATCTCGATGATCGGGGTCTGCGAGGCCCTGGCCCTGGCCGAGAAGCTGGGCCTCGACCCGGTGAAGTTCCACGAGATCTCCTCGCAGTCCTCGGGCCAGTGCTGGAGCCTGACCAGCTATTGCCCGTGGCCGGGGCCGGTGCCGGCCGCGCCGTCGAACCGCGACTACGAGGGCGGCTTCGCCACGGCGATGATGCTGAAGGACCTGAAGCTGGCGCAGGAGGCTGCGGCAAAAGCCGGCGCCGCCGCGCCCTTGGGCGCGCAGGCCGAGGGCCTATATGCCCTGTTCGACGGCCTCGGTTACGGCGGCAAGGACTTCTCCGCCATCCTGAATCTGTTCCGGGGTGAGCTTACGTAAGTGAACTTTGATCACGGGGATTTGTGACGTTCGCGCAAGACGCCTGGCGATTGGCGTAATTTGCGGGAAATATGAGCGTTCCTTAAGTGGACAAGGCAAACGGCCGGTGCGACAAGCCCGGCCTATCCAAAGGGGGCCGTCCGGGGCGCGCGATCGTCGAGCGCCAGGGTCGGCATAAGGTCGATGGATTATCGTTCCGCGTTCCATGACGCTCTGCAGACGGTCCACGCCGAGGGCCGCTACCGGGTATTCGCCGACCTGAAGCGTCATCGCGGCGCGTTCCCGCGCGCCACCTGGACCCGTCCGGACGGGACGCAGGCCGACGTCATCGTCTGGTGCTCCAACGACGATCTCGGCCAGGGCCAGAACCCGTTGGTGCTCGACGCCATGCACCAGGCCATCGAGGAAGCCGGCGCCGGATCGGGCGGCACCCGCAACATCTCCGGCACCACGCACTACCATGTGGAGCTGGAGCGCGAGCTCGCCGACCTGCACTGCAAGGAAGCGGCGCTGCTGTTCACCTCCGGCTACGTGTCGAACGAAGCCACCCTTTCGACCCTGTCGAAGATCCTGCCAGGCCTGATCATCTTCTCCGACGCGCTGAACCACAATTCGATGATCTCCGGCATCCGCGGCGCGCGCTGCGAGCGCCACGTGTTCCGGCACAACGACCTGGGTCACCTGGAAGAGCTGCTGGCCGCCGCCGATCCGGCCGCGCCCAAGGTCATCGCCTTCGAGAGCGTCTATTCCATGGACGGCGACATCGCCGACATGCGCGGCACGGTGGCGCTGGCCAAGAAATTCGGCGCCATGACCTACCTCGACGAGGTGCACGCGGTCGGCATGTACGGCCCGCGCGGGGCCGGCGTCGCCGAGCGCGACGGGGTGATGGCCGATATCGACATCGTCGAGGGCACGCTGGGCAAGGCGTTCGGCGTCATGGGCGGCTACATCGCCGCCGACACGGTGATCGTCGATGCGATCCGCAGCTGGGCCGACGGCTTCATCTTCACGACCTCGATCCCGCCGGCGCTGGCGGCCGGCGCGGCCGCCTCGATCCGCTACCTCAAGGCCCACGACGAGGTGCGGGTGATCCACCAGGAGCGCGCCGCGACACTGAAGGCCAAGCTCACCAAGGCCGGCCTGCCGGTGATGCCCTCGGTCAGCCACATCGTGCCGGTGCTGGTGGGCGACGCGGTGCACTGCAAGCTGATCTCCGACATCCTGCTGCAGGATCACGGGATCTATGTGCAGCCGATCAACTATCCGACCGTACCGCGCGGCACCGAGCGGCTGCGCTTCACGCCGTCGCCGGCCCATACCGATGCGATGATGGACGCCCTGACCAGCGCCCTCGAGGCGCTGTGGACCCGCTGCAATATCAAGCGGGTCGGCGGAGTGGCGGCCTAACAGCGCCCTGCTTCACCTTGCACCTGGCGCTCCAGCCGCCCTTGACGGCGGTGAGCGCGTCGACGGCCACGTCGTAGGTGCGGCCGCGGCTTTCGATCAGCAGGTCGTCGCCCAGGCGCGGCATGACCGGGTTCACCGACCAGATCACCATCTCGCCATCGGCCAGGTCGTGGTCGAGGATCTCATAGCCGCTGATGTTGAACGGGCGGAGCGCCAGGTCGGCCATGGGCTATTTCCGCCGCCGGACGCCGCGGCCGAGGCCGATCTTCTTGGCGAAGTCCGAGCGCCGCGCGGCATAGGCCGGGGCGACCATCGGATAATCGGGGGCCAGACCCCAGCGCCGGCGGTACTCGTCGGGGCTCAGGTTGTAGCGCGAGCGCAGGTAGCGCTTGAGCATCTTCAGCCGCTTGCCGTCCTCCAGGCAGACGATGAAGTCGTGCTGCACCGACTTGCCGAGCGGCACGGCGGGCTTCGGCCGCTCCTCGATGGCGGGCGGCGCGCCGCGGGTGATGCCCTCAAGGGTCTGGTGGACGCTGCGGATGATGTCCGGCACGGCGTCGACGGCGACCACGTTGCGGCTCACATAGGCCGCCACGATCTCGGCGCCGATGCGCAGCAACTCCTCGCCCGAATGGCCTTCGGAGTCGGGCCCTACGCTCATCTTGTCCCCCATTGTCTTGCTGCGCACTGCGCCAGGGCGCAGGCCGCAACCTGCACCTCCGGCCAGCCTGTAACGCTGCAAGGGACGCTTCGTTCCCGCCGCCGTTGGAAGCCGGCGCGGATGGGGGTAAACAGCGCTCTCCGCCGCCCCGAGACTCAACTATCCACTCTGGTTCTCCGAGAGGTCCGCCCTTGACCGTGCACGCCCAACCCCAGCCCGACACCGACGCCTTCTTCAGTCAGGGCGTCGACGCCAGCGATCCGGACCTGGCCAAGATCCTGCATCGCGAGATGACCCGACAGCAGGACCAGATCGAGCTGATCGCCTCGGAGAACATCGTCTCCAAGGCGGTGCTGGAGGCGCAGGGCTCGGTGCTCACCAACAAGTACGCCGAGGGTTATCCGGGCAAGCGCTACTACGGCGGCTGCGAGGTGGTGGACGAGGCCGAGGAGCTGGCGCGCGAACGGGCCAAGCGGCTGTTCGGCTGCGAGTTCGTCAATGTGCAGCCGCACTCGGGCAGCCAGGCCAACCAGGCGGTGTTCATGGCCACCATGGCGCCGGGCGACACCTTCATGGGCATGGACCTGGCGGCGGGCGGCCACCTGACCCACGGCAAGAACGTCAACCAGTCCGGCAAGTGGTTCCGGCCGGTGCACTATGGCGTGCGGCCGCAGGACAACTTGATCGACTACGACCAGGCCGAGGAAGTGGCCCTGGCCGAGAAGCCGAAGGTGATCATCGCCGGCGGCAGCGCCTATTCGCGGCAGATTGACTTCGCCCGCTTCCGGGAGATCGCCGACAAGGTGGGGGCCATCGTCATGGCCGACATCGCCCACTATGCGGGCCTGGTGGCGGCCGGCGTCTATCCGAACCCGTTCCCGCACGCCCACATCGTCACCACCACCACCCACAAGACCCTGCGCGGCCCGCGCGGCGGCATGGTGATGACCAACGACAAGAAGCTGGCGAAGAAGATCGACAGCGCGGTGTTTCCCGGCCTGCAGGGCGGGCCGCTGATGCACGTCATCGCCGCCAAGGCGGTGGCCTTCAACGAGGCGCTGCGCCCCGAATTCAAGCTCTATGCGCAGGCGGTGATCGACAACGCCCGGGCGCTGGCCGACAGCCTGCAGAGCGCCGGCTTCAAGATCGTCTCCAACGGCACCGACAGCCACCTGATGCTGGTCGACCTGACGCCGAAGGGGGTGACCGGCGCCGACGCCGAGACCGCGCTGGAGCGGGCCGGGATCACCACCAACAAGAACGGCATCCCCTTCGACCCGCTGCCGCCGATGCAGACCTCGGGCCTGCGGGTCGGCTCGCCGGCTGGCACCACGCGCGGCTTCGGCCCGGCCGAGTTCCGCCAGATCGGGACCTGGATCGGCGAGGTGCTGGATGGGCTGCGCGAAGGCGGCGACAATTCCGCGGTGGAGGCGAAAGTCCGCGCCGAGGTGCTGCAACTGACGAAGCGCTTCCCCATCTACAGCTAATGGTGTTTGTTGACCGCCTAGGGGGCTAAATCATGCGCTGCCCGTTCTGTGGCCACGCCGAAAGCCAGGTGAAGGACAGCCGACCGTCGGAAGACGCCGCGGCGATCCGGCGTCGCCGGTTCTGCCCCGAATGCGAGGGCCGGTTCACCACCTTCGAGCGGGTGCAGCTGCGCGAGCTGACCATCCTCAAGCGCTCGGGCCGCCGCACGCCCTTCGACCGCGACAAGCTCGCCCGCTCGGTGGCCATCGCCATCCGCAAGCGGCCGACCGACCCCGAGCAGGTGGAGCGGATGATCTCGGCCATCGTGCGCCAGCTGGAAAGCATGGGCGAGACCGAGCTGCCGTCCTCGGCGATCGGCGAGCTGGTGATGAAGCACCTCAAGCAGCTCGATGACGTGGCCTATGTCCGCTACGCCAGCGTCTACCGCGACTTCCGCGAGACCTCCGACTTCGCCCGCTTCCTCGGCGAGGAGGGCCTGAGCGAGGCCGCCCTCGACGAGCGCTAGCCAAGACCAGGCCATGGCGCACGTCACCCTCAAGCTCGCCACCTCCATGGACGGCCGGATCGCCACCGCGGCCGGCGAGAGCCGCTGGATCACCGGCGAGGAAGCCCGCGAGCAGGCGCACCGCCTGCGCGCCGAGCACGATGCGGTGCTGGTGGGCGTCGAGACGGCGCTGGCCGACGATCCGGAGCTGACCGTGCGCCTGGCGGGCTACAACGGACCGCAGCCGGCCCGCGTGGTGCTGGACAGCCGCCAGCGATTGAGCCCCAAGAGCAAGCTGGTGGCGAGCGCCCGCGAGATCCCGACCTATGTGGTGGCCACCACGCCGCCGGAGCCGGTGCTGATCGAGGCCGGCGTGCGGGTGCTGAGCGTGCGCGCGCTCGGCGAGGATCGTCCGGAGCTGAAGACCGTCGTCCAGGCGCTTGAAGCCGAAGGACTTTCCCGGATCTTCGTCGAGGGCGGTGGGCAGGTGGCCGGCAGCTTCCTGCGCTGCGGCCTGGTCGACGCCATCGAGTGGTTCCGCGCGCCGATGCTGATCGGCGGGGAGGGGCGGCCGGGGGTCGGCGCCCTGGCCATTGCGGCGCTGGCCGATGCGCCCCATTTCCGGCGGGTGGCGGTCCGCGAGCTGGGCCCCGACCTCTGGGAGCGCTACGAGAAGGCCTGATGTTTACGGGGATCGTCACCGAGGTGGGCCGCGTGCGGGCCGTGCGCGACACCAACCGCGACCGCAGGTTCGAAATTGCCAGTGGGTTCGACCTGGCCGGCGTCGACATCGGCGCCTCGAACAGCCACGCCGGGGTCTGCCTGACCGTGGTGGAGAAGGGTGCGGACTGGTTCGCGGTGGAGGTGTCCGGCGAGACGCTGGCCGTCACCACGCTCGGCGACTGGCATGAGGGCCGCCGCGTGAACCTGGAGCGCGCCGCCACGGTGGGCGACGAGCTGGGCGGCCATATCGTCTCCGGCCATGTGGACGGCATCGGCGAGGTGGTCGGCGTCGAGGAGGAAGGCGGCTCGCACCGCGTGCGCATCCGCGTCCCGAAGCCGCTGCACCGGTTCATCGCCCCCAAGGGCTCGATCACCGTCGAGGGCGTGTCGCTGACCGTCAACGAGGTGGAGGATGACGTCTTCGGGGTGAACCTGATCCCGCACACCTGGGACGTGACCACCCTGGGCGAACTGAAGCCGGGCTCGCGGGTGAACCTCGAGATCGACATGCTCGCGCGCTATCTCGCCCGCTGGCGCGAAACGGCCTAAAGCGCCTAAAGGGTCGGCTTCGAGCCGGCCGGGAGCCCCGATGAGCGACGACAAGATCCGCATCCTGATCGTGGAAGCCCGCTTTTACGACCACCTCGCCGACGCCTTGCTGGCCGGCGCCAAGTCGGTGCTGGACGCCTTCGGGGCCGAGCACGACGTGGTGACGGTGCCGGGCGCCCTGGAGATCCCGGCAGCCATCGCCTTTGCGGAGGAGGGCGGCCATCGCCCGGCGGCGCCCGCGGCCTACGACGGCTATGTGGCGCTGGGCACGGTGATCCGCGGCGAGACCTATCACTTCGAGATCGTCTCCAACGAGAGCGCGCGGGGGCTCATGGAGCTGGCCATCGGCAGGCGGCTGGCGATCGGCAACGGGATCCTGACCGTCGAGGACGAGGCCCAGGCCTGGGCTCGCGCCCGCGCCGAGGATGGCGACAAGGGCGGCGGCGCGGCGCGTGCGGCCCTGGAGATGGTCACCCTGAAACGCCAACTGCTCGGCCAGAAGCGATGAGCGCGCCGAAGTCCAAGCAGGCGCGGTCCGTCGCCAGGCTGGCGGCCGTCCAGGCGCTCTACCAGATGGAGGTCTCCGGCGCGGGCGCCGAGACGGTGATCCGCGAGTTCAGCGAGCACCGCTTCGACCGCGACGTGCCGGAATCCGAGGAGGGCGACACCCTGGCCGCCGCCGACGAGGCCTTCTTCGCCGACCTGGTGCGCGGCGTGGTGGCGCGGCAGGGTGAGATCGACAACGCCATCGCCAAGCGGCTGGCCGCCGGCTGGCGGCTGGAGCGCATCGACGCCACCGTGCGGGCCATGCTGCGGGCCGGCGCCTATGAGCTGGCGCACCGGCCGGACGTGCCCACCGAGGTGGCGATCGACGAATATGTCGAGCTCGCCAAGTCCTTCTTCGAAGGCCCGGAGCCGGGGTTCGTGAACGGCGCCCTCGACGCGGTGGCGCAGGATGTCCGGTCCTAGGACTCCGGGGGCTGATGAGTTCAGCGAGATCGCCCGGCTGTTCCGGCCGCTGACCGGCGGGGCGGCGGGCGCCTTCGAGCTGCTGGACGACGCCGCGGTCGTGCCGCAGCGGCCGGGCTGTGACCTGGTGGTCACCAAGGACGCCATCGTCGAGGGGGTGCACTTCCCCGCGGGCGAAGCGCCGGGTTTGGTGGCCCAGAAGCTGCTGCGCGTGAACCTCTCCGACCTGGCGGCCAAGGCGGCCGAGCCGTTCGGCTGCTTCCTGGCGGTGGCCTGGCCGGCGGGGTTCGGCCGGGCCGAGCGGCAGGCCTTCGCAGACGGCCTGGGGGACGACCTCAGGACCTTCGGCCTCGACCTGCTGGGCGGCGACACCGTGGTCACGCCGGGGCCGTTCTGGGCCAGCCTGACGGCGCTGGGCTGGGTTCCGCAGGGCGGCATGGTCCGCCGGGCCGGCGCGCGGCCCGGGAATATCCTGTGGGTCAGCGGCGTCATCGGCGACGGCGGGCTGGGCCTGGCCGCCGTGCGCGGCGAGATCGCGGACGCCGACGGCTGTCTCGCCGAGCGCTATCGCCGTCCGACGCCGCGGCTGGACCTGCGGCAGACGCTGAGAGCCGTCGCCACCGCCGCGGCGGACGTCTCCGACGGCCTGGTCGCCGACGCCGGCCATATCGCCACGGCGAGCGGCGTGCGGCTGGTCATCGATCTCGACCGGCTGCCGCTGTCGGCGGAGGCCCGGCGCTGGCTCGCGGCCCAGCCGGACCGGCCCGCGGCGCTGCTGAGGCTCGCCACCGGCGGCGACGACTACGAGGTGGTGTGCACGGCCGCGACGGACGCCGAGCTGGCCGGCTGCACGGCGATCGGCGAGGTGGTCGGGGGCGAGGGGGTGGAGGTTCGATGCGCCGGCCAGCGGCTCGATCCCGGGCCCGGCGGCTGGCGGCACCTCTAGGCCCGGCGTAGGCCAAGCGCGGAACTTGGCCGTCGCCTGGGGGTTCCGGAACTGTGGGCGCCTCGCGTCGCCGGAGCCTTCCATGACCGCGACCATCGGGATCGTCTCCCTGGAGACCGCGTCCCCGCCCTTCGAGCTGCCGCAGGACGAAGTCCTGCAGGCGGTGCTCAGCCATTTCGGAGATCGCTTTCCGCTGGTGGAGCGCCTGGCGCCGGTGTTCGCCAATTCCGGCATCCGCACGCGCCAGGCCGTGCGGCCGATCGAGTGGTATCTGGAGCCGCGCGGCTGGCCGGAGCGCAGCGAGGTCTATCTGGAAGGCGCGCTCGACCTGTTCTGCGACGCGGCCGGCAAGGCCCTGGCGGCGGCCGGCCTGACCGGGGCGGACATCGACGTCATCGTCACCGCCTCGACGACCGGAGTGGCGACCCCCAGCCTGGAAGCCCGCGCCATGACCCGCATGGGCTTCCGGCCGGACGCGGCGCGCGTGCCGGTGTTCGGGATCGGCTGCGCGGGCGGGGCCACCGGCCTGGCGCTGGCCGCACGGCTGGCCGCCGCCCAGCCCGGCGCGAAGGTGCTGTTCGTGACGGTCGAGCTTTGCACGTTGGCCTTCCGCAACGCCGAGGTCAGCGCCACCGACATTGTCGCCACCGCCCTGTTCGGCGACGGCGCGGCGGCCTGCGTGCTGGGCTCGGAGGCGGACGGCTTCGCCCGCATCGCCAGCTACGCCGAGCACACCTGGCCCGACAGCCTGGACATCATGGGCTGGCGGGTGGACGGCGCGGGCCTGGGCGTGGTGCTCAGCCAGTTCGTGCCGCCCTTCGTGCAGAAGAAGCTGCGCCCCGCCATGGACCAGATGCTGGCCGCCCAGGGCCTGGTCATCGACGACGTCGACCGCTTCATCTGCCATCCGGGCGGGGCCAAGGTGGTCGATGCTCTGGAGGCGGCGCTGGACCTGGGGCAGGGCGCGCTGGACGTGGAGCGCGAGGTGCTGCGCGAGCACGGCAACATGTCGGCCCCGACCGTGCTGTTCATCCTCGACCGGATCCGCCGCCGCGGCCTGCCGCCGCGCTCAGTGCTGACCGCGCTCGGCCCCGGCTTCACCGCCAGCACAGTCACCCTGCTGGCCGCATGACGCTTTCCATCCTGATCCTCGCCGCGGTGACGCTGGAGCGGCTGTTCGAACTGCTGCTGGCCGAGCGCAACACCCGCCGGCTGCTGGCCCGCGGGGCGGTGGAGAGCGGGGCTGAGCACTATCCGGTGATGGTCGGCCTGCACGCCGCCTGGCTGGCCGGGCTCTGGTGGTGGGCCTGGGACAAGCCGGCGGACCTCGGCTGGCTCGGCGTCTATCTCGTCCTGCAGGGGCTGCGCATCTGGACCCTGGCCAGCCTTGGCGCACGCTGGACCACGCGGATCATCGTCCTGCCCGGCCAGCCGCTGGTGCGGCGCGGGCCCTACCGGTTCTTCGCCCATCCCAACTACGCCGTGGTGGTGGGCGAGGTCGCGGTGCTGCCGCTGGTCTTCCACATGGCGGCCTATGCGGCGGTGTTCAGCCTGCTGAACGCCTCGATCCTGTGGGTCCGCATCGCCGCCGAGAGCCGCGCCCTGCGGCCCGTCGAGGACGAGGACCGGCCCGGCGTCAGGCGAGATCGAAGCGGACTTCCGAGCGGCCGTAGTCGAGGGACACCGAGTTGAACTGGGTGAGCAGGTCCATGCCGAGCACGATCGCCGGCTCGCTCTTGAGGTTCCACAGCTCGAAGATGTGGGTCTCGGCATAGACCGTCGGCACGTTGCCGAGCGTCAGCCCGCCGAGCCGCAGGAACGGCAGGTAGAACATCTCGCCGATGAACGGCTCGCCGGCCAGGGTCTCCAGCTTCACGGCGCGATGCTCGGCGACCGGCCCGCGATGGTGCTCCAGCTCCTCGACCATCCGGCGCAGCGGCGTGTTGCAGATGGTCGCCTGGGACCCCGAATCGATCATCGCATTGATGCGCCGCCCGCTGAGGTCGGCGTCGACGATGGTCAGCTGGCCGAGCCGCTTGCGGGCCGGCACCACCACATGGTCCCGCGTCGAGAGCTCGGCGCGCGAGCGGGTGATCTCCAGGCTCTTCTTCTTGAAGTCGAGGATCAGCCGCTGGCCGACCAGCCAGTCGACGCCCAGCACGCCGTCCACGTCGGGGCCAAGCGTCGGCAGCGCGGCGGCGCGGACCCGCCTGCGCTTGCGGTCGCCCACGTCGAGGCTGTCGATCATCACGCTGGGCCGGGTGCGCACGCCGACCGCGGTGTGCACCGCCGTGGGCTCGCCGGGGGTCAGCATCAGCCGTTCGGCCAGGTCGCGGGAGACGCAGCTGACGTTGGCGCCGGTGTCCATGAGGAATTGGAACGGGCCCTGGCCGTTGATCCCCACCGGGGCCAGCATGTGCTCGTAGGGGTCGCTGTCGGCGCCCACCGTGGTGGACGGCTCCTCCAGCAGGGTCGGCGAGATCACCGGCAGTTGGGCCCAGGCGTTCGACAGGGGCGCGGCGGCGGCGCCAGCCAGCAGGCCGAGGCCTGCGCCGCGACGGGTCAGTTGCATCCCAAGTCCTCCCTGGACCTTTGTTGGGCGCAACATACCACCGTTCGCCGGAGGCCACACGGTCGCGCTGGCCTTCTCAATCTTACGGAAACCGGCGTGGGCCATTCTGCGCCGCATGATCCGCCGCGCCCTGATCGCCGCCATCGCCGTCATCGCCCTGGGCTCCGCCGCTGAGGCCGCGCCGGGCGGCCCCGCGCAGGTCGGCCAGTACGTGGACCTGCAGCCGGTGGGCCTGCCGGTCGTGGTGCGCGGCCAGCTGGTCAACTACGTCTTCGTCTACGTGCGGGTGAACCTGGCGGCCAACGCCGACGTCACGCGGCTGCGCGACAAGGAGCCGTTCTTCCGCGACGCCCTGGTGCGGATCGCCCACCGCACCCCGTTCACCGTGGCCACGGACTACAACCGAATCGACGAGGCGCGGCTCGTCGCGGCCCTGACGCGCGAGGCGATCGCCATCACCGGCGAGGGCGCGATCAGGTCAGTGGTGGTGTCCTCACAGGCGCCGCAGCACCGCGTCCCCAATCCGCGAAGCTGAAAATACGTGAGCCCTGGCCGCCGCGATTAGCGCGGCAGGTTGCGTGTACGGGCCAACTTTGGCACTTTCGCGCCGCCTAATTCGGGGCGCGGTTTCGTGCGCGCCTCATCATTCGGGGAACTGTGGGCTGGATTCGAAACCGGTGGCGGCTGCTTCCAGCGGCCCCCGGGTCAAGTCCCGCGCCATTGGAGAGGGACGCGCACAACATGAGTTTGACGCTTACGCTGGTGATCGCAGCCGGGCTGCTTGCGGTGCTTTACGGCGCCGTGCAGTCCAGCGCGCTGCTACGGGCCTCGCCCGGCAATGCGCGCATGCAGGAGATCGCCGCCGCCATCCAGGAAGGCGCGACCGCCTATCTGCGACGGCAATACATGACCATCGCCATCGTCGGCGTGGTCATCCTGATCATCGTCGCCCTGCTGATCGGGCCGCTGGCCGCGACCGGCTTCCTGATCGGCGCCGTCCTCTCGGGCGCCGCGGGCTTCGCCGGCATGCTGATCTCGGTCCGCGCCAACGTGCGCACGGCCCAGGCGTCCTCTGAGGGCCTGGCCAAGGGCCTGTCCCTGGCGTTCCGCTCGGGCGCCATCACCGGCATGCTGGTGGCGGGCTTCGCGCTGATCGGCGTGGCCGGCTACTACGCGGTGCTCACCGGGCCGCTCGGCCTGGAGAACACCAGCCGCGACGTGCAGGATTCGATGATCGCCCTGGGCTTCGGCGCCTCGTTGATCTCCATCTTCGCCCGGCTCGGCGGCGGCATCTTCACCAAGGGCGCCGACGTGGGCGGCGACATGGTGGGCAAGGTCGAAGCCGGCATCCCGGAGGACGATCCCCGCAATGCGGCGACCATCGCCGACAACGTGGGCGACAACGTCGGCGACTGCGCCGGCATGGCCGCCGACCTGTTCGAGACCTATGCGGTGACCACCGTCGCCACCATGGTGCTGGCGGCGATCTTCTTCCGCGGCACGGACATGGTGTCCAACATGATGCTGCTGCCGCTGGCCATCTGCGGCGTCTGCATCGTCACCTCGATCATCGGCACCTTCGCCGTGC
>JAQGIV010000073.1 GCA_028290945.1 Phenylobacterium sp. | reverse complement strand
CCGCCCGACGGCGCGCCCGCGGAGGCCGTCGTCGAGCTGCCCGCCGCGGCCCCCGGCGCGCGGGTGGTCGCGCCGTTGACCGCCGTGGTCGACGTGCCGCTGGAGCCGTCGGATGCGCAGGCGATGGCGAACGGCAAGGCAAGGCTCGCGATGGCGAGCGTGGTGAGAGTCTTCTTCATTGGGACGTTCCCTCGGTTAACGTCGCCTTGAACTCACGAGGGCCGAACAAGGTTCGCCGACGCCGATCTTTCCGCATCGGAAACAATCTCCTTCCGCCGGCTAGGCTTTGCGGACCGGCCCGGCGCCCTATCTTCACGCCTTGAGGAGATCACCATGATCGACAAACGACCCTTCGCGGGCCTGGGCGGCGCCGACCACGGCTGGCTCAAGGCCAAGCACCACTTCTCGTTCGCCAACTACCACGAGCCCAAGCGCATGGGCTGGGGATCCCTGCGGGTCTGGAACGACGACCAGATCGCCGCCAACACCGGCTTCCCGGCCCATCCGCATGCGGACATGGAGATCATCACCTATGTCCGTCAGGGCGCGATCACCCACCAGGACAGCCTGGGCAACCAGGGCCGCACCGAAGCGGGCGACGTGCAGGTGATGAGCGCCGGCTCCGGCATCCGCCACGCCGAGTACAACCTCGAGCCCGACGAGACGCGGATCTTCCAGATCTGGATCGAGCCGACGACCAAGGGCGGCGCGCCGACCTGGGGCGCCAAGCCGTTCCCCAAGGACGACCGCGCCGGCCGCTTCGTGACCCTCGCCTCCGGCCTGCCCGACGACGGCGACGCCCTGCCGATCCGCTCCGATGCGCGGGTGCTGGGCGCGACCATCAAGGCGGGCGAGACGGTGGACTATCCGATCACCCCCGAGCGCCACGCCTATCTGGTGCCGGCGGTCGGCGCCGTGGAGGTCAACGGCGTCCGCCTCGACGCCCGCGACGGCGCGGCGATCACCGGCGAGACGGGCCTCTCGGTCCGCGCCCTGGAAGACGCCGAGGTGGTGCTGGTCGACGCGGCGTAGCGTTCCTCCCCCGCCTAGCTCTTATGGATCGGATCGATCCAGGCGACGCCTTCGGGCTTCTCCACCGGCTCGATGTCGAGGTTGACCACCACGGCGTCTGAATCCGAGCGCACCAGCACGCAGCTCAGCGGCTCGTCGGACGAGGCGTTGATCTCCTGGTGCGGCACGAAGGGCGGCACATAGATGAAGTCGCCGGGCCCGGCCTCGGCGGTGAACTCCAGCTGGTCGCCCCAGCGCATCCGCGCCCGGCCGCTCACCACATAGATCACGCTCTCCAGCGGTCCGTGGTGGTGGGCGCCGGTCTTGGCGTTGGCGTGGATATGCACCGTGCCGGCCCACAGCTTCTGGGCCCCGGCGCGCGCCCGGTCGATGGCCGTGGCGCGGTGCATGCCGGGGGTCTGGGCGGTGTTGTCGTCCAGCTGATCGCCGGGGATCACCTTGACGCCGGAGTGCTTCCAGCCGTCGGCGGGGCGCGCGGGAACATCGCTCATCAACCCACCATCCCGTCATCTCCGACGGCCTGCAAGCTCATCTGACCGTTCCTCTCCCGCTCGCGGGAGAGGTTAGGTGAGGGCCGGCTGGGCGACACCGGATTTTGGACCGAGGCCCTCGGCTCCCCATCCGGTGCGAACCCCCTGCACGAGCCGGCCCTCACCCAGCCTCTCCCCAGCCTTCGGCTCGGGAGAGGAGCGGTCTCATCTTGACGTCAGCTAATGCAGTTCCGGCGGCTCGACGAATTCCTCGTCCCAGTCGCCGCCGGGATCCTGGATCAGCACGTGGCGCGGCTCGAAGTCGACGCGGGCGAAGTCGCCGGCCGCCTGCAGGGCCTCGGCCTGGCTGGAGAACGCGCCCAGCTCGGCGTCGTCGTCGTCCACCAGCATCCAGCGCCCGCCACGGGCCACGAGGGTCAGGTCGCTCATCAAGTTCGTCCCCAGTCCGGGCGGTTATATCGCCCGGCCGACCGACGTTCTGTCACCAATCCGCCGCAGTTGGCGCTATGGCCGCGCGTCGCACCCTCTGCGGCGCAAACGCGCAGGCGACCCGAGGCTCAGGGCGCGTCCCTGAAGTAGGGCTCCACCGGGCCCTGCAGCTTCAGGGTCAGCGGCTGGCCGCGGCGGTCCTTGGCGGCGCCGGCCACCAGCCGCACCCAGCCTTCGGAGACGCAGTACTCGTCGACGTTGGTCTTCTCCTGGCCCTTGAAGCGGATGCCCACGCCGCGGGCCAAGGCCTCGGCGTCATAGTAGGGGCTGGCGGGATCGACGGAGAGGCGGTCGGGGGGCGTATCGCTCATGGACACGGCCGTTAGCCCCGCCCGGCTGCTGTTTCAAGCGCGCAACCAGACCGTCGTTGTCACAGCGCCCGACTGGGCGGTAACCTCAGGCCATAACAAAGAAACGTTTCGCGCCATCTGCGCGAGGGAGGCAGACCGATGAAGTCCACAGCCATTTCGCTGGTGGCGCTCTGCGCCGCATTCGCCGCCGCCCCGGCGCTGGCCCAGCCCGGCGGCGCCAAGGCCGCCCCAACGACCTCCAGCCAAGCCTACCACGCCCCGAAGAACGCCTTCGGCCAGCCGGACCTGGAGGGGGTGTGGACCAACGCCACCCTGACCACCCTGGAGCGCGACGCCAAGTACGGCGCCCAGCTGGCCATGCCGCCGGCCGACGCCGCGACGGTGGAGAAGAGCAACGCCAAGTTCATCAAGGAGGCCAACGCCCCCACCGATCCGAAGATCAAGACCACCGACCTGCCCTACGACTGCGGGCGCGGCTTCAAGGGCAGCGACTGCGGCTACAACTTCGCCTGGACCGATCCCGGCACCGAGGTGATGGCCGTGGCCGGCCAGAAGCGCACCTCGATCCTCGTCGAGCCGGCCAACGGCAAGCTCCCGCCGATGACCGAAGCGGGCAAGAAGCGCCTGGCGGAGCGCTTCAAGCGCTCGGCCTGGGACGGCCCGGAAGCCCGCTCGCTGGGTGAGCGCTGCATCATGTCGTTCGGCTCGGCCGCGGGGCCGCCGATGCTGCCGCTGCTCTACAACAACAACTACCAGATCTTCCAGACCAGGGACGCGGTGACCATCGAGGTGGAGATGGTGCACGACACCCGCATCATCCCGCTCACCGACCGGCATGGCCCCGCCGGCGTCCGCAAGTGGATGGGCGACGCCATCGGCCACTGGGAAGGCGACACCCTGGTGGTCGAGACCATCAACCTGCGGCCCGAGCAGGGCTTCCGCGGCGCCGGCCCCAACATGAAGGTCACCGAGCGCTTCACCCGCATCGGCCCGCGCCAGATCCTCTACCGCTTCACGGTGAGCGATCCGGAGAACTTCACCGCGCCGTTCACCGGCGAGGTGGCGCTGAACGCCTCCAAGGGCCCGATCTATGAATACGCCTGCCACGAGGGCAACTACGCCATGCCGGGCATCCTGGCCGGCGCGCGTGAGCTGGAGAAGCAGGGCCGCGACCCCGGCGCCGGCCCTCGCGACGCCAATGGCGCCCCCGCGGCGGAGGGCAACTAGCGCCTCAGCGACAGGCTTCGATCACCCGCTCCAGCGTGGCCAGCCGCTTGGCCCGCAGGATGCGGCCGGCCGCCAGCAGCTGGTAGCGGTCGGCCGCCCCGCCGGCGTCGCGCAGGGCGACGTCGCTGTCCGGGTACTTCGGCGCGGCTGACAGGGCCCTGGGCACGCAGGCGGCCTTCACCGGGACCTTCACAACCACCTCGCGGGTGACCACCGCCGGCGCGGTGGGCGCGGGCTGGGCGGCCAGCGCCTGTCCCGGCGTCGCGGGCGTCCGCGCGGTCGTGCAGCCGGCCGTCAGCAGGCCGGCCAGCAGCACAGCAGAGATCGCCCGGCCGATCATTTGGCGCGCAGCGAGGCCAGCACGGCCTGGTCGGCGGCTTCCATGCGGGCGCAGACGTCGAAGCCGGCCGGGCCCTGGGTGGCCAGCCGGTCGGCCACCTCGTCGCCGCGCTCGGACGACGCGCGGGTGATCGCGCCCTGCGGCGGGGCGGGCGTCGCCGCCTCGGCCCGGCAGCTGGAGAGCTGCGCTCGCCAGTAGGTCCCGGCCTGTTCGTTGCGGGCGGCCAGCGCGCCGACCTGGGCCTGCAGCCGCGCCTCGCGATGCGCGCCCCCGATCCAGGAGGCGGCGAGCAGGCCGGCCAGCGCCACGGCCACGGCCGACGCCGCCGGCCCGGCCGCGGGGCTTGTGAGGGCTTTGGTGAGGGGCGCGATCATCGGCGCTGTCCCAAACGGACGGGCTCCGCCAACCCGACGAAGCTCCGCTGTGAGACAAACGCTGAAGCTTGACGATTGATCCCGCCGCGGCGTGGATTTGGCCGGCCGTCAGGCCGCGACGCTGCGCAGGTGCAGGTAGGCGGGGTCGAACTCGCCGGCCGCCTGCAGGCCCGGCCAGTCGTGGACGATCAGCTCGCCGCCGCGGAACGACAGCAGGCCGTCGCCGCGCAGCGCCTGCAGCACCCGGTTGGTGTGCACCACCGAAAGCCCCAGGGAATCGCTCAGGTGCGTCTGGGTGATCGGGAAGCGGCAGCGGCCGTTCTCGACCAGTCCCATGGCGCCCAGCCGGGCGTACATCTCGCAGAACAGGTGGGCGATGCGCGCATAGGCGGTGCGGCGGCCCATGCCGACCATCCACTCGCGGGCCACCGCGGCCTCCACCAGCTCGGTGCGCCACAGCGCCCGGCTGATCGCCGGATGGCCGTCCAGCAGGGCCTCCATAGCCAGATGGGGAATGAAGCCCACCTCCGCGCGGCTGAGCGCCGAGACGCTGTGGTCCATGGACAGCAGCAGGCCTTCGATGTCGCAGATGTCGCCCGGCACGTGGAAGCTCATGATCTGCCGGCGGCCGTCGCGCAGCGTCTTGTGGCGGAAGGCCAGGCCCGAGATCAGCAGCCGGCAGTGGGAGGGGGCGTCACCCTCGATGACCATGTCCTCGCCCGGCTCGAAGCGCCGCAGAGTCAGCGGCAGGGCCGCGATGGCCCTGCGGTCCAGCTCGGAGAGCCGCCCGTAGAGCTCCAGGTTTTCGACGAGTCGCCCAACCACACAGCCTTCGAACCACGCTCTCGCGGAACGTCGAATAACCTAAGTTAAGCCTCGCCCGGATCGCCGGGCCAGCGGGGCGGGCGGCGGATCTCCAGGTGCTCCTTGATCCACTGCTCGGCGGTCGGCAGATCCGAGAAGCTCGGCGGATCGGGGCGGTCCAGCCGCCCGAAGCCCTTCTCCAGGAACCAGTAGCCGGACTCGTCCTCATGGCTGTCGGACAGCCGCACCAGCACGGCCACCAGCCAGCCTTCGGCGAAGACGAGGCAGCCTTCTCCCTCTTCTCCGGTGTCGACCATGACCGGCTGAAGGATCAGGTCCATGCGTCTCCAGTCAGCGGACGTGCAGGTATCGCGGATCGAAGCCCGCCACTTCCTCTAACGCTCGCCAATCCATCACGGCCAAGTACTTTCCGCGCGATTGGATCAGGCCGCCGCGGCGCAGGTCCTGCAGCACGCGGTTCACGTGCACCGTGGAAAGCCCCAGGGAATCCGCCAGTTCCGCCTGGGTGATCGGCAGGTCGAACCCGTCGCCGTTGGCCAGGCCCACGGCTTTCAGCCGGATGTGGATCTCGCAGAACAGGTGGGCGATCCGCTGGTGCGCGGTCCGCCGGCCGACCCCGGTCAGCCACTCGCGGAAGATCGCCGCGTCGATCAGGGTGTCGCGCCAGAACAGCGCCGCCACGCCCGGATAGTTGCGGGTGATCTCCTGCAGCGCCGCATGGCCGATGAAGGCCACCTTGCAGGGCGTCAGCGTGCCCAGGGAATGGTCCATGACCTTGAGCTGGAGGCTCTGCAGGTCGGGAATATCGCCGGCGGTGTGGATGGCCAGGATCTGCCGGCCGCCGTCGGGCAGCATCTTGTAGCGGCAGAGGAACCCCTCCACGAGCAGGCAGCAGTCGGAGGGCGCGTCGCCCTCGCGGACGATGTCGGTGTCCTCGGCGATCTGCCGGACCCGCAGCGGCAGGGCCGTCAGCGCGTCGTGCTCCCCGGCGGTCAGGGTCCCGATGCTTTCCAGCTTCGCGATGAGCCGCCGGTGTTCCGGACTGATGTTGAGCGACGCCGACACATGATCTCCCGCACGGGGCGGGAGGCCGAGGCGCTTGGGCGCCCGCGGGGTGGATCCGGCCGATCGGGCGTGATCGTAGCGGGTTCCCCCTCTTCGCTTGCAAACATAGGTTAAGATGCGATCCCGACAGGGGGATAAGATGCGGCCTCAACAGCCGGACGAGGTCCGCATGGCCAATCCTCTGGTGCGCAAGCTTGAGCACGGCGCGCCGCTCTCCGACGAAGAGAAGGACGCCCTGGCCAAGCTGATGGTCGGCGCTCGGCCGGTCGGCGCTCACGAGGACCTGATCGCAGAGGGGGATGCGCCCGAGCACGTCCACGTGGTGCTGGAAGGCTTCGCCTGCCGCTACAAGATGCTGCCCGACGGCGGCCGCCAGATCATGGCCTGGCTGGTTCCGGGCGACTTTTGCGACCTGCACGTCTCCCTGCTCGGCGAGATGGACCATGCCATCGCCACCCTCACGCCCTCGGTGATCGCCTTCCTGCCCCGCAATGGGCTGGAGGTGCTGGCCGAGGATCACCCCACCCTGACCCGCGCCCTCTGGTGGGCGACGCTGGTGGACGAGGCGGTGCTCCGCGAATGGCTGGTCAACATGGGCCGCCGCCCGTCGCCCCAGCGGATCGCCCACATGTTCTGCGAAGTGCGGGCGCGGCTGCACGCCGTCGATCTCGCCCCCGACGCGATCATGGAGTTTCCGCTCTCCCAGACCGACCTGGCCGACAGCGCCGGCATCTCCTCCGTGCACGTCAACCGCGTGCTCCAGCAGCTGCGCGACGAGGGCCTGATCACCTGGCGCGGCGGGGTGCTGCAGGTGCTCGACGTGGGCGCCCTGGAAGCCTTCGCCGGTTTCGACGCCAATTACCTGCACCTGAAAGGTCCGCCGGCGTCGCATGCGCATTGACCCCGCGCGCCTCAGGCGGAGCGGGGCGACGCTCCCCGCGACAGGTTCACGCGCGCTACGAAGCGGCCCTGCTCCCAGAGTTCGAATTCGCCGCCCGGCAGCAGGCTCCGGGCCTCCGCCAGCGCCTGATCGTCGGTGTCGCGCTCCACCTCGTGCATCGAGACGAAACGGCCGCCCAACCCGAGGCCGTAGATCCGATAGTTGCGCACCGAAAACATCCTTCCCTCGGGACGACATTGCGCCGACCGACGTCGCGCGCATTAACCCAAGTGAACAAAGCGCCCACGATCTCGCGATCCGGCGGCGTTCCGGCTCTAGGGGTTGGCCGCGCCCTCGGTCAGCGGCGGGGTGTGGTGCGAGGCGTGGGTGAAGCCCGCGGCGTGGGCGCGCGCCAGCCAGGCCGGATCGGCCAGGCCCTGGGCGATCAGCGCCGGGGCCTTGCCGCGCGCCTGCAGAGCCATGGCCTGCAGCACCCGGGCCAGCCGGTCGTCGTCGAGGTCGAACTCGCGGGCGTCGAAGGTCAGGCCGTGCAGCTTGGCGCCGCGCACCGGGGCCAGCGCGTCACGAGCCGGCCGCAGCCGCGCCAGCACCCCGCGGCAGAGCTGGCTCAGCAGGCCCACCACCTCCGCCAACCGCGCGGTGGGGGTGCCGAGGTCGATGTCAACCAGCTCCACCATCACCCCCTGGCGGATCTGCTCGGGGCGGGTCCCTTCGACGCCGATCAGGGTGTTGCGCCCCTTGCGCCCGCCCATGGTGCGGAACGAGGCCGGCAGGATCAGCGAGGGATCGTTGCGCACGTCCTTGGGCATGAACAGCGTCCCGTAGTCGAGCGTCGAGCGATCGATGAAGGCGATGTCGTCGTCCGCCAGGCCGGCGAAGGCGGCCGAGGGGATCACCGCCCCGTTTCGCAGCGAACGCACGGTCGGCTGCACGCGCAGCGCCGCTGTCACGTTGTGGCGCAGGCTGACCACGTGCTCCAGGGCGAAGTCCACGCGCACCCGCTCGCCGGAGACCATGACGAACGAGATCGGGCTGCGCCGCCGCGCCTCGCGCGGGTCGACCTCATGCTGGTAGGGCTGGGCCGAGGGCCGCTCGCGGGCCGCCGCGATGCGGGTGAGGTCCACCTCGGTGGTGGTGATCGCGTCGCCGCGGATCTCGGTCACGGCGCGGACATTGAGGTCCATCGCCTCGGCCGCGCCGACGAAGAACATCAGCACGTCTTCCAGGATCTTCAGGCTGATCGCCTGGGCGGCGATGCCCTCCTCGGTGGTCATCGCCACCAGGAAGTCGGTCTCGTTGATCCGGTGGCGGATGTCCTGGAACGACAGGTGCTCGTCGAACTTGCGCTCCACATAGGCCCAGACGTCGTCGCGCTTGCGCTCCCAGCGTGGGCCGGCGCGCTCGCGGATGGCCTCGACGCTGATCACGGTGACGCAGCCTCGCTCCACCAGGTCGGTCCCGCTCAGCCGCTCGAGGATCGTGCGGCTGTCGGCCGAGGCGATCCGCACCACCTCGTTGGGATCCGGGTGCGGCGACATGACGGCTGCGGACGGGGGCGCCATGGCTTAGGCCGCCGCCGCGGCGGCGGCCAGCTCGCCGGCCAGCGCGCGTTCGATGGCCTGGAACAGCTGCGCCGCCTGCAGCGGCTTGGCGATCACCAGGTCCATGCCGGCCGAGCGGTACTCGGCGCATTGCTGCGGCATGGCGTTGGCGGTCACCGCGATGATCGGCGTGCGGGCGCGGCCGGTCTCCGCCTCCTCGGTGCGCATCTGCCGGGTGGCGCTAACTCCGTCCATCACCGGCATCTGGATGTCCATCAGCACCAGGTCGAAGTGGCCCGTGCGCCAGGCCTCCACCGCTTCGGCGCCGTCGCCGGCCAGGGTCAGCGACACCCCGGCCTGGTCGAGCAGGGTGGTCAGGACCAGGCGGTTCACCTCGTTGTCCTCGGCCGCCAGGATCGCCACCGGCGCGGCGGTGAAGTCGAGCTCTGTGGGCCCGGCGTGGACGGCCGGCTCGTCGGGCCACCTCTCCGCGCGGGGCATCGGCAGGTCGACGGTGAACACCGAGCCCTTGCCGGGCGCGCTGCTCACCACGATGACGCCGCCCATCAGCTCGACCAGCTGGCGGCAGATCGACAGCCCCAGCCCCGTGCCGCCGGTCCGGCGGGTCAGCGAGGCGTCGCCCTGCACGAACTTCTCGAAGATTGCGTCCAGCTTGTCCGGCGCGATGCCCACCCCGCTGTCCGCCACCTCCAGCCGCAGCCGATCCTCGGCGTAGCTGACGCCCACCGCCACCGAGCCCTGGTCGGTGAACTTCACCGCGTTGGAGACCAGGTTGTAGAGCACCTGGCGCACCCGCACCGGATCGCTGACGAAGCTCCCCTTGGCCGGCCCGTCGATGGAGAAGTCGAAGCCCAGCCCCTTCTTCCCCGCCTGGGCCGCGAAGGTCGCCACCGCCCCGCGGGTGACGTGCTCCATGTCGAACTCGCGCGGCTCGATCTTCAGTTGGCCGGCCTCGATCTTCGAGAGGTCGAGCACGTCGTCGAGGATCGCCAGCAGGGTCTCGCCGCAGCTGCGGATGATGCGCAGGCGCCCGACGTGCCGGGCCGCCACCCCGTCGGCCTGCATGGCCTGGGCCATCCCGAGGATGCCGTTCAGCGGCGTGCGGATCTCATGGCTCATGGCGGCCAGGAAGTCGGACTTGGCCCGGTTCGCCTCCTCGGCCGCGGCCTTGGCGTGCAGCAGCCGCAGCCAGGCGTCGGTCAGCTTGTTGCGCGCCGGCCATAGCAACAGCAGGTATACGGCCAGCGTGGCGGCCGGGGTGAGCACCCGCAGATGTTCGCCGGCCTGCCAGTATTTCACCGCCAGGCCCCAGCAGACGAGGCCCATCACCGCCGCGTGCGGCGCCAGCGTCGCCAGCAGCATCCGCGGGTTCGCATAGAAGCGCAGCAGGATGTTGAGCATCGAGAAGCCCATCAGGGCGACGGCGAACAGCCGCGCGCCACCCTCGCCGTGCACGATCAGCAGCATCGCCGCCGCCGCCGTCAGGGCGGCCAGGCCGAACGACACCAGCAGGCCCGCGGGATCGGCGGCGATGTAGCCGCGCTGCCGGGCGATCAGCTGTTCGCAGGCGCTGACCAGCAGCCAGGCGGCGCCCCAGGCGCCGATCACCGGCCACGGCAGCACCGGCAGGGCCGCGACCACCACAAGACCCGCCATCACCAGGCGCCGCCAAAGACTTGGGAAGGCTAGAAGGTCCTGCCCCCCGATACCGGAGCTTCGAAAATCGATGTTGTTCTGACGCGAATCGATACTGGGCATCGTCCTGTCCCCATCTGTTGGGAGAGGAACATTCACCGAGTTAAGATTAGATTTCCCGCTTTAGTTGTTTAGGGGGTTGATGCACGCTATGGGACCCAATTTGGGTCGCTATTGGCGCCCCCCGAGGCGAGCCGCCGGACGCGCTCTCACCGGCCAGATCGGGCGCCGCAGGCTTAACCGCCGTTAACGCAGCTTGTTCGCGGATGGTGAACGGTTGTCGACGATGATCATCGCCAAGGGACGGCCTCCACCCCCACGGGGAGACCGCATGGACCGATTGCCGAACCTGCTCGGCGGCGCCTGGGACTTCGCCGGCGCGCACCCGTTCGTCAGCGCCTGGCTGGCGCTGACCAGCGTCTGGGCGCTGTTCAGCTTCGCCCGCCGCGACGACGCCTGAGCCACATCACATCCTGCGGCGCGGCCGAACCGCCGCCCGGCTCGGCCGTTCTCATCCGGGTGATGCCGCCTGAGGAACCCAACCGCCGCTTCGACGAGATCAAGCGTTGCCTGGCCGAGGCCGACCGCGCCTTCGCCCGCGCCGGCGCGGTCACCGACGAGCGCGAGCGCCTCGCCCTGATCGAAGAGGCCGAGACCTGGCTGGTCCGCGCCGAGCGGCGCCTGGCCCGGCTCACCGATCGCCAGACCCCGCCCGTCCGCCCCGAGCGCGCGCCCACCGAGAACCGCTCGTTCGGCGACGCCCGCCCCGAGGGCCGCGGCCTGGTCTGGCGCCGCCGACCCCACGCCTGACTCTCGCGCCCTGGCCACGGCCGCGCCGGGAGGCTAGGGGAAGCCCATGCTTGGCCTGCTCTTCGCCGTCGCCGTCTGGGCTGGCGTGCAGAATGCGCTGGCGGGGGGCGGCTCGTTCGTCACCCTGCCGGCCCTGATCCTGTCGGGCCTCGACGCGCGGGCCGCCAACATCGCCTCGACGCTGGCCCTGTTCCCCGGCCAGGTGACCACCGGCTGGGTGGGCCGCAAGCTGGTGGCCGGCGCGGCGGGCCTGTCGTTCCGCACCCTGGTGGCGATCAGCCTGGCGGGCGGGGCGCTGGGCGCGGGCCTGCTGCTGCTGACGCCGTCGACCTTCTTCGCCCGGCTGGTGCCCTGGCTGGTGTTGTTCGCCACCGCCCTGTTCGCCTGGGGCAGCTTCGTGCGCCGCCCGGTCGAGGCCGAGCCCCGGCTGTCGCGCACCACCGCCGGCGTCGTCCAGTTCCTGATCTCGATCTACGGCGGCTACTTCGGCGGCGGCATCGGCTTCCTGATGCTGGCGGCGCTGACCGCCGCCGGCCAGTCGGTGCGCATCGCCGCCTCCACCAAGAACGTGCTGGCCTCGATCATGAACGCCGCGGCCGTGGCCATCTTCCTGTTCACGCCGCACATCCCGTGGCTCAGGGTGGCGGTGCTGGCGATCGGCGCCATGGCCGGCGGCTACCTCGGCGCGCAGCTGCTGCGCCGCGTCGATGAGCGGATCATCCGCGGCTTCGTCGTCGTGCTGGGCGTCGCCCTGACCATCGGCCTGTTCCTGCGGCAAGCCCGGGAGGCTCCATGACCGTCGTCTCGGCCTATGTCTACCGCAAGGGCCGCCGGGTCCGGGCCGCCCCGCTCACCGAGGCCGGCCTGGCGCTGCGCGCGGGTGAGTTCGTCTGGATCGGCCTCTACGAGCCCGACGAGACCGAGCTGCGGCTGCTGGCCCAGAAGTTCCGCCTGCACCCGCTGGCCGTGGAGGACGCGCTCACCGCCCACCAGCTGCCCAAGGTCGAGGTCTACGGCCACGAGCTGTTCGTGGTCGCCCACACCGCCGAGCTGGTCGGCGACCAGATCCATTACGGCGAGACCCACATCTTCATGGGCAAGAGCTATGTGGTCTCGGTGCGCCACGGCTCGGCCCGCAGCTACAAGGACCTGCGCGCCCATCTGGAAGCCTCGCCGGCGCTGCTGGAGCACGGGCCGGACTATGTGCTGCACGGCATCCTCGACTTCATCGTCGACGGCTACATGCCCATCGTCGAGGACATCGAAGAGGAGGTGCTGGCCACCGAGGCCCGCGCGCTGGACGCCTTCCTGTCGCGCGCCGACGTGCGCCGCATCTTCACCCTGCGCCGCGAGCTGATGCGCTTCCGCCGCATCCTGAGCCCCATGGAAGAGGTGGCGAGCCGCCTGGAGCACCTCAACCTGCCGGGCCTCGACGCCGAGGTGCGTCCCTATTTCCGCGACGTCAGCGACCACGTGCGCCGGGTGCTCACCCGCGTCGAGGGCCTGCGCGACGGCCTTTCCTCGGTGTTCGAGGTCTCCAACCTGCTGGAACAGCAGCGGCAGGGGGTGATCACCCGCAAGCTCGCCGCCTGGGCCGCCATCCTGGCGGTGCCCACCGCCATCGCCGGCATCTACGGGATGAACTTCCAGTTCATGCCCGAGCTGCACTGGCGGCTGGGCTATCCGGCGACGCTCTCCGCCATCGCCGCGCTGTGCGGCGGCCTGTTCGTCGCCTTCAAACGCTCCGGCTGGCTCTAGACGCCGTTCGGCCCGCGAGGGGAGGCTCGCGGGCCTTCTGAACGCCGTCCGTGTCGGGGAGAGCTCTAGCGGGCGGCGGCCAGCGCGGTCGGGGCGGACCGGCTGCTCAGATATTGGGTCAGCTTCTCGCGGGCCTCGGCGCGCACCGCCTGCTCGCAGCCGTCCTTGGCCGTTAGGCCTTGCTGGTCGTGGCACAGCCGCGCACCGGCCTGCTGGACGCGACGGTCGAAGGCGGTGAGCCCGGCCCTGGAGCCCAGGTCCAGGTCGGCGACCTTCACGGTCACCGGCGCCGGGGCGGCGTGGGCGTTGGTCGACAGGGCGACGACGGGCAGGGCGGCGAGCGCCAGCGTGGCGATCCCGGCGATCTTGGCGGCGAAGTTGGTCATGGTCTCGTTCCCTCTGAAGTTCGAATGTTTGGGGCGGTGTTGGCCGCCGACAGGAACGATGTAGGTCTATGCTTCCGCCAAGTCTTCTTAAGCTTGAGTAATGACCTCGATTTCACAATCTATACGAATTGTAATTCATGACGTCAGTGTAATGTGACGGGGCGTAACCTTCTCCCCTTGCGGGAGAAGGTGGCCTGCGAAGCAGGTCGGAAGAGGGGTTTCTCGGCCTCTGCGAACAGCTCAAACGAAAGAGGGGCCGCCGGCGCGACGCCTCATCCGTCAGCTGCGCTGACACCTTCTCCCGCAAGGGGAGAAGGGTCTCCCTACCCCTTCGGCTTCACGAACTTCATCGCGAACTGGTCGGTCTTGCCGCGGATGGACGGGTCGAACACGTTGGCGGTGTGCGCGTCGGCGGCGTCCTTCAGCAGGTCGCTCGAGCCGGCATATTTGAAGCCCGCCGCCTCGACTTCCTTGCGCACCTGCGCCGGGTCGATGCGGTGCAGCTTGTCGGGCACGCCCTCGCCCGCCGGGCCCACGTGGTCGACGACGACGAACGCCCCGCCCGGCTTCAGCGCCCGGTAGATCTCGGCGTTCATCCTGGCGGCGTTGTCGGCCGGGAACGGCTTGAGGTGCAGGTCGTGGTAGTTCTGCACGGTCAGCACCAGGTCCAGCTTCTCCGGCAGCTTCAGCTCGCTGAACGGGCTGGAGATCGGCGTGACGTTGGGATAGGCGCCAGCCACCGCCTTCTGCTCGTCGGCATAGGCCGCGCGGAACTTGATGAACTCCGCCGGCTGGTAGGCATAGACGTGGCCCTTCGGCCCCACCGTCGCCGACAGGATGCGGGTGAAATAGCCGCCGCCCATGATGAAGTCGGCGACCCTGTCCCCCGGCTTCACGCCGGCCCAGGCCAACAGTTCGCCGGGATGGCGCGCGGCGTCACGCTTCACCTCGGCCTCCGGGCGGCCCTTGTCGGCCAGCGCCGCGCTGATCGCCGGCGGAACCGCCGCATAGGCGACGCCCGCGCCCACCGCGCCGATGGAAAGCGCCGCGACGGCGGCCGCCAGGAAATGTCTGCGAGACATGCAACGTCCTCCCAAGGATCTTTGCGGGCCAGATTAGCACCCAACGGCCAAGCTCGGCGAGCCCGCCGACCGCGCCGCGTCCTAGCCGCGCCGCGCCCGGGCCGCCCGCTCCCAGTCGGCGCGGGCCTGCTCGACCCGGGCGGTGAACGCCGGCCGGTAGAGCCGGTAGCAGGAGAACACCACCGCCTGGCCGGCCGGCATCTGGGCGGCGATCGCCTCCAGGCCCGGCGTCACATCGGTTCGATGAATCAGCCGCCCCTCGTCGTCCCCGCATTGCAGCGGCGCCTCCACCAGGTGCGACAGGTGCGGGCATTCGCGGCGCGCGATCTCGGCGCAGGCCCCGTGCACCGGCGGCACGTTGCAGCCCCAGCCCACCTGGCCGTCGGTCATGGTCACCAGGCCGCCGGAGGCCACCGGGAACACCCAGCGGTCGCCCACGGCGGTCGGCGTCCCGCAGATATGGCAGAGGTGGTCGATCATCCCGCGCCGCTGGCGGCTGACGTGCACGGCGGCGAAGTTGGGCTCGCCCTCCCCCGGCGCGTGGCGCTGGTCGAGCTCGAGCAGTCCGGGGAAGTCGGTCGACGGCTGGACGCGGAACGCCTGCTCGGCCGTCCAGGCCACCGACCAGGGCACGTCGGCCCCGATGCGCCGGCCCCTCGTCGACGGGTCCTTCGGCGCTAGTGGCCGGCCAGCCACTTGGTGACGTAGGCGTGCGCCTGCCTGGCCAGGGTCGGCGGACCGGAGAAGTAGAACTCCGAGCCGAACAGCCGCTTCTTCTCGCGCCAGCTCAGCTCACCCATGTCCTCGGTCTGCAGCATGGTGCGCAGCTTGCCGCGCTGGGCCTTCGAGACGAACGCCACATAGGTCGCTTCGGGCATGTCGCCCCCACCTTCCAGAATTCCAGCCGCCCCCCGCCGACTTAGCCAGAGCCGCACCGCATGCGGCAAGTGGCGGGATGCCGCACGGGCCGCGACAGCTGTGGGTAACGCGTTTCGGCGGCGCTCCCCACCGCTCGCCGGCCTGCGCCCGAATGTCGCGACTCCCCACGGTGGGGGCGGCCCGCGTTGACGCTGCCGCACGATCGGCGCGCACTGTTCGCCGAACGTGAGGGAATCCGGATGCCGATGTCCGTCGGCCAAGCCGCTGTCGAGCGGCCGTCGTCGCCGTTCGCCGATGCGCGCCTGACCAATCGGCTCGCCATGGCCTACCTGCTGGACTCCATCGCCATCTTCCGCGGCGAGGACCATCTCCTCGACGCCCTGCTGATCTCGGCGATCAGCCAGGCCAACGTCGACTCGATCAGCCGCCAGGCCGACCTGCAGGTGACCTATGCCGCGCCCGACGCACCGCCGCCGGACGCGCTGCGCCGGCCGGTGAGCATGAATGCGCTGGCCACCTCCCTGCGCCTGCCGTTCGAGACCGTCCGGCGCCGGGTCCGCGGCCTGGTCGCCCGGGGGACCTGCGAGGCGGTCAGCGGCGGGGTGATCGTGCCGACCCGCGCGGTGAACTCGCCGCAGTACTTCGAGACCACCTTCCAAAGCTATGAGCGGCTGCGCGCCTTCTACTACCAGCTGCGCGACCTCGGCCTGCTGAAGGAACTGCCGCCGCCCAGCGTCGATCTCGGCGGCGAGCTGACGCCGCTGCGCACCGTCGCCAGGGTCTCCAACGGCTACGCCCTGCGGGTCATCGAGAGCGTGATGCAGGCCATCGGCGACCTGATGAGCGGGGTCATCCTGATCGAGGTGCTGCGCGGCAACACCGAGCACCTGGCGGCCGACCAGCGCGGCGGCGAGGGCGCCTCGCCCGACGACTACATCGCCGATGAGCTCCGCCGGCCGGTCAACATCAGCAGCGTCGCGCGGCGCATCGGCCTGCCCATCGAGACGGTGCGCCGCCACGCCGCCACCCTGCTGGACCGCGGACTCTGCGTCCGCGTCAAGGGCGGGCTGATGGTTCCGACCGAGGCGCTCGCCCGTCCCAACATGGTCGCCTTCGGGACGGAGCACTTCCTCACCCTGCACCGCATGTTCGCCGCCCTGTCGCAGCTGGGCGTGCTGGCGGTGTGGGACAAGGCCGAGCTGGCGGCGCCGGCCGGCTAGTCGTCCTGCGGGCCGGGCTCCGGAAGATCGACGGGCCGCCGGTCGGCCCGCTTGGCCATCGCCTCCCAGCCATGCGCCATGCGCTCATAGTCTTCGCGCAGATCGGGCGAGATCTGCTTCGCCGCCTGCTGGCGCATCAGCAGGGCCTTCGCCCGGTACTCGTCGGCGCTGGACACCTGGACCCTCCGAACCGCCCCCTGGCGGCCCAGCCTAGGGTCCAACAGTCCCGCTTGTCCATGCGCGCGCCGTCAAACCGGCGTGTCGGGCGCGCCGGGAGCCGGGCCGATCGCCAGGCCCGAGGCCTCCATTTCATCCCGGTAGGCGCGCATCCGCCGCTTAGCCGCATCGAGCTGCTCGCGCATGGCGCGGGCGACTTCGTCGGGGGTCTGGTCGTCAGCCCAGCTCGGCGGCTCGACGGGCGGTTTGGACATGGCGGGTGTCAACCAGCGGGCCGAATGTCGGGTTCCGCACACGGTCGGAGAACATGCTTGAAATTCAATTAATTCGCCGGCCGGCGGGGCGTCGCGGCGATCAGTCCTCGCCGATCGCCAGCTCGACCGCGTCCACCAGCTCGTCGGCGGTGAACGGCTTGGCCACGAAATAGCTGCCCGGCACCCCGAAGGCCTTGAAGGAGTCGCGGCTCGCCTGGCCGCTCACATAGATGACCGGCAGGCCGGCGTTCCGCTGCCGGGCGAACCGCGCCACGTCGAAGCCGGTGGTGCCGGGGCCGAGGTTGACGTCGACGATCAGGGCGTCCACCGCCGCCGCCCCGCCGAGCCGCTGATAGGCCTCGCGGTCGGAGGCCACGCACGCCACCTCGAAGCGCTCGGCGCCCAGCATGTCGGAGATCAGTTCGCAGATCCCGTGGTCGTCCTCGACCACGAGCACCTGTCTGACAGCAGCCACCCGTCGCGCAGCCGAAGCCATCAACCCGCCCTTGCACACCCGGGCCGCACAACGCGGCGGCCCTCCGTGGGGTTCCCGACTTAATTTCCGTTCCGAAAAATGCAAACGGTCTTTGCTGTTTGTGCAGGGCTTTTTGCGCGCCCATACCGTCATTTCGGCTGGAAATCGGCTTCCGGCTCCCTTATCGAATGATACAGGGATCGGGGGCTCGTTCCTCGACAGTGCGCGTAGTTGCTCGATGACTGAACGACCGCCGGAATCCCCCCAATGGGACGCCGAAGACCCCGAGGCCGATCGCCTCCTCGAAGCGCTGCGGCAAGAGATCCGCGCCGCCAAGGAAAAGTCCCGCCGCTACCGCGCCGGCCTGAAGGCCCTCGGCCGGCTGGACGAGCCCTCCTAGACCTCTTTCGGCGAGCCGCGCCCTACTTCGGCGCGTCCTCGTAGCGGCTGGTGGCGATCACCTTCTCCAGGCCTTGGATGTCGGCCCCGGTGGCGTCCAGCCGATAGGTGGTGCTGACCGCCAGCACATGGGTGTCGCCCAGCTTGACCAGCGCCACCCGCGCCGGCGCCAGCGCCGTCTGCTTGGGCTGGCAGTAGAAGACCTGCGCCGGCCGGCCGCCGATCCGCAGGCTCTCGGCGCGGTTCAGGCTGCTGCACTCGGCGGCGCGGAACAGGTTGTCGCGGAACAGGTTCAGATCAGGGTTCGCCGGCGTGGTCTCCAGGGTGATGGAGATCACCGCGGTGCGCAGCGGATTGAAGACGTTGAGCGTGATCGCGCTGAGCCGTTGCAGGATCCAGCCGTCCGGCACGTCCATCACCACCGCCGGGGTCCCGGTGTCCGGCACCCGCTGCGGGGCGGCCTGCGCGCCCCCGGCCAAGGACAGGGACAGGGCGACCGCCAGGCCCGCGAGTCCCGCCTTCAGATGATGCGTCATGGACCGACCCCCGGAAGCCTCGCCATTGGCCCCCTTCGCCACGCCGGCGTCAACGCCGCGGGGCCGGCGGGCGGAACCCAAACCTCCAAAGCCATGTTGGGTCCCGGCAGGCGCCCGCATCCGCGGCGCCGCTTCGGATAGGAGCGCGATATGCGCAATCTTCTCATCGCCGCCGGCGTCGCAGCGCTGGCCGCCGCGGCCGCCGCCCCGGCCTTCGCCCAGAGCGTCGAAGAGCTCACCGTCACCGGCCAGTGGAACGGCCGCGGCGAGCCCCCGGCCAGCCTGTCGCGCGTGGTGAGCTTTAACGATCTCGACCTGCGCAACACGGCCGACCAGACCGAGCTGCGCCGGCGGATCACCACCACCGCCCGCGACATCTGCGACGAGCTGGGCCAGGAGCGGCCCGGCGCCGGCAACCTCGGCCGCTCGTGCCAGGAGCGCGCCGTCGACGACGCCATGCGCCAGGTGCGCGGGGCCGTGGCTCAGGCCTATAGCGCCCCGCCGGTCTATGCCGCGGTCGGCGCGGGGGCCGACACCGCCTATGTCGCCCCGATCGGCCCGACGGTCTCCAGCTCGGCGACCTCGGTCGACACGGCCGCCGCCCCGGCCAGCTACACAGTCGAGACCATAACCAACGGCCCGGTGGCCGACACGCCCGCCAACCGCGCCAAGTTCGGCGGCCCGATGTCCAACGCCGGCAAGCGCACCGCGGCCCGCGGCAACTAGCCTCTGCGGCGGTCGCGTTCGCCTCGCCTGAAGCCGCCCGGCCTGGCCGCTCGGGTGGCGGCGGGCGCGCGCCGCCGCCCAGGCCGGGCCACGTTCGACCTGCGCCTTGCACCCGCAAGGCCCCGCCGCGCGTTATCGAAGCCGGGACAACAGAGAGACATCGGAACCGACATGCGCAACACCTTCTCCATGGCCGCCCTGGCGGCGATCGCGGCCCTACCGCTGATCGCCGGCGCCACGGACGCCAGCGCCTCCTGCCGCGGCCGGGCCAACACCGGCACCGCGATCGGCGCGGTCGGCGGCGCATTGCTGGGCAACTCCATCTCGCGCGGCGGCGGCGGCGCGATCATCGGCGGCCTCGGCGGCGCCGTGGTTGGCCACCAGATCGCCAAGAGCGGCTGCGGCTCGTCCTCCCGCCACGCCTACTATCGCCGCGGCAGCCACAGCCGTTACGCCACCGCCAACCGCACCTACCGCCATGCCGACGGGGTCTACTACGACCAGCGCGGCAACCCGGTGACCCCCGGCGGCTATCCCCGCTAGCGGCGGAGGCGGCGCGCGCCGCCTCCACCGACGGCGTCAGGCCGCCTCGCTGAAGTCGCCCATCTGGGCGGCCAGCGCCCGGCCGAACGCCGGCCGGGCGGTGCAGCGCTCGAGGTAGGCCGCCAGCCGCGGCTCGCCGTCCAGCAGCTCGGGGACGATCCGCAGCACGGTGGCCATCATCAGGTCGCCGGCGGTGAACCGCGCGCCGTCCAGATAGGGCTTGTCGCCCAGCGCCTTGGCCAGCGACCCCAGCCGATGCCGCGCGAAGGCCTTGGCGCCCGGGGCCCGCAGCCTTCCCCATTCCTCCTCGGCGTAGAAGAGCCCGATCACCGCCACGTTCATGATGTGCGGCTCGATGGAGTTCAGCGCCGCGATCAGCCACTGCACGGCCTGGGCCCGCGCCGCGGCGTCCTTCGGCAGCAGCGCCTCGCTGCGCTGGCCGATGTGCAGCACGATGGCGCCGCTCTCGAACAGCGTCTTGCCGTCCTCCTCATAGACCGGCACCTGGCCGAACGGCTGGATGGCGCGGTACTCCGGCTTGTCCTGGTCGCCCGAGCTCAGCAGCCGCGTGCGGTAGGACAGCCCGGCCTCCTCCAGCGCCCAGCGGACGCGCAGGTCGCGGACCTGGCCCTGCGCGAACGGCGGGACCGAGCGGAAGGCGGAAATGGTGATCATCGATGTGTTCCTTCAAGCGGTCGTCGGTTGTGGCCCTGACTGCAAGACGGACGGCGGCCCCGACCCGCCGACAAAAATAAATCGCGCCGCCGGCGCCCTCGCCTATGCCCGGCGGCGCCGACAACCTGTGCTAGGGTCCGCTCACCAGATCGGAGAGCGCCCATGCGTCCCCTCGCCCTGCTGGCGGCCTCCGTCGTGGCCGCCGCCGCCCTGCCCGCCGTCCCCGCCGCCGCGCAGATCGCCCCACGCCCCGGGGCGCCCGTCGCCCCGGCCGCGGGCTGGACCGGCACGCTCTACAAGGACTTCAAATTCTACCTCGGCTACCCGACGGGGACCCAGCTCACCGAGCAGCGGACCACGACCGGCCAGGCCGCTTCGTTCCCGGTCCTGACGGTGTTCATGCCCCGCGCCGGCGACGCCCTGTTCATGGCCCGGGTCGCCGACTATTCGGCCTCCACCAAAGACGTCGACCCGAAGGACGTCCTCACCACCGCCATCGGGTCCTCGCAGGTGACCGGCCTGCATGAGATTGCGATGGACGCCGGCCGCGCCTGGCAGTTCGACTATGTCCTGTCCGGCCACCGCGTGCGCGAGCGCATCGTGGTGCTCAAGTTCCGCAACTACATCCTGAGGTCGATCGCCACCCCCGCGGGCGACTTCGACCCCGCGACGGACCAGTTCCTGCAGGCGAGCCGGTTCGTCCCCTGAGGCTCGGCGCACAGGGCGCGGCGCCGGTCGCCGACAACGCCTGGCCTCAGTCGTCGTCGTCCTCGTCCCAGCGCCGCACCGCGTTCCGCCAGCCCTCGGTCGCCCGCTCTCGCGCCCGCCGCGCTTCGCTCACCTCGTCGCGCGGCATCTCCTCGACATATTTGCGCGGCGCCAGCCTGGCCACCTGCCAGCGGATCACCTGGAATTTCAGCCGGTCGACCCACACCGTCCCCGGCTTTGAGGCCAGCGCCAGCTCGCGCGCCTCGTCGAACAGGTAGTCGGCCGCCAGCCGCCGGGCCCGCGCATAGGCCTCGCCGAACTCCGGCACGGCGCGCGCCCAGTTGAGCACCGTCGAATAGCAGGGCATCGCCGCGTCGCGGCACACCGCGATCAACGTCTCCCCCTCCACCAGCCGCCGGCAGATCTCCGCCCCCAGCGCGTGCGAATAGGTCGACCACAGCCCCCGCGCGTCCCGCGGCCGCAGGGCCCGCGCGTGGTCGTCCCGCCGCCTCCGCAGCCGCGCCGCCCGCATGGCCTCCAGCAACGACTCGCCGA
>JAQGIV010000053.1 GCA_028290945.1 Phenylobacterium sp. | reverse complement strand
GTGAACGCCGTGGCCCCCGGAGCGACGCAGACGGCCCTGCTGGACCGGTTCACCGGCACCGAAGAAAACAAGGCGGCGCTCACCGCCAAGGTGCCGATGGGTCGCACCGCGCGCCCCGAGGAGATCGCGGCAGCTGTGCTGTTCGTCGCCTCGGAGGCGGCCTCGTACGTCACCGGCCACATCCTGACCGTCGATGGCGGCAAGACGGCCGGCTGAGCCGCCGCAACCCTCAGCAAGGAGAAGGCGCTATGTGGCCCCAGGACCTGAAGCTCTACCACGCCCCCAGCTCCCCGAATTCGCGGCGGGTGCGGATCTATCTCGCCGAGAAGGGTTTGGAGTTGACGCTCGTGCCGGTCGACCTGGCCGCCAAGGAGCAGTTCTCAGACGCGTACAAGGCCATCAACCCGCGCAGTGTCGTGCCGGCCCTTGTGCTGTCGGACGGTACGGCGATCGGCGAGGTCCCGGCGATCTGGCGATATCTGGAGGAGAGCTTTCCCGATCCGCCCCTTCTCGGGATCGATCCGATGGACAAGGCGCTAGTGACCATGTGGGAGAGGCGCGCTGAACTCGAGGGTTTCGCAGCGGTGATGGAAGGCGTGCGCAACGCAGCCGCGGGGCTGAAAGGGCGGGCGATCTCCGGCCCGCACGGATACGAGCAGATTCCCGCCCTAGTGGACCGGAGCCGGCTCCGCGTCATGGACTTCTACGCAGACTTGGACAGAAGGCTTACGGAAGTTCCCTTCGTCGCAGGCGAGCGCTTCTCGGCGGCCGACATCACGGCGCTTGTGACGATCGACTTCGCCGCCAACGCGATGAAGCTGCCGGTCGATGACGGCCGCGGTGCGGTGTGGCGCTGGTACCGAGAGGTGTCCAGCCGGGCGTCCGCGAAGGCTTGACGCGGCGCGCCACGAACGCCTGCAGCCCCTTGAAGCCTTGGCGCTGCCGGGTGCGCACCCTGAACCGTCATTCAGAGAGTCCGCTTGTCGCTGGTCGCCGGGGTCACACACGCCCTTGAGCGTGCTGGTACACTCCCTAGCCGAAGTCCGGCTCCGGCCCGACGTAGCGGGCGCGCGGGCGGATCAGGGTATCGGCCTGGCCCTGCTCGATGGCGTGGGCGATCCAGCCGGCGCAGCGGGCCACAGAAAAGAGCGCGAAGGGAGCGTCGTGCGGAAGCTTGAGCGCCTCGCATGCCGCCATCAGGGCGAAGTCGACGTTGGGGGCGAGGCCGGTCACCGCCAGCACCGCCTCGCGCAGGGCCTGCAGTTCGCCGGGCGCCGTGAACCGCTCCAGGAGGGCCGCGGCGCGCGGGTCGTCGTCCGGATAGAGCATGTGGCCGAAGCCCGGCAGGGCGCGGTCCTCGACGAGGCGGTTGGCGATGGCCTGGCGCGGCCCGAGCTGGGCGGCCTCGGCGGCGAAGGTGCGGACCGCCGCCGTCGCGCCGCCATGGCGCGGGCCTGAGAGGGTCGCCAGGCCCGCGAGCGCCGAAGCCGCGAGCGATGCGCCGGTCGAGGCCGCCACCCGGGCGGCGAAGGCGGAGGCGTTCAGCTCGTGGTCGGCCACCAGCACCAGGATGCGGCGGATCAGGTCGGCGCCCGGTCCGCCGGGGCCGAGCCCCCAGGCCAGCGCCAGCCGATTGTGGATCGCCCCGCCGCCGACCTCGCCCGCAACGGCGTCGGTCAGCACGTCGAGCAGGGTCGCGGCCTCGACGGCCAGCACCAGGGCGTTGCGGCCGCGAGCCGGCGGATCGGTCCCGGCGCGGGCGGCGAGCGCCAGATATGCCCGGGTGCGCATGTCGGCGTGATGGGGCGGCGCGGGCCGCTCGGTGCGCTTCAGCGCCGCGCCGTGGCCGCCGCGCAGCAGGCGGGCGACGGATTCCAGCGTCTCGCTCTCGGCCAGGCGGATGGCGTCGCGGCCGCGATAGAACAGGCGCCCGCCGGCCACCGTGGTGATCTCCGAGGCCAGCACCGGTTCGCCCCAGGCGATGGCCCCGGCGGCCACGTCGGAGACCTTGCGGCTGCGCGTCTTGCGCTGGGCGAGGGCTGCGATGTCGGCGGCGCGATAGAGGCTGCGGCGCGGGTCGCCGGGATCCTGGCGCACCTGCACCCGGCCGCGGCTGGCATAGGCGTAGAGCGTCTGCGGGCGGACCCCCAGGCGGTCCCGGGCTTCCTCGGCGGCGATCCAGTCGGCGGTGACGGCCATAGGTTGATTATATTGATCAAGATTGACGATAGCAGTCTGGGGGCTTTTCTGGGGATCAGCAAGCGAGTTCTGGAGGTTCCCATGTCGGATGGTTTGGAAGGCGTCGTCGCGGCCGACACCGTGCTGTCGGAAGTCGACGGCCAGGCCGGGCGGCTGATCATCCGGGGCCGGTCGCTGGACGAGCTGGCGGGCCGCACGACCTATGAGGAGGTCACGCGCCTCCTGTGGGACGGCTTCTTCGAGGACCTGCCGGACGACCTGGCGCCGGCGCTGGGCGCCGCGCGGCTGGAGGTGTTCGCCGAGGTCTCCGCCCTCGACACCGGCCTCCTCGACCGCACGCCGATCGAGGGCATGCGCGCGCTGACCGCGCGGCTGGCCGACGGCGACGAGCTGGCCGTGGCGTTGCGGCTGACCGCGGCGCCCGCGGTGTTCACCGCCGCCATGGTGCGCGCCCAGGCGGGCGAGGCGCCGGTGCGGCCGGATCCCGCGCTCAGCCACGCGGCCGACATCCTGCGGATGCTGCGCGGCAAGGCGGCCAGCCGCGCCGAGGTCGAGGCGCTCGACACCTACCTTGTCACCGTCAGCGACCATGGGCTCAACGCCTCGACCTTCGCGGCCAGGGTGATCGCCTCGACCCGGGCGGGCCTGACCTCGGCGGTGCTGGGCGGGATCAGCGCGCTGAAGGGGCCGCTGCACGGCGGGGCGCCGGGGCCGATCATCGACATGCTGGACGGCATCGGGACTCCCGAGAACGCGCGTGCCTGGCTCGAGGACGCCTTGGCCCACGGCGACCGGCTGATGGGCTTCGGCCACCGCGTCTACCGCGTCCGCGACCCGCGCGCCGACGCGCTCAAGGCCGCCGTGCGCCGCCTGACGGAAGGCTCCAACATCATGCCGGGACGGCTGGCCTTCGCCGAGGCGGTGGAGGCGGCGGCGCTGGCCATCCTGAAGGAGAAGAAGCCGAACCGGACGCTCGACACCAACGTGGAGTTCTACACGGCCCTGCTGCTGGAGGCGTTGGCCTTCCCGCCCTCGGCCTTCACCTGCGTCTTCGCCACCGGCCGGGTGGCCGGGTGGATCGCCCACGCCCGCGAACAGCTGGCCGGCGGCCGCCTGATCCGCCCGCAGTCGCGCTATGTGGGACCCATGCCGAGGCAGGCGGCCTGACCAAACTGAGAGTCGTTCGCGCTGGCTTGCGGCGCCGACGCGGCTAGGTTCCGGGCCATGAACGCGACCCATGGCCTGTCAGCCGTCGAGAGCGCCGCCCTGACCCGGCGCGTGACGCTCTATTCGGTGGCGACCGCGGCCGTGCTGGTGACTATCAAGGTCGCCGCCTGGCTCTCCTCCGGGTCGATCGCCTTGCTGGCCTCCACGGCCGACTCCGGCCTCGACCTCCTGGCGTCGCTGACCACGTTCTTCGCCGTCCGCTACGCCGTGGCGCCGCCGGACGCCGAGCACCGCTATGGCCACGGCAAGGCGGAAGGGTTCGCCAGCCTGGTTCAAGCCGGGCTGGTGTTCGCCTCCGCCGCCCTGATCGCGCGCGAGGCGATCGGCGACCTGATGACGCCCAAGCCGATCCAGGACGGCGGCTGGGCGGTGGCGGTGATGGCGGTCTCCATCCTGCTCACCGGGCTCTTGATCGGCGCCCAGGGCCGGGTGCTGAAGAAGACCTCGTCGGTGGCGGTCTCCGGCGACCGGGCGCACTACGCCGCCGACCTCGCCTCCAACCTGATCGCGCTGGTGGGGATCGCGGCGACCGCCTGGCTGGGGATCGCCAGGCTCGACGCTGTCGCCGCGCTGGTCATCGCCGCGCTCCTGCTTTGGGGTGCGGTGGGCGTGTTCCGCGAGGCGTCGGGCCAGCTGATGGACCACGAACTGCCCGACGAGGTGCGCGCGAAGATCGTCGAGCTGATGACGCAGGATCGGAGGCTGACCGACGTCCACCAGCTGCGGACCCGCGCGTCCGGCCCCTATGTCCACATCCAGATGCACGTGGACCTCGATCCGGACCTGACCCTGGAAGCTGCGCATCACGTCATCGTCGCGGCCGAGAAGCGCGTGCTGAACGCCTTCCCGTCGGCCGACATCATCATCCACGCCGATCCGCGCGGCCGGGCGGAGCCGCACGGCGGGGCCTTCGCCGAAACAAAACCCGCCGGCGGCTAGGCCTCGGAAAGCTAGTAAACGCGCCCTTAACGCGTCCGGGGTCCATTGAGGCCAACGATTCGATCCGCCTCGCGTTAGCCGAGCATGACCCTCAAGCGCACCCTGCATCACTTTCCGCTGGATCCCGCCTCGCGCCAGGTACGCCTGGCGCTAGGCGAGAAACGTCTGCCCTTCACCGAGGTCCAGGTGCGCTACTGGGAGCGGCCGAAGGAACTGACGGCGATGAACCCCTCCGGGTTGCTGCCGGTGCTGGTCGAGACGGACGGCGACGAGACCCTGGTGCTCTGCGAAAGCCGCGCCATCCTCGACCACCTCGAGGAGACGTCGCCCGAGCCCGCGCTCCTGGGCCGCGACCCCGGCGAGCGGGCGGAGGCCCGGCGCCTGCTGACCTGGTTCGACCGCAAGTTCGACTTCGAGGCCGGCGGCTACATCCTGCACGAGAAGATGGAGAAGCGCCTGCTGGGCATGGGCGCGCCGGACCTGGGCAACCTGCGCCAGGGCCGCGAGGGCCTGCGCAACCACATGCTCTACATCGACAAGCTGCTCCAGGACCGCGAGTGGCTGGCCGGGCGCAAGCTGTCGCTGGCCGACTTCGCGGCCGCCGCCCACCTCTCGGTCATCGACTATTGCGGCGATATGCCCTGGACGGGCTTCCCGGCGGTCAAGACGTGGTACATGAAGCTGAAATCCCGGCCCTGTTTCCGGCCGCTGCTCGCGGACCGCTGGCCGGGCCTCGCGCCTGCCACGCACTATGACGATCTCGACTTCTGACAGAGCCTGCGACCTGATCCGCCCAGAATCTCAAATCAGAGAGGCGGCGCTCGCCCTCGGCTTCGACCTCTGCCGCTTCACGAAAATCGACGAGGCCTGGCCCGCCAGCGCGCGGTTCGCCGAATTCATCGACGCCGGCCGGCACGGCGAGATGGCGTGGCTGGCCGAGACCGCCGGGCGCCGGGCGCACCCGAGGGCCATGTGGGCCGACGCCCGCTCGGCGATCGTCCTGGGCATGAACTACGGCCCTGACCACGACCCGCTGGCGGTGCTGGCCGAGCCGACCAGGGCCACGATCAGCGTCTATGCCCAGGGCGACGACTACCACGAGTTGATCAAGAGCCGGCTGAAGGCGCTGGCCCGCTGGCTGCAGGCGAAATTCGGCGGCGAGCTGAAGGTGTTCGTGGACACCGCGCCGCTCCTGGAAAAGCCGCTGGCCGAGCAGGCCGGCCTGGGCTGGCAGGGCAAGCACACCAACCTGGTCTCCCAGGAATTCGGCTCCTGGCTGTTCCTGGGATCGATCCTGACGACCCTGGAGCTTGCGCCGGACGCGGCGGAGACGATGCACTGCGGGACCTGCCGCGCCTGCCTGGACGTCTGCCCGACCAACGCCTTCACCGCGCCCTTCCAGCTCGATGCCCGGCGCTGCATCTCCTACCTGACCATCGAGCTGAAGGGGCCGATCCCGCGGGAATTCCGCGAGGCCCTGGGCAACCGCATCTACGGCTGCGACGACTGCCTGGCGGTCTGCCCGTGGAACAAGTTCGCCGCGGTCGCCGCCGAGCAGAAGCTGCAGGCCCGCCAGGCGCTGCGCGCGCCATCCCTGGCCGACCTCGCCCGCCTGGACGACGCGGCCTTCCGCGCCCTCTTCGCCAAGAGCCCGGTCAAGCGCATCGGCCGCGACCGGTTCGTCCGCAACGTCCTCTACGCCATCGGCAACTCGGGCGAACCGGCCTTGGCCGCCGAGGCGGAGCGGCTTCTGGACGACGCCTCTCCGCTGGTGCGTGGGGCGGCGGTTTGGGCGTTGGGGCGGTTGGTGGATGCGGAAGCATTCAAGGGCGTGCGAGCGAAGCACCACCGCGCGGAGCCGGACGCCTCAGTGCTCGAAGAATGGTCCGATTCAACACCGGATTAGAATTGGGCCTTCGCCATGTCCTTCAGCCGGGGCAGGACCTTGTCCTTTTCCGACAGGATCGGCTCGCCTTGGATCGGCCAGGGGATCGCCAGGTCCGGGTCGTTCCAGAACACCCCGCCCTCGGTCTGCGGCGCGTAGAGGCCGTCGACCTTGTAGAAGAGCTCGCAGTCGTCGGTCAGGGTCACATAGCCGTGGGCGAAGCCCCGCGGGATGAAGAGCTGCTCGCCAAATTCGGCCGTGAGCTCGGCGCCGACCCACTGGCCGTAGCTCGCCGAGCCCGGGCGCACGTCCAGGGCGATGTCGTAAATCGCGCCCCTCAGCACGCGCACGAGCTTGGCCTGGGCGTGAGGGGCCTGCTGGAAATGCAGGCCGCGGACCGTGCCGGCCTTGGCGCTGAACGCCTGGTTGTCCTGCACGAACTCGGCCTCGACGCCCGCCGCGGACATGGCCTCGCGGCTCCAGGTTTCGGCGAACCAGCCGCGCGCATCGCCATGGCGCTTCGGCGTGATAAGCAGGACCTCAGCCAAGGCCAGGGGCGCGATCTTCGTCATATCGGTCCAGATGGTGGGAGTGACTCTTCGGATGGCGCGAGCCGCAGCGATTGGCAAGCCCCTTGGCCCCCAGGTCAGCGTGGTGGTGGTGGTCTACGAGAGCGGACCGACGCTCGCCGAATGCCTGGCCGCCGTGCGCGCCCAGACCTATCCGGACTATGAGATCATCCTGGTCGACAACGCCTCCAGCGACCGCACCGCCCAGGCCGCGGCGCAGGCGGACCCCGCGATCCGGCTGATCGAGAACCCGCGGAACCTGGGGTTCGCGGCGGCGGTGAACCAGGGCGCGCGGGCGGCGCGGGGGCGATGGCTCGCGCTGCTCAATCCCGACGCCTTCGCCGAGCCGGCCTGGCTGGCGCGCCTCGTGGCGGCCGCGACGGCCAATCCGCGCGTCCACGCCTTCGCGTCGCGCCAACTGATGGCGGACGATCCCACCCGGCTCGACGGCCTGGGCGATGTCATGGCGCTGGCCGGCTATCCGTTCCGCGGCGGCTACACCCACAAGAACCCTGGGGCGATCGAGCCCGGCTGGGTGTTCTCGGCCTGCGGCGGGGCGATGCTGGTCGAGCGCGAGCTGTTCCTGCGGGTGGGCGGCTTCGACGAGCGGCTGTTCTGCTACTGCGAGGACGTCGACCTGGGCTATCGGCTGCGGCTGGTCGGCGAGCCGACGCTGCTCGTCCCCGACGCCGTGGTGCGGCACGTGGGCTCCGCCTCCACCGGCGGGCGGCGCAGCGACTTCGCGGTGTTCCACGGCACCCGCAACCGCTTCTGGGTCTTCGTGAAGAACACGCCGGCGGCGCTGTTCTGGCTGACCCTGCCGCTGCACATCCTGGCGACCCTGGTGCTGTTCGCGCGGCACGCCACGCGCGGCGAGATCGCGACGCCGGTCCGAGGCCTCGCCTCCGGGATCCGGAACATCGGCGTCGCGCTCGAGGCGCGGCGGGAGGCCCAGGCGACGCGCACGGCCGGCTCGTGGGCGATCGCGCGCGCCATGACCTGGAACCCGCTCGATCTTCTCCTGCGCCGGGCCTTTATCCAGCCGAAGCGGTAGGCCGCCCCCTCCTGCCCTCTCCCTCTCCGCTACGCGGGGGGAGAGGCGGAGGCCCACTCCACCAGGCGGCGCATGAAGGCCGCCCCGCGCTCCATCTGAGCGACCTCCACATATTCGTCGGGCTGATGGGCCTGTTCGATAGAGCCCGGCCCGCAGAGCACGGTGGAGAAGCCCGCGCGCTGGAACTGCCCGGCCTCGGTGGCGAAGGCCACGGCGCGGGGCGGGCCGTTGTCGCCGGCCAGCCTGCGGGCGAAGGATTCCGCCGCCCCGTCGGGCTCCGGCGCAAAGGACGGCGTGCCCGACTGCTGCGCGATGACGGCGCCGGCCTCCGGCGCGCGGGCCTTCAGCGCGGCGTCCAGGGCCCGGACCTCCTCGAAGAAAGGCGCGAGGATGGCTTGCGGGTCGAGGCTCGGCGGGCAGCGCAGGTCGAAGAGGAACGCGCACTCGCGGGCCAGGATGTTGCCCGCCGTGCCGCCATGGACGATGCCTATGGTCAGCGTCGCGCCCTTCGGCGTGAAGGGCGAGGCGGGGTCGGCATCCCGCTCCAGCCGCTCGGCAAGCGCCGTCAGCGAGGCCATCAGCTTCACCGCCTCCATGACCGCCGAGACGCCGAGCTGGGTCTGGCTGGAATGGGCCTCGCGGCCGGTGACCGTGACCCGGAAGTAGGCGATCCCCTTGTGGCCGTTCACCGCGACCATGTCGGTGGGTTCGCCCACGACGATGAAGGCGGGCTTGAGGGCTTCGCGCTTGATGAGGTCGATCATCGACGGCGCCCCAAGGCAGCCGATCTCCTCGTCGTAGGAGAAGGCCAGGTGCACCGGCCGGCGCGGTTGTGCGGCGATCAGGTCGGGGACCGCGGCCAGGGCCAGCGCCAGGAACCCCTTCATGTCGCAGGTCCCGCGCCCATAGAGCCGGCCGTCCCGCTCGACCACGCTGAAGGGGTCCGAGGTCCAGGGCTGGCCGTCCACCGGCACCACGTCGGTGTGCCCGGACAGCACCGCGCCGCCCTCGATGGCGGGACCGATGGTGGCGAGGAGGTTGGACTTGGTCCCGTCGGCGTTGGGCACACGGCGGTGCGGCACGCCGTGGCCGTCGAGATAGGCCTCGACCCACTCGATCAGGGCCAGGTTGGAGTTGCGCGAGGTGGTGTCGAACCCGACCAGGGTTTCCAGGATTTCGCGGGCGGCGCCGAGTTCGCTCATGGGCGAGAGCCATAGACCCGCAGCGGCGCCGCCTCAAAGAAAAGCCTTTGAGTGATCGCGGGTTTTGGGGCCGCCAATCAATTGGACCGCCTTGGAATATGGAAAATTGCCTGTCATCCCGGCCAAGCGAAGCGCCGAGCCGGGACCCAGGGGTTCCGCAATGCGACCGCTCCTGGGTCCCGGCTCTCCGGACCGCTGACGCGGCCCTACGGCCGGGATGACAGAGCTATTTTTCGCAAAGCTAGTTGAGTCCTAGCCGGCCTGGATCGTCCCCGGGCCCGGCAGGACGTCGATGAGTTCGATCCTGAAGATCAGGGCCGCGCCGCCGGGGATCTGGCCGCCGCCGGCGCCCTCCGCGCCGTAGCCGAGCTCCGGCGGGACGTAGAGGATCCATTCGTCGCCCGGACGCATCATCTGCAGGGCCTCCTGCCAACCCTTGACCAGGCCCTTCAGCGGCATGGCGACGGGCTGGCCGCGCTCGTAGGACGAGTCGAACACCGTCCCGTTGATCAGCTTGCCCTCGTAGTTGACCTTCACCTCGTCGTTGAGCTTCGGCTTCAGGCCGGCGGCCGGACCGGAATGCACGATCTGGTGCTGCAGGCCGTCGGGCAGGACCTGGACGCCGGGCTTCCTGGCGTTTTCCGCGAGGAAGGTCTTGGCCGCGGAGCTCTGGTCAGCGGTCGCCGCCGGCTTGGAGTGGCAGGCCGCAAGCGACAAGGCCGCAAGCGAGATCATCAGGATACGGAACATTGATTGGGCCTTCTCAGACGGCGCGAGGCGGATAGCCCGCCTCGCGCAGGGCATCCATGATTTCCTGGGTATGCTGGGCGTCGCGGGTCTCGATCAAAAGATCGAACTCCGCGCCCTTGGCCGGCACGTCGAGCGCGAGGCGGTTGTGCGCGACCTCGATGATGTTGGCGCCCATCCGGCCGATGATCGCCGAGACGGTGCCCAGCAGGCCCGGCCGGTCGTCGCCGATGATCCGTAGACTGACGATCCGCTGCTCGCGCACCAGCTCGCGGGTCAGGACCGAGGCCAGCAGGCGGGTGTCGATGTTGCCGCCGGTGATCACCAGGCCGCATTTCTTGCCCTTGAATCGCTCGGGGAAGGCCAGCAGGGCGGCCAGCGACGCCGCGCCCGCGCCCTCCGTCACGGTCTTCTCGACATTGCAGTAGAGGGCCACGGCGCGCTCGAAGAACGGCTCCTCGATCAGCAGCACCTCGTCGACCAGCGGACGGGCCACGCCATAGCTCACGTCGCCGACCTGCTTGACCGCGATGCCCTCAGCGATGGTCGCCCCGCCCGACGCCGCGCCGGCGTTGACGCCCCGCATGCGGGCGGTGAACGAGGGGTACATGGCGGGCTCCGCGCCCACGATCCTGATCTGCGGCTTCACGTGCTTGGCCGCCGTCGCCATTCCGGCGATCAGACCGCCGCCGCCGATCGGGATGGGCAGGACCTCCAGATCGGGCACGTCCTCGAGCATCTCCAGCGCCACCGTGCCCTGGCCGGCCATGACGTTCACGTCGTTGAACGGATGGACGAAGGTGAGCTCGCGCTCCTCGCAGAGCTTGAGCGCCGTGGCCGAGGCCTCGTCGTAGCCGTCGCCGTCGATCACCACCTCGGCGCCGTGGGCGCGGGTCTGCTGCACCTTCACGAAGGGGGTG
>JAQGIV010000052.1 GCA_028290945.1 Phenylobacterium sp. | reverse complement strand
TCGGCCGCCTCCAGCTCAGCCCTGGCCGCTGCGGCCTGCGGACCCTCGACCACGCCCAGCGCCTCGCGCTCGTGGCGCGCCTGGTCCAGCGCCCGGCGGGTGCGGGCCAGCCGCGTCGTACCTTCTTCGACCCGCGCGCCGGCCGCCCGGCTCTGGGCTTCCTGCGCGGCCAGCTCCCCCGCCAGCCGCTCGACCTCGGCGTCGGCCGCCGCGCGCCCAGCCTCGGCCGCCTTGGCCACAGCCTCCAGCTCCGGCTGGCGCTCCGGCGCGCGGGCGATGGCGTCGGCGATCGCCGCCAGGTCCTCGGCCAGCCGCTTCAGGGCGGCGTCGGCGTCCTCGACGATATGGGTCTCGCGCGCTGCGTCGGCGTCGATGCGTTCGATGTCGCCGACCAGCCGGGCGATCTCGGCGGCGTGCGCCTCGTGCTCGCGGTCCAGCCGGTCCTTGTCGATGGCCAGCTTGTGCAGCACCGCCGCGGCGATGGTCTCGGCCTCGCGCAGCGGCTTGATGGCCTCCTCGGCGGCGGCCGCCCGGGTCGTGGCCACGGCGGCCGACCGCGCCGTCTCCTCCACCGCGCGCACCGCGGCGGCGGCCTCGCCCTTCAGCCGCTCGGCGGCGGCGCGGGCCTCGTTCCAGCGGGCGTAGAGCACCGCCCCCTGCAGGGCCCGGATCTCCGCCGACAGCCGCTTGTAGCGCTCCGCCTGCCGGGCCTCGCGCTTCAGCCGCCCGAAGGTGGCCTCCAGTTCGCGCGCCACGTCCTCCAGGCGGTTGAGGTTGACCTCGGCGGCCCTGAGCCGCAGCTCCGCCTCGTGCCGCCGCGAATGCAGGCCGGAGACGCCCGCCGCCTCTTCCAGGATCATCCGCCGGTTCTGCGGCTTGGCGGCGATCAGCTCGGAGATCTGCCCCTGGCGCACCAAGGCCGGCGAGTTCGAGCCCGTCGAGGCGTCGGCGAACAGCAGCTGCACGTCGCGGGCCCGCACCTCGCGGCCGTTGATCCGGTAGGTGGAGCCCGCGCCCTTGTCGATGCGCCGCACCACCTCGATCACCGGATGGTCGTTGAACGCCGCCGGCGCCCCGCGGTCGGCATTGTCGATGGTCAGCGCCACCTCGGCGTGGTTGCGCCCCGGCCGGTTCGAGGCGCCGGCGAAGATCACCTCGTCCATGCCGCCGGCCCGCATGGCCTTGGCGGAGTTGGCCCCCATCACCCAGCGCAGCGCCTCAAGCAGGTTCGACTTGCCGCAGCCGTTCGGCCCCACCACCCCGGTCACCCCCGGCTCGATCCGGAACTCGGTCGGATCGACGAAGGACTTGAAGCCGGAGAGCTTGAGCCGCTGGAAATGCACCTAGGGCCTCTTGCCCTTCCTGGCCGTCCGGTGCGCCGGCTGGGCCTTCAGCGCTGCGGAGACCGCCTTGTCGAGGTCCTCCAGTTCGATGCCGGCGACCTGCTTGCCGTTCACGAAGAAGGTCGGGGTGCTGTGGACGTTGTCCTTGTCGGACGCGCTGGCCACCCGCGCGTTCAGCGCGGCGAGCGCCTTCGGGTCGGTCAGGCAGCTGTTCACCTGGTCGACGGTCAGGCCATTGGCCACGCCGACGTCGGTGATGATCTTGCCGATATTGCCCTCGCGCCAGGTCGCCTGGCTGCGGAACACCTGGTCGAGGATCGTGAAATACTTCGCCCGGCCGCCGCAGCGCGACACCAGGAAGCCCGCCGCCGCCACCTCCGCCGGATCGGTCAGCATCTCCTTCAGGGTCCAGTGGACCTTGCCGGTGTCCACATAGACCTTCTTGAAGGTCGGGAACTCGACCAGCTCGAAGTTGGCGCAGTGCGGGCAGCTCGCCGAGGCGTACTCCACCACCTGCACCCGGGCCTTCGGATTGCCCAGGCTCATGTCGCCGTTCACCGCGTCGGCCGGAACGCCGGCCAGCGCGGGCGCCGTCAAGACCGGTCCCGCCGCCAGCGCCAGGGCTGCGGCCGCCAGTCCGATCCTGCGACGGAAGGCGATCATCGCGGCCCTACTTCGCCGCGGCGTTGTAGGCCTGGTCGAGCTGGGCTTCCGTCACCTCGCCCTCGAGCACGCTCTTGCCGTTGAAGAAGAAAGTCGGCGTGCCGGTGACCTTGTCCTCCTTCACCGCGCGGGTGACCCGCGCGTTCAGCGCCGTCATCGCCTTCTCGTCGTTGAGGCAGGCGTTGAACTGCGGCTCGGTCAGGCCGGCGCTCTCGGCGATGCGCAGCAGCACGCCGCGGAAGTCGCCGGTCTGGAACATCTCCTGCTGCGAGTGATAGACCGCGTCGAGGATGGTGAAATACTTGTCCTTGCCGGCGCAGCGCGACACCAGGAAGCCGGCCGCCGCCACGTTCTCCGGCGGGGTCAGGTACTCCCGGAACGTGTAGTAGACCTTGCCGGTGTCGATGTACTTCGCCTTGAACCCCGGGAAGACGTCGTTGTTGAACCGCGCGCAGTGCGGGCAGCTGGCGGAGGCGTACTCCACGACCTTCACCTTGGCCGCGGGGTTGCCCATGCTCATGTCGCCCTCGGCGGAGGCCGTCGGGCCGCCGGACTTGCCGCAGGCGGCGAGCGCCAGGCTGGCGGCCGCGGCGGCGAGGATCATCAGGCGTCGGCTGAACATCGTGGGGCGACCTTTCGTCCGTGCGATTGGGGAGTTAAGCGCGATTCCGGCAGCGCCCTCCACCTCGGCGCGCCCGGACCCTAGGCGATGGGACAACGGCGGTTTTGAGTCAAATGCCCCCGCGCCGCAGCACGCCGCGGCCGAGCCTCATCAGCGCCTGTTTCAGCGGCCCGTCCGGCGCCTCGGCCAGGCCCTTGGCGAGCTTCGCCTCCTCGGCGGCGTCCAGCGGCGGGCTGCGGCGCGACGGTGGCCGCTGCGGCTCCGGCTTGTGCCTGAGCGGGCCCTGCACCACCCGCAGCTTCTGCACCGCCTCGGCCCCCAGGAACAGGTTCACCCGCGCCAGGATCTCGTGCGCCTGATGCTGGATGATCGCCGCCGACGGCCCGGCCACCCGGATCTCCAGCGACGAGGGCCCGCCGGCCCGGCCCTTGGTCAGCTTCACCGGCTCGGTGCGGCGCGCGATGTCCGGGCCGACGATCTCGCGCCAGCGGGCGGCAAGCGCGCCGGTCCCCCGGCCGAACTTGGCGTCGAGCGCCTTCAGTACGGGGGCGAGGCTGCGTCCGGCCGGCGGCGGCGGGCGCCGGGGCGGCCGGGTGCGCTTCTCCGAAAGGATCCGGAGCGCGTCCTGCACGGAAGGCAAGGTGCGGGGCATGGCCGCAATCTAGCGTCCGCTGGTCACGGCGTAAGCCGAAATCCAAGCCGAGCCTGCCGCTGCGTCGATTCTGCTTCAAGTCCCCGCCTTCGCGGGGATGAGCGGGGGTGGTAGCGAAGAGCCGTGACCGCCCTCCGCGCCTCGCTGCTCGCCTGGTATGACGCCAACGCCCGCGATCTGCCGTGGCGCGCCCGGCCGGGCGGCGGCGCGCATCCCGACCCTTATCGCGTCTGGCTGTCGGAGGTGATGCTGCAGCAGACCACCGTGCCGCACGCCACGCCCTATTTCCTGAAATTCCTCAGCCTGTGGCCCACGGTCAGCGACCTCGCAGGCGCCGCCGACGGCGAGGTCATGGCCGCCTGGGCCGGCCTCGGCTACTACGCCCGCGCCCGCAACCTCATGGCCTGCGCCCGCGCCGTCGCCAGCGGTCACGGCGGCGTCTTCCCCGACACCGAGGACGCCTTGCGCGCCCTGCCGGGCCTTGGCCCCTACACCGCGGCCGCCGTCGCCGCGATCGCCTTCGACCGGCCGGCCAATGTGGTCGACGGCAATGTCGAGCGCGTCATGTCCCGGCTGTTCGCGGTCGACGCGCCGCTGCCCGACGCCAAGCCCGAACTGAAGCGCCGCGCCGCCGGCCTGGTCGGCGACCACCGCCCCGGCGACTGGGCCCAGGCGTTGATGGACCTCGGCGCCACCGTCTGCCGCCCCAAGGCCCCGCTCTGCGACCGCTGCCCGGTCTCCGCGCACTGCGCGGCCTTCGCCCAAGGGCTCCCCGAAACCTATCCGCGCCGCACGCCCAAGGCCCTGCGCCCGCACCGCTTCGGCGTCGCCTATGTGCTGACCCGCGGCGAGCAGGTGGCCCTGGTCCGCCGCCCGCCCAAGGGCCTCTTGGGCGGCATGCTGGCGCTGCCCACCTCCGCCTGGCGCGCCGCCCGCTGGAGCGAGGCCGAGGCGCTCTCCGCCGCCCCCGCCCAGGCGCCCTGGCGCCCGGCCGGCGAGGTCGAACACGGCTTCACCCACTTCACCCTGACCTTGCAATTGCTGCGCGCCGAGGGTGAGGCTCACGACGTCATCTGGAGCCCCCGCCGCGACCTGGACGCCCTGCCGAGCGTCTTCCTGAAAGCCGCGAAAGCCGGACTGAATTCCCTGATCTGATTCGGGCGCGGGGCGCGCGAAGCGCTGCTATCCAAACCGCAGACAGACGCAGAAAACGCAGAATCCTACCTTCTGCGCCTGTCTGCGTTTTCTGCGGTTAATCTCCTGCGGGCCCCTCTAGACCGGCAGGTCCTTGCGCACCTTGGCCCGCAGCACGTCGATGGGCGCCAGGCCCTTGTCGGTCTTGAAGTGCCAGTAGGTCCAGCCGTTGCAGGCCGGCGCCGACTGCACCATGGCCCCCACCTTGTGGATCGAGCCGGAGAGGTCGCCGATCACCAGGCTACCGTCCGGCCGCACGCGGGCGGAGTGGCGCCCCTGCGGGCAGTAGAGCATGTCGCCGGGGCGCAGCAGGCCGGCCTCGACGATCTGGCCGAACGGGATGCGCGGCTCGGACTTCTTGGAGCTGGTCACCGCCAGCTCTTCCGCCGTGGCCGGGATGATCTTGGCGATCCGCTCGGCGGCCAGCTTCACATAGTCGGCCTCGCGCTCGATGCCGATGTAGCGCCGTCCCAGCCGCCGCGCCGCGGCCCCCGTGGTGCCGGTGCCGAAGAACGGGTCGAGCACGATGTCGCCGGGCTTGGTCGACGACAGGATCACCCGGTGCAGCAGGGCCTCGGGCTTCTGGGTCGGGTGGGCCTTGACGCCGAACGCGTCCTTCAGCCGCTCCTCGCCGGTGCACAGCGGCAAGGTCCAGTCGGAGCGCATCTGCAGCTCGTCGTTGGCCATCTTCATGGCGTCGTAGTTGAAGGTGTAGCGCTTGGCGCCGCGCCCCTTGGCCGCCCAGATCAGGGTCTCGTGCGCATTGGTGAAGCGCGTGCCCTTGAAGTTCGGCATCGGGTTCGACT
>JAQGIV010000013.1 GCA_028290945.1 Phenylobacterium sp. | reverse complement strand
CGCCGTCGCGGTGACCTCGATGCTGTCGCTGGCCGGCTTCATCGTCGCGCTGGACGCCTTCGGCCCGGTCACCGACAACGCCGGCGGCATCGCCGAGATGGCGGGCCTTCCGCCGGACGTGCGCGTCACCACCGACGCCCTCGACGCGGTCGGCAACACCACCAAGGCGGTGACCAAGGGCTATGCGATCGGCTCCGCCGGCCTGGGCGCCCTGGTGCTGTTCGCCGCCTATACCGAGGACCTGAAGTACTTCGCCGCCAATGCCGAGCCGGGGTCGTTCTTCGACGGCCTGGGCGCGGTGGCCTTCGACCTTTCCAACCCCTACGTGGTCGTGGGCCTGCTGTTCGGGGGGCTGTTGCCCTTCCTGTTCGGCGGCATGTCGATGACGGCCGTGGGTCGGGCGGCCGAATCGGTCGTGGAGGAAGTGCGCCGTCAGTTCCGGGAGAACCCCGGCATCATGACCGGGGAGGTGAAGCCGGAATACGGCCGCGCCGTCGACATCCTGACCAAGGCGGCGATCCGCGAGATGATCGTGCCGTCCTTGCTGCCGGTGGCCTCGCCGATCGTGCTGTTCTTCGTGATCAAGGCGATCGCCGGCAAGGTCGACGCCTTCGCCTCGCTGGGCGCCATGCTGATGGGGGTGATCGTCACCGGCCTGTTCGTGGCCATCTCGATGACGTCGGGCGGCGGCGCCTGGGACAACGCCAAGAAGCTGATCGAAGAGGGCCACTACGGCGGCAAGGGATCCGACGCCCACAAGGCGGCGGTGACCGGCGACACCGTCGGCGACCCCTACAAGGACACGGCGGGCCCCGCCGTGAACCCGATGATCAAGATCACCAACATCGTGGCCCTGCTGCTGCTGGCGGTGTTGGCCCACGGGGTGATCCACTGATCGGATCCGACCGCTGAGACCAAGACGCCCCGGAGAGCGATCTCCGGGGCGTTTTTGTTTTCCCTCCCTTAATGGGGAGGGTGGCTGGAACGAAGCGACAGACGGGTGGGGAAGTCACGATCAAGCTCTGAGCTTGGACCTCTATTCCCCACCCCTGGCTCGACTTCGTCGAGCCGTCCCCTCCCCATGAAGGGGAGGGAAAAGGGCTAGTTCCTCCGGTCGCCCGGACGCGTACCCGGGACGCCCTCGTCGTCCTGGCGGGGCAGGACGCCGCCGTGGCCGACGGCGCCCAGCATCTGCTCGAGGATGGTCATTTCGCGGCCGCGGGTCGGCGTCTCGCGCCCGTTGTAGGCGATCACCTTGCCGTCCTTGAGGGTGTAGTTGTTGACGCTCTCCACCTGCTCGCTCTCCTTGTTGAAGGCGATGGCGGTGACGTTGCGGGCCACGACCTTGGGCCGGCGGAAGGCGACGCGCTCCTTCACCTGGTTCATGTAGAACCAGATGTTGGGGTCGAAGGTGGAGGTCGCCGACGGCGAGCCCAGCTTGCTGCGCACGGTCGACTTGGTGTCGACCCCGGCCTTCACGTCCTTGGGATCGGACTCGATGGCCTGGAAGCCGGAATAGGAGCTGATCGGCGCACAGGCTGTGACCGAAAGGTAGCCGACGGCGAGGGCGGCGAAGGCGGCGCGACGAAACATCGGGTCTGATAAGCCTGTTCTAACGGCAAGAGGCTTTGACCTATCGTCCGCCGCCCCTTAGTTCAATGCCGCCTTTAGCCCCCTCTTCGGGCGAAATCGAGGCGTCGCATGCTCCTGGACCGTCTGTTCCGCCCAAGGCCCGCGTTGGCGACCGGCCGCGCGCTCTATGTCCAGGTGGTCGAGCAGGCGCGCACGCCGGCGCTCTACGAGGCGCTGGCCTGCCCCGACACCATCGAAGGCCGCTTCGAGCTCTACACCCTGCACCTGATGCTGCTGCTGGAGCGGCTGCGGGCCGGCGGCCAGGCGACGGGCGACATCTCCCAGGCGGTGTTCGACACCTACCTGAAGGGCCTGGACGACGCCCTGCGCGAGATGGGCGTCGGCGACCTGTCGGTCGGCAAGAAGATGCACCGGCTTGGCGAGGCCTTCTATGGCCGGGGCAAGTCCTATGACGCGGCCGTCGCGGTCCTGCCGGACGTGGAGCCGCTGACCGGACTGCTCACCCGCACGGTGTACGAAGGCGCCGACGCGGCCCGGGCGCCGGCGCTGGCCGCCTATGTGCTGAAGATCCGCGACAACCTCGCCGCCGAGCCGCTGCAGCGGCTGCTGGCCGGCGAAGTGCGGTGGGGGGCGGCATGAGCCGCACCTGGACCACCCCGCTGCAACTGCACGAGCTCGCCCGCGGGCCGGTGAAGGTGCGCCTGGAGCCCGACGCCGCCGAGCGTGGCAAGCTGGCGGGCGATCTCGGCCTCGAGAGCCTGCCGTCGCTGGTCGCCGAGCTGACCGTGCGGCCCTGGCACGACGGGGCGGAGATCACCGGCCGCTTCCAGGCGGTCGTCGAACAGCTGTGCTCAGTGACCCTGGAACCCTTCGAGCAGACGCTGAGCGGCGAGATCGCGCGGCAGGCGGCGCCGAAGGGCAGCCCCTACGCCCCCGCCGAGGACCCCGAGGGCGGCGAGAAGAACCCCGAGGCGCCCGATCCGCCGGACGTGCTGGAGAGCGAGGCCGTCGACCTGGCGGCCATCGTCGCCGAGCACCTGGCGCTGGAGATCGATCCCTTCCCGCGCAAGCCCGACGCGGCGTTCGAATTCGCTTCGCCGCCGGAGGAGGAGTCGCCCTTCGCCATGCTGAAGAAGCTCAAGGACCAGAAGCCTTAAGGGCTCCCAGCCGAGGTTTGCATCGCCCCGCTCGCCCGGCGTATCGTCCCGCCGAATCCGGGCCGACCGACGCCTGTAGGGACAAGGCCGCTATTGACCCAACCTATCGTGATTTCCATCGACGCCATGGGCGGGGACCACGGGCCGCCCGTGGTGATCCCGGCGGTCGCCCGCGCGCTGGCCGAGCTGCCGGATCAGGTCTCCTTCCTGCTGCACGGCGACGAGGCGGTGCTGGCCCCCGAGGTCGCCCACCACGCCGGCGCCGCGGGCCGGGTGACCATCCGCCACGCCGAACGGGTGATCGGCATGGACGAGAAGCCCGCCCAGGCGCTGCGCCGCGGCAAGGGCACCTCCATGTGGAACGCCGTCGAGGCGGTGCGCGAAGGGGAAGCCGCCTGCGCGGTCTCGGCCGGCAACACCGGCGCCCTGATGGCCATCTCCAAGCTGATCCTGCGGATGAGCGTCGACCTGGACCGGCCGGCCCTGGTCGCCTCGATCCCGACGCCCAGGGGGGTGACCACCTTCCTCGACGTGGGCGCCAACGTCGATTGCGACGCCGAGCGGCTGGTGGAGTTCGCCATCATGGGCGAGGCCTATCACCGCGCCGCCCACGGCAAGGCCGGGCCCACCATCGGCATCCTCAACGTCGGCGCCGAGGAGATGAAGGGCCACGATGAGGTGCGCGAGGCCAACCGGGTGCTGCGCGAAGGCGGCTTCGACATGGACTACCGCGGCTTCGTGGAGGGCGACGACATCACCAAGGGGGTGGTGGACGTGGTGGTCACCGACGGCTTCACCGGCAATATCGCGCTGAAGGCCATGGAGGGCGCGGCGCGGTTCATCACCGGCGAGCTGCGCACGGCGCTGACCAGCGGCGCCATGGCCAGCGCCGGGGCGCTGCTGGCGCGCGGCGCGCTGGTGAAGTTCCGCGACCGGATGAACCCGCCGCCGGCCGCGCCCTTCCTGGGCCTCAACGGCCTGGTGCTGAAGATCCACGGCGGCGCCAACGGCCGCGACTTCGCCCAGGCGCTGCGGGTGGCCATGGACCTGGCGCAAAGCGACTTCGCGGCCGAGATCGAACGCAATATGAGGAAGCTCCCCGCCGCGCTCGCCGAGGCGAGCCCGGAGACGAATCCTGGGCCGCCGGCGGCGCCGCCCCCAATGGAGCCGACTAGGTGACGAGCCTGATGCGTAGCGTTGTGACCGGGGTCGGCGGCTACCTGCCCGAGCGGGTGGTGACCAACACCGACCTGTCCAAGTTCGTCGACACCTCCGACGAATGGATCCGCGAGCGCACCGGCATCCATCAGCGCCACCAGGCGGCCGACGACCAGCCGGTCTCGGACCTGGCCTGCGCCGCGGCCCGCATCGCGCTGGAAGCGGCCGGCAAGACCCCGGCAGATGTGGACATGATCGTGGTGGCCACCACCACCGGCGACCTGACCTTCCCGGCCACCGCCACCATCGTGCAGCGCAAGCTGGGCTGTCCCGTGGGCGTCGCCTTCGACGTGCAGGCGGTGTGCTCAGGCTTCGTCTATGCGCTCTCGGTGGCCGACGGCTTCGTGGCCCGCAACCGCTCGAAGTGCGCCCTGGTGATCGGCGCCGAGGCCATGACCCGGCTGATGGACTGGACCGACCGCGGCACCTGTGTGCTGTTCGGCGACGGGGCCGGCGCCGTGGTCGTCGAGCCGATGCTGCAGGCCGGCACGACCGCCGACCGCGGCCTGCTGGGCTTCGCGCTGCGCGCCGACGGCACCAAGCAGGACCTGCTGTTCGTCGACGGCGGGGTCTCCACCACCGGCCAGATCGGCCACCTGCGGATGCAGGGCAACCAGGTGTTCCGCCACGCCGTGGTCAATATCTCCGAGGCCATCCACGCCGCCGCCGCCGACGCCGGCATCGAAGTCGACAGCGTCGACTGGTTCATCCCGCACCAGGCCAACCAGCGCATCCTGGAGGGCGTCGCCCGGCGGGTGGGCATCGACGAGAAGAAGGTGATCTCGACGGTCGCCCAGCACGCCAACACCTCGGCCGCCTCGATCCCGTTGGCGTTGTACCAGGGCGTGCAGGACGGGCGCGTGAAGCCTGGCCAACTGCTGCTTCTTGAGGCAATGGGCGGCGGCCTCACCTGGGGCGCCTGCGTTCTTCGACTCTAGGACTTAACCACCTTTACAATCTGGCGCTTGAAGTCTTTGACCCGATGGGACAATCAGTTCAGGCTCATCACATCGCTTCGGGGGAACGGGCGGGCATGAAAGGCGAAACGGTGACGCGGGCCGATCTCTGCGAGGCGGTCCACGAGGAAGTGGGACTTACCCGCCAGGATTGCGGCGAGCTCGTCGAGCGCGTGCTGGAGTTGATGGCCGTGGCGCTCGAAGTGGGCGAGCAGGTCAAGCTTTCCGGCTTCGGCGTGTTCCAGGTCCGCGCCAAGCGCGCCCGCATGGGCCGCAACCCCAAGACCGGCGAACCCGCCGCCATCGAGCCGCGCCGGGTGATCGGCTTCCGCGCTTCGCAGGTCATGAAGGCGCGGGTCGATCGGGCCCTGTCGCGGTGAGGACCGCGTAATCCCGTGGCCAAGGGCCCGGAAGCCTTTCGGACGATCTCCGAGGCGGCCGACGAGCTGAGCGTGCCGCAGCATGTGCTGCGCTTCTGGGAAACCAAGTTCGCCTTCATCCGGCCCATGAAACGGGCCGGCGGCCGCCGGTTCTACCGGCCGAGCGACATCGCCGTCCTGAAGGGCGTGCGCCGCCTGCTGCACGACGAGGGCTACACCATCAAGGGCGTCCAGCGCCTGCACCGCGAGCAGGGCGTCCGCCGGCTGGTGGCGGCCGGGCAGGGCGAGGGCGCGGCCGGGGCCGAGCATGCCGCGGGCGCCGGGTTGTCGGCCGAGGCCGCGCTGAGCGGCGAAGGCCGCGAACGGCTGGGCGAGATCCTGCACGAGCTGGAGGACGCCAAGCAGCGCCTCGACGGGATCCTGAAGGGCTAACTTGCGCGTATGAGACCTGATTGGACCTTGGTGGCGGCCTGGGTGGGTGCCTTGGGCGGCCTCAGCGGGTTCGCTTCTCTAGGCGCGACTGGTTGGTGGCGGCGGCAGGATAAGCGATCTGCGGATTTGGATAGATTGCAGATCGGATCGGTCGTCGGAGACAAGTATGGTCTTTCGTTCTTGCTCGTGTTCGACGGGCCGCCTGCCAGTGAGAAGCTCGATGCTCACGTTCGAGTGCTCGGCGCAGGGCAAACCGGGCCGTATGTGGAAGAGTTGAAACGAGCTCCCTACGATCCCGGCAAGGCGACATCGACTAGGCTTGCGCCTTCGAAAAAAAGCACCGAGCTCGTAGGAAGACTGAGCCGCTATGCGGGCGATCCGCCGAACGTGTGGAAAGCCTGGCTCGTCATTCACGGGCAACCTGAACCTCGCTCTGCGCGGATATCGGTGCGCGTCAAAGGCACAGCAAGCCGGAAGACTCTGGTCGCAAAGGGCTTTCATCTCTCGGTTTAGGTATTGGCAGTAGCAGCGAGTTGCCAGATCGAGCACTGCCAGGTCGATGGTCAGAGCGATAGGAACTCAGCGTGCAGGGCTCCAATTCCGATGAGCTGGAGAGAAGGATGTTCGCGGTGCGCGAGCGACTACAACCTGCGGCCCATTTCCTCGATCTGTTTGCGGGTCAACTTGCTGCGCCGATCTGGTACCAATCCGCCGGCGCACATGTGGGATTTCGGTATACCGCGCCGGATGCACGCCACTTCTGTCTGCTCAAGGGCGTGAGATCCGTGAGCGGCATGAACGCCTGCATCCAGCTAGCGCTCGGCGGCTATGTCCAAGAGATTGCCGTCATCATTCGCACCGTCGTCGAATGCACATCATTGATGGACTGGGTGAGGTTAGCGGCCGAACCGGATGGATCGCTACGTTCGGACCCGCAACAGACCTACGTGAAAACCTACTTTGATGACTATCGCCGCGATAATCCGGGAGAGTCTCTTAAGCTCACTGTCCGACAAGGCGATGTTCATCGAGACGTCGGAAGTTGGCTGGATGAAGGCGCTGAAGAAATCGGCATTCAGATGAACGCGGGATCGGCCCGGCTCATGTCAAACGTCTACCAGACTGGCTCGAGCTACGTCCACGCGCGCTATCCGGAGGTCATGGATATGTATGGCGGCCGCCCGGGTGCTTTCCATCTCAACGGAATGCGTGGAACGCCAAAGGACAATGAGAACCTAGAGGTGGTTGAGACCTACGCCACAACAGTGAATCTCGCCGTAGCAGGTGTTGCGCGTCACTTTCGACCGCCATTCACGCAGACAGAATCGTCAATCGCATCTTGGCTTGGCCGTTTGTAGATCGCTCCGGATGAAGTCTCGCCGCCGGGCCGCTGGTCGGAGCGACAGGATTTGAACCTGCGACCCCTTGACCCCCAGTCAAGTGCGCTACCAGGCTGCGCCACGCTCCGCGAGGCCCAGGCGGCGAGGGCGGTCTTCTAGCGGCTTCCCCCGCGCGGGCAAATGCAAAATCTTTCCACCCTATTTGACCGTCATTCCCGGCCTTGTGCCGGGAACCCATAAACGCAGGCGTTTCAGAACGGTCGGCAGCGGCGCCGCTGCAGATCACTGGCGCCGCCTGCGTTTATGGGTGGCCGGGACAAGCCCGGCCATGACGATCTTTGATTGGGAGGCGAGGCCCTAGCGCCCGCGGTTCATCCAGCTGATCAGCGGGAACAGCGGGAGGCCCCAGACGACGCCCGCCAGGCCGAAGTAGAGGCCCTGCACGGCCCAGTGCTTGGGGATGTGGTCGCCCACCGTCGCCACCACCACGACATAGGCGGTGAGGAAGGCCAGGATGCCGACCAGGCCGATCAGCTTGCGGAGGCGGGCGCTCATGCGCGGGTCATAACCGGCGCGGCCGTCCCGGGGAAGCATGGACGCGGGCGCGGTTTGGGCGTAGCGGGGCGCCCTGTTTCCGCCGGAATGGGACGCAAAGCCCAGCTGATGACCTCGTTCCTGAAATCCGACCGCTCGCGGGCCGTGGCGATCTGGCTGTTCGCCGTGGCCGTGCTGGTCGCCGCCATGGTCGTGGTGGGCGGCGCGACTCGTTTGACCGGGTCCGGACTGTCGATCACCGAGTGGAAGCCGATCAAGGGCGTGATCCCGCCGCTGAACCTGGCCGAATGGCAGGCGGAGTTCGCACGCTACCGGCAGATTCCGCAGTACCAGCAACTGAACCACGGCATGAGCCTCGGCCAGTTCCGATCGATCTACTGGTGGGAATGGTCGCACCGGCTGCTGGGCCGGCTGCTCGGCGTGGCGTTCTTCGTGCCCTTCCTGTGGTTCGCGGTGCGGCGCGAAATCAATCGGCGGATGGCGTGGCGGCTGGCGATCCTGTTCGTGCTGGGCGGGCTGCAGGGGCTGGTCGGCTGGTGGATGGTGGCCAGCGGCCTGGCCGACCGGGTCTATGTGGCGCCCGAGCGGCTGATGATCCACCTGGGCCTGGCCTTCGCGTTGCTGGGCGCCCTGGTGTGGACCGCGCTCGACGCCGGGGCCGGCTGGGCGCGCCAGACCCTGCCCAGCCCGTGGGGCGGCCGGGCGCTGGCGCTGGTGGGGCTGATCTACGTCCAGGTGCTGCTGGGCGCCCTGGTGGCCGGCAACCACGCCGGCCTGATCTACAACGACTTCCCGCTGATGGGCGGGCGCCTGCTGCCGGCCGACTACGCCGGGCATGGCCTCTGGGCGACCCTGGCGCACAGCCAGGGGGCGGTGCAGCTGCATCACCGGCTGATGGCCTATCTGGTGCTGGTGGTGGCCGTGATCATGGCCTGGGCGGCGTCGCGTTCCAGCTACCTGGCCAGTGGGTCCAAGATCCTTGGATGGGTGGTGGCCGGCGCGGTCGTCGTGCAGGCCCTGCTGGGCGTCGCCACCCTGATGATGGCCGTACCCTTCGCGCTCGGCATGATCCACCAGCTGATGGCGGCGATCGTCTTCAGCCTGGCGGTGGCCTTCGCGTGGCGGGTGCGGCGGATCTGAGTTGCTCCCCTTCGGGGGAGCTCCCGCGAAGCGGGTGAGGGGGCTTCCACTCAGAAAGCGCAGCTGCGAGTCCGCGGCGGAAACCCCCTCCGGCCCTTCGGGCCACCTCCCCCTGAAGGGGAGGAATTTGGCGGAAAACGCGGGATTCCTGTCATTGCGGCCGTGGGCGCCCGGGCGCACAACGGCGAAGCTCAACGGGGGTTTCGCATGCAACGTCTTGGACTGATCTCGGCCGCCGCCATGCTCGCCGCCCTCGGCCTCGCGGCCGTCTCGCGCGCCGAGGCGCCGGCCTCTGCCCCGCGCTTCACCGCCGACGGCAAGATGGAGTTCCCCAAGGACTACCGGACCTGGGTCTATCTCTCGACCGGCATGGACATGTCCTATTCCGAGGCGGCCGCCGCCAATCCGGACGCCCACATGTTCGACAGCGTGTTCGTCAACCGCGAGGCCTATGACGGCTTCCAGAAGACCGGTCACTGGCCGGACAAGACGGTGATGGTGCTGGAGGTCCGCAAGGGCGCCACCAAGGGCTCGATCAACAAGCGCGGCCAGTTCCAGACCGACCGGCTGGGGGCCGAGGTGCACGTCAAGGACGCGGCGCGGTTCAAGTCGACCGGCGGCTGGGCGTTCTTCGGGTTCAATAGCGACAAGCCCGCGCCGATCACCCCGCCGGGGGCCGGCTGCATCAGCTGCCACGAGGCGCATGCCGCGGTGGACACCACCTTCGTGCAGTTCTACCCGACCCTGCTGCCCATCGCGCAGGCCAGGAAGACGCTGAGCGCCAACTACCTGAAGGACGAGGCTGGCGACGCTGCGGTAAAATAATACCGTTAGGAAAAAGAGGCGGCTTTTCCGTGACTTAGGCGTCATCATTCTTTGGCGCGTTGACACCGCCGAGCGATGTCGGCATATGCGCCGCTCACCTCGGGGCGGCACGCGTCCCGGACAGCCTTACGGACCCTATTCCCATGATGAAGACCACGGCTTCGCTGAAGCCCGCCGAGGTCGAGAAGAAGTGGATCGTGATCGACGCCAAGGACGCCGTGGTCGGCCGCCTGGCGTCATTCATCGCGATGCGCCTTCGCGGCAAGCACCGGCCCGACTACACCCCCCACGTCGACTGCGGCGACTTCGTCGTCGTGCTCAACGCCGACAAGGTGAAGTTCACCGGCCGCAAGCTGCAGAACAAGATCTTCTACTGGCACACCGGCCACCCGGGCGGCGTCAAGCAACGCACCGCCGGCCAGATCCTCGAGGGCAAGTACCCCGAGCGGATCCTGGAAAAGGCCGTCGAGCGCATGCTGCCCAAGGAAAGCCCGCTGGCGCGCAAGCAGCTGACCCACCTGCGCATCTACAACAGCGACACCCATCCGCACGAAGCGCAGAACCCTGAGACCATCGCGTTCGCCGATCTGAACGCCAAGAACGTGCGGAGCGCGTAGGACCGATGTCGGAATCCCCCACCACCACCGAGGCCGCCGGCTTCGACGCCCTGAAGGGCATGGGCACGCAGACGGAAGAGATCGTCCGCGAGCCGAAGATCGACGCCCAGGGCCGCGCCTACGCCACCGGCAAGCGCAAGAACGCCATCGCGCGCGTCTGGATCAAGCCGGGCAAGGGCAAGATCACCATCAACGGCCGCGACCAGGAGATCTATTTCGCCCGGCCCGTGCTGCGCATGATGATCGCCCAGCCGCTCAATGTGACCGACCGCGCCGGCCAGTTCGACGTCATCGCCACGGTCGAAGGCTCCGGCCTTTCCGGCCAGGCGGGCGCCATCCGCCACGCCATCTCCAAGGCCCTGACCTACTACGAGCCCGGCCTGCGCGCGGTGCTGAAGCCGCACGGCCTGCTGACCCGCGACCCGCGGATCGTGGAGCGCAAAAAGTACGGCAAGGCCAAGGCCCGCCGAAGCTTCCAGTTCTCGAAGCGCTAACCGCGCGCGAAAACTCGCGATCGGATTGGGGCGCTTCGGGAAACCGGAGCGCCCTTTTTCTTTGTGCGTCCCTGAATCGCCAGGGATGATCGGGACTTCAGATGACCCACACAGTCTTCATCGACGGCGAGGCCGGCACGACCGGCCTGCAGATCCGCCAGCGGCTCGAGGCCCGGCGCGACCTGCGGCTGCTGGCCATCGATCCGGCGAAGCGCAAGGACGCCGGCGCGCGGGCCGAGCTGCTGAACAGCGCCGACGCGGTCGTGCTCTGCCTCCCCGATGACGCGGCGCGCGAGGCGGTCGAGCTGATCACCTCCAACAGCGTGCGCGTGGTCGATCCCTCGACGGCGCACCGGGTGGCGCCGGGCTGGGCGTTCGGCTTCCCCGAACTGGCCAAGGGCCAGCGCGAGGCGATCTCGGCCTCCAAGCGGGTCAGCAATCCCGGCTGTTATTCCACCGGCTTCATCGCCCTGGTGCGGCCGTTGGTCGAGGCGGAGATCGTGCCCGCCGACTGGCCGGTGAGCTGCAACGCCGTCTCCGGCTACACCGGCGGCGGCAAGGGGCTGATCGCCGAGATGGAGGGCGAGCCGCCGAAGGGAACCGCGGACGCCTACCGCACCTACGGCCTGACCCTGGCCCACAAGCACGTGCCGGAGATGCAGCTGCGCACGGGGCTTTCCCATCCACCGCTGTTCGCGCCCTCGGTGGGCCGCTATGCGCAGGGGATGCTGGTGGAGGTCCCGCTGCACCTGTGGGCGCTGCCGGGCCAGCCGGAGGCCGAGGACCTGCGCCGGGCGCTGGCCGCCTGGTACGCCGGCGAACGGTTCGTGGAGGTGGCCTCGGAAGCCGAATGCGCCGAGCTCGCCAAGGCCCGCGCCGGCGCGGCGGGCTATGTCGCGGAGCTGGATCCCGAGGCGCTGAACGGGACCAACCGGATGAAGCTCTTCGTGTTCGGCAATCACCAGCGGGGCCAGGCGCGGCTCGTGGCGGTGCTCGACAACCTGGGGAAGGGCGCCTCGGGCGCCTGCGTGCAGAACCTCAACCTGATGCTCGGCCTGGAGGAAGGCGCGGGGCTGTGAGCCTTGTAACCGGCCGCGGCTCGGCTACCTATTAGCGGCATGAGCAAGCTCGATCGCCGCACCTTCCTGTTGGCCACGGCCGCCGCGGCCTGCGCTGCGCCCGGCCTGGCGCTGGCCGCCGACCCCTACGCCGCCTCGCCGTTCCGCAAGCTCTCCGACGCGGAGTGGAAGAAGCGCTTGCCGCCCGAGGCCTACGACGTGCTGCGCCACGAGGGCACCGAGCGGCCGTTCACCAGCCCGCTGCTCAACGAGCACCGCAAGGGGACCTTCGCCTGTCTCGGCTGCGGCCTGCCGCTGTTCAAGTCGGACTGGAAGTTCGAGAGCGGCACCGGCTGGCCGAGCTTCTACACCGCGATCCCCGGCGCGCTCGGCAGGAAGACCGACCACCTGTTGGCCTTCCAGGAACGCACCGAATACCACTGCGCCCAGTGCCTGGGCCACCAGGGCCACGTGTTCGACGACGGCCCCAAGCCCACCGGCCTGCGCTACTGCAACGACGGCGTCGCCCTGAAATTCACGCCGACCTGAAGCCAGCGCCTCTCCCCCCGAGCCAAGCGAGAGAGGGGAGAGGGTAGGGAGAGGGGCGGCTCCGCATCCCAATATCTTCGTTGGTCCAGCCGTGATCCTGGCTGAATCCGGAGCGACGTCCGATCATCACAGCCGCCCCTCTCCCGACCTCTCCCCTCTACGCTGACGCGTGGGGGAGAGGGGGGGTCAGACCGGCTTGCCGGCCTTGGCGGGTTTGACCGGCTTCGAGGGCTCGGCGGGCGTCGCGGCGCCGGCGCTGTCGTCCTGATCGATCGAGCCGGAGCCGGAGACATGGCTCTCCACGCGGGCCGGGCGGCTGGTGAGGGTGACGCCGCCGGAGCCGGAGATGTCCAGCCTGGCGGAGGTCTTGGGGCCGACCTTGGCCTGGCCTGACCCTGAGATGCGCACCTCGGCGCTGTCGGTGACCAGCGCCGCCAGATCGGCGTCGCCGGATCCGGAGATCTGCAGCTTCACCGACTTGGCGGAGCCCTGCGCGGTGACGTCGCCGTCGCCGCTGATCCGCAGGTCCAGGTCGTCCTGCTTGAAGTCGGCGATCTCCAGCCGGCCGCTGGCGCCCAGGCCGAAGCGGGTGACCTTGGGGGCGGTCAGCTCGATGTCGAAGGCTTCGCCGTCGTAGTTGGGCAGGTCGAGGCCGATGCGGCCGTTCTCCACCACCACATGATCGATGGCGTCCTTGCGCCCGTGGATCACCAGCCGGGCCGGGCCGGGGGCCTGGATGAAGCGGACGTGGGCGGGGACGTCGACATCCAGCGCCTCGCCGGTCCAGGGCAGCTCGCGGCTGGCCTGCGGGCCGTCGGGGCTGAAGCTGTAGTTGAAGCCGAAACCGTGGTGGCGGTGGCCCCAGCTGTGGTGGTTCCAGGGGCCGGACCAGGCCCAGGCCCCGCTGGCGATCGCCTCGGGCCCAGCGAGGCTGACGGCGATGGACAGGCAGGCCACGGAGAGCAGGAAGCCGGCGACGGCGATCATGGCGAGGACGCGGATCATCTGGACGTCTCCCTCAGGCTTGCGGTTCGAGCGCCGGCTTCAGCAGCCGGTAGTGGAGGCGGCCGTACCAGACCAGCGCATTGACCAGGCCGATCACGACGATGGTCAGCACCGCGCCCACCGAGCTCGCGCCGGCCATCAGGCCGAGGCCGCCCAGCAGGGCCGCGCCGGCCCCGCCCGGGAAGGTCCCGAACGGACCGGCGGCGAACATCGCCCCGCCGGCGATGAACACCGCGATCACCGCCACGCTGACGCCGACGATGGCGCCGGCGACGCCCATGAGGATCGGCAGCAGCACCATGATGTCGATGGCCCCCAGGCCCAGCACCGCGAACACTGCGGCCCCGGCCGAGGAGGCGTTGCGCTCCGATTCCCAACGCTTCAGCCCGGCCTCGGCGCGGAGCTCGCGGGCCAGCCGGCCCGGATCGCCCAGGGCCGCGGCGACCTCGGCCTCGGAGCGGCCGGCGGCCGCGCCCTCGGCGAAGTGGGTCTCGTAGTCGGCCAGGATGTCGGCCTGGCTTTGCGCGGGCAGGCCGACGAGACCCTCCCGCAGCCGGGCCATGAAGGCCTGCCGGGTCATTTCGCCCCTCCAAGGATGGATTGCACGGCGGCGGAGAATGAGCCCCAGGCCGCCTTCTGGGAAACAAAGCTCGCCCGGCCGGTTTCGGTCAGCCGGTAGTATTTGCGCGATGGGCCGGAGGGGCTTTCCTCGAGATAGGTCTCGACCAGGCCCTCGTTCTGCAGCCGGCGCATCAGCGGATAGATGGTGCCTTCGCCCATGCCGATCTGGTCGGCCAGGCGCGCGGCGATCTCGTAGGCGTAGCTGTCGTGCTGCGAGAGCAGCGCCAGGACGCAGAGGTCCAGGACGCCCTTCTTCAGCTGGATTTCGATCCCTTCGGGCACGCTCGCGCCTCCTTGACCGCCATTAGCTACGGCAAGGTATTGGGTGATGCAAGGTAGCTGGCATTAAATGTTAGTAACGTCGCCTTTCCCTCCCCTTCATGGGGAGGGTGGACTTCGCGCAGCGAAGGACGGGTGGGGAGGTCACGATCAAGCTCTGAGCTTGGACGTGCATTCCCCACCCCTGGCTCGACTTCGTCGAGCCGTCCCCTCCCCATGAAGGGGAGGGAAAGCAGGTTAGCTCTTCACCTTCACATAGGTCCCCGGCGCGTCGCCGAGCGGCGTCAGCTTGCCCTTGGCGGGGTCGCGGGCGGGGACCTTCTTGCCCGACTTGTCGGCCAGCCACGCCAGCCAGTGCGGCCACCAGGAACCGGGGGTCTCGACGGCGCCGGCCTGCCAGTCGGCGAGCGTGGCCGGCAGGGCGTCATTGGTCCAGTGCTGGTATTTCTTGGCGTCGGGGTGGTTGATCACGCCCGCGATATGGCCGGAGCCGGCCATGGTGAAGGTCACCGGCCCGCCGAACAGCTGGGCGCCCTTGTAGACCGAGCGGGCCGGGGCGATGTGGTCCTCCTTCGAGGACTGCACATAGATCGGCGTCTTCACGTCCTTGAGGTTCAGCCGGATGTTGTCGAGGGTCAGCTCGCCCTTGGCCAGCGCGTTCTCGCCGTAGAACTTGCGCAGGTAGAAGAGGTGCAGGGTCTTGGGCATCCGCGTCTGGTCGGAGTTCCAGAACAGCAGGTCGAAGGGCTTCGGCTCCTTGCCCAGGAGGTAGTTGTTCACGAAGAACGACCAGATCAGGTCGTTGGCCCGAAGCGCATTGAAGGTGTCGGCCATGGTCTGGCCCGACAGCACCCCGCCGCCTGCGTCCATCTTGGTCTCGAGGTCGGACAGCCAGTCCTCGCTGGTGAACAGCAGCAAATCGCCGGCCTCGGAGAAGTCCTGCTGCGCGGCGAAGAAGGTGGCGGACGCGATGGGCGCCACCTGCCTGGCGGCCATGTGGGCCAGGGTGGAGGAGAGCAGGGTGCCGCCGATGCAATACCCCACCGTATTCACCGAGCTTGTCCCGCACTGGTCCATGGCCGCCGCGACCCCGGCGTAGATGCCCTCGCGCATGTAGTCCTCGAAGGTCTTCTCCGCGAGGCTGGCGTCGGGGTTCACCCAGGAGGCGACGAACACCGTCACGCCCTGGCTCGCCAGCCAGCGGATCATCGAATTCTCGGGGCGCAGGTCGAGGATGTAGAACTTGTTGATCCACGGCGGGAAGATCACCAGCGGGATCTCGAACACCTCCTCCGTGGTCGGAGAAAATTGCAGCAGCTCGATGATTTCGTTGCGGAACACGACCTTGCCGGGGGCGGTCGCCACGTTCTCGCCGAGGGTGAACATCTGGTAGTCGGTCTGGGCGATGGAGAGCTGGCCGCCGCCGCGCTCCAGGTCGGCCTGGAGGTTCTGCATGCCCTTGACCAGGCTCTCGCCGCCGGTCGCCGCCAGCTCCTTCAGGGCCGCCGGGTTGGAGGCCAGGAAATTGGTCGGCGCGAAGGCGTCGGTGAGCATCTTCATGAAGAACTCGACGCGGCGCTTGGTCATCGGATCGACGCCCTCGACGCCCTCCACCAGGCCGTTCAACCAGCCGGAGGTGAGCAGGTAGGACTGCTTGATCACGTCGAAGACCGGGTTGTCGCTCCAGTCGGGATCGGCGAAGCGCTTGTCGCCCTTGGCCGGCGCGGCCACCGGCGCCGGCGTCTCGCCGCTCATGCGCCGGGCGGCCGACTGCCAGAGGTCCATGTAGCGGGTGAACAGGTCGGCCTGGGCGCGCAGCAGGCGGTCGGGCTCGGCGGCGATGCGGCCCATCACCTCGGTGAGCGCCGGAGCCACGTGGAACGGGTCGGGCGTCAGGGCGGCCGGGCGCTCGGCGTTCTTCAGCGCCATCTCGGCGATCGCGCCCTGGGCGGTCATGGCCGCGCGGGCGAGGTTCATGGACAGCGTCTCGATCTGGGCGCGTTGCTCGGGCGTGATCGGAGCGGGCTCGCCAGGGGCAGGCTCGGGCGGCGCGGCGGCTGCGGCGGGCCTGGCCTTGGGCCCGGCGGCGGGTTTGGCGGCGCTGCGTTTCCGCGGCGAAGCGGCCTTTGCCGGGTCCGAGGTCTGCGCGCTCATGCTGAAGCCTTTTCGAAGGACGCGACGGCGCGCACCCTTTCAACGGTCCCGATCATCGCATAAGACCATGGCCGAAATGTATGCCTTCGCGCGTCTTTTTTCGATTCGCCGCCAAATCCGTCCGGCCCTGGGCCTGATGGCGGGCGCGGGCGCGGGCGCCTGCGCGCTGCTCAACGGCTGCGTGAGCAATCCGTTCGCCAACGCCAAGGTCGACGCGGCCTCGCCGGTGGCCGCCGAGGTGGCCCGCGCGGCCAACACCAGCCGGCCCTATCCGACCTTCGCCGGCATCCCGCCGATCCCCAAGGACGTGCGGCCGGTGCGCCAGTACGGACAGCAGGTGAAGACCATCGCCCAGGCGCGCGCCGACCTCGAAGCCAAGACCGCCCCGGAGACCTGGTCGCTGGGCGACACCGAGGCCTTCGCCGCCCAGGCCCGCCGCCAGGCCGGCCAGGAGGCGGCCCCCGCCGCCGACGGCGACACCGCCGCCTTCGCCGCCCGGCAGCGGAAGCGAGCTACACCGCCTCCGCCGCCCAAGTCGCAATAGGGGCCTGCGGAGGCTGAATTTCCCGATCCATGGCTTGGCTGACTCCCGCCCGGAGTCTATCCAGGCCCGACGTTTCAGCTCCCTCCAGCCGCACCGGGCATTTCGCGGCGCCAGAGCTTTCAAATGACTCCCGAATTCCACCGCATCCGCCGCCTCCCGCCCTACGTCTTCGAGGAGGTGAACCGCATCAAGGCGCGGCTTCGCGCCGAGGGCGTGGACATCATCGACTTCGGCATGGGCAATCCCGACATGCCGACGCCGAAGCACATCGTCGACAAGCTGGTCGAGACGGCCCGCGACCCCAAGGCCGGCCGCTATTCGGCGTCGCGCGGCATCATCGGCCTGCGCAAGGCCATGGCCGGCTACTACGACCGCCGCTTCGGGGTGAAGCTCGATCCCGAGCGCGAGGTGATCGCCACCCTGGGCTCCAAGGAGGGCTTCGCCAATCTCGCCCAGGCCCTGACCGCGCCCGGCGACGTGATCGTCTGCCCGAACCCGGCCTATCCGATCCATGCCTACGGCTTCATCATGGCCGGGGGCGTGATCCGCCACGTGCCCGCGCCGTCGCCGGAGGAATATCTGGCCGGCGTCAGCCGGGCGGTGAAGCACTCGGCCCCGCCGCCCAGCGTGCTGATCGTCAGCTATCCGTCCAACCCGACGGCCCAGTGGGTCGACCTCGATTTCTACCGCGAGGTGGTGGCGCTGGCGAAGAAGCACGAGATGCTGGTGCTCTCCGACATCGCCTATTCGGAGATCTATTTCGACGACAACCCGCCGCCCTCGATCCTGCAGGTGGAGGGCGCGCGCGACATCGCCGTCGAGGTCAATTCGCTGTCCAAGACCTACGCCATGGCCGGCTGGCGGGTGGGCATGGTGGTCGGCAACGAGCGGATGTGCGCCGCCCTGGCGCGGGTGAAGTCGTACCTGGACTACGGCGCCTACACCCCGATCCAGGTGGCCGCCGCCGCCGCGCTCAACGGGCCGCAGGACTGCGTCGACGAGATCCGCGGCATCTACAAGAAGCGCCGCGACACCCTGGTGGACGCCATGGCCCGCGCCGGCTGGGACATCCCCGCGCCGCCGGCCTCGATGTTCGCCTGGGCGCCGTTGCCGGAGGCCTATAGGGAAGCGGGCTCCATGCTGTTCTCGAAACTGCTGATCGAAGAGGCGGGCGTCGCCGTGGCGCCCGGCATCGCCTTTGGCGAGTACGGCGAGGGCTATGTGCGCATCGGCCTGGTGGAGAACGAGCAGCGCATCCGCCAGGCGGCCCGCAACGTGAAGAAGTTCCTCGCCAACGCCGACGCCATCCTGGGCCGCGCCCACAACACCCTGGCGGCGCAGTAGGATGAGCGAGATGACCTGGCGGGTCGGCGTCGCGGGGCTGGGGACGGTCGGCGCGGGGCTGCTGAGCTTCCTGGCCGAGCGGCCGGACTTCGCGCCGGCCGGCGGCAAGGTGGTGGTGACCGGCGTCTCGGCGCGCTCGCGCTCCAGGCCCCGGCCCTTCGACATCTCGAGCCTGCCCTGGTTCGACGATCCGGTGGCGCTGGCGACCTCGCCGGACGTGGATCTGTTCGTGGAGCTGATCGGCGGCTCCGACGGCCCAGCCAAGGCCGCGGTGGAGGCGGCTCTGCGGGCCGGCAAGCCCGTGGTGACGGCCAACAAGGCGCTGATCGCCGAGCATGGGGCCGAGCTCGCGGCGCTGGCCGAGGAGACCGGCGCGCCGCTGCTGTTCGAGGCCGCCGTGATGGGCGGCACGCCGGCGGTGAAGATGCTGCGCGAGGCCATGGTCGGCGACGAGATCAAGTCGGTGGCCGGTATCCTCAACGGCACCTGCAACTACATCCTGACCGAGATGGAGGCCACCGGCCGCTCCTTCGCCGAGGTGCTGGCCGAGGCCCAGCGGCTCGGCTACGCCGAGGCCGATCCGACCATGGACGTGGGCGGCTTCGACGCGGCCCACAAGATCTCCATCCTGGCGGCGCTGGCCTTCGGCTGCGCGCCCAACTTCGCGGCCACCGAGATCGAGGGCATCGAGCAGATCGAGCTCCTCGACATCGCCATGGCCCGCGACCTGGGCTACCGGATCAAGCTCGTCGCCTCCGCCGACCGTTCGCCGGACGGGGTGCTGGTCAGGGTGCATCCGTCGCTGGCCCCGCTCGCCCACCCGCTGGCCCAGGCCGGCGGCGCGCTGAACGCGCTCTTCATCGAAGGCACGCGGATCGGCCGCATCTTCCTGCAGGGGCCGGGCGCGGGCGCAGGCCCGACCGCGGCCGCGGTCGCCGCCGACATCGCCGACGTGATGGCCGGCGCCAACCGGCCGGTGTTCCAGGGTCCGGCGAAGGGCCTCCAGGCCTTCACGCCGGTGGATCCGTCGAAGAGCGTCGGCCGCGCCTATCTGCGCTTCCTGGTGAAGGACGAGCCCGGCGTCATCGCCGCCGTCTCCGAAACCCTCGCCGAGGCGGGCGTCTCGATCGAGAGCTTCCTGCAGAAGCCGGTGGAGAACGCCGACGGGGTGCCGATCGTGCTCACCACCCATGCGGTCGCGGAGTCTGTCCTGAAGGCGGCCATCGAGCGGATCGCGGGCCTGCCCGTGGTGATCGATCGTCCAAGGTTGTTGCGCATCGCGCGCATCTGAGAAATCAAAGGCGCCCGAAGTCGGCGGCCGAGGAGTGAGAATGAGCGCTGAAGTCCTGGATCGCAGTCTGGTGCTGGACGCGGTGCGCGTCACCGAGATCGCCGCCATCGCCGCCTGGGAACTGGCCGGGCGCGGCGACGAGAAGGCCGCCGACCAGGCCGCCGTCGACGCCATGCGCACCGCGCTGAACGACCTCGACCTCGACGGCGAGATCGTCATCGGGGAGGGCGAGCGCGACGAGGCGCCGATGCTCTACATCGGCGAGAAGGTGGGCCGGGGCGGCAAGACCAAGATCGACATCGCGCTCGATCCGCTGGAGGGCACCACGCTCACCGCAAAAGCGATGGCCAATGCGCTGGCGGTGATGGCCTGGGCGCCGAAGGGCACTATGCTCAACGCGCCCGACACCTACATGGACAAGATCGCCTGCGGGCCGGGCTATCCGAAGGGCGTCATCGACCTGGACAAGACCCCGGCCGAGAACGTGCGGGCGCTGGCCAAGGCCAAGGGCGTGCAGGCCTCCGCCATCACCGTCTGCGTCCTCGACCGGCCGCGGCACGCCGAGATCATCGCCAGCCTGCGATCGGTGGGCGCGCGGGTCTATCTGATCACCGACGGCGACGTGGCCGGCGTGATGAACACCGCCGATCCCACGACCGGCGTCGACTTCTACGTCGGCCAGGGCGGGGCGCCGGAAGGGGTCCTGGCCTGCGCGGCGCTGAAGTGCGTCGGCGGCCAGTTCCAGGGCCGGCTGGTGTTCCGCAACGCCGACGAGCGGGCCCGCGCCGCCCGTATCGGGATCACCGACTTCGACAAGAAGTACGACCTGCACGAGATGGTCCGCGCCGACGCGATCTTCGCGGCCACCGGCGTCACCGACGGCGCCTTGCTCGACGGGGTGAAGTTCAAGGACGGCTTCGTGCACACCCACACCCTGGTGATGAACTCCGCGACCCAGACCGTGCGCGAAGTGCGGATGAAGCGGCCGGCGTAGCGCCTGCGTCCGAATGTGACGGACCTGGGCGCTAGCGACTCGTCTTTCACGGGTCGATAGTGGCGGCCGGGCAGGGGAGCGATCTTGGCGGACGGCGCAGCACAGCTTGGCTACCTCGGCGTCACGCGCTCGCTGTCGGGGCGGCTGTGGCGCGAGCGGGCGGCCGATCCTGAGACCGTGCGCCGCCACCAGCACGCGCTGGGCCTTTCCGAGCCGCTGGCCCGGGCGCTGGCCTCGCGCGGCATCGCCGACGGCGGCGGCGAGACCTACCTCAATCCGACCCTGAAGGCGCAGTTCCCGGACCCGTCGTCGTTCACCGACATGGACAAGGCCGCCGCCATCCTGGTGGACGCCCTGGAGCGCCGCCGGCCGATGGTGGTGTTCGCCGACTACGATGTGGACGGGGCTTCGTCGGCGGCCCAGCTGGTCCGCTGGTTCCGGGCCATGGGCCATGAGCTGCCGATCTATGTCCCCGACCGCATCCTCGAGGGCTATGGCCCGTCGCCGGCCGCCTTCCGCCGGCTGAAGGCCGAGGGCGCCGAGCTGGTGATCACCGTCGACTGCGGGGCCGCGGCGCACGACGCCCTGGCCTGCGCCGGCGAGATCGGGCTCGAGGTGGTGGTGATCGACCACCACCTTATGCGCGGCGACGAGATCCCGCAGATCGCCGCACTGGTGAACCCCAACCGGCCGGACTGCGTCTCGGGGCAGGGGCACCTGGCCGCCGCCGGGGTGACCTTCGTGCTGCTGGCGGCCTTGAGCCGCGAGGCCCGCAAGCGCGGCCTGTTCGGCGACCGGCCGGAGCCGGACCTGCGCAACCTGCTCGACCTCGCCGCCATGGGCGCGATCTGCGACGTGACCCAGCTGACCGGCTTCAACCGGGCGCTGGCCGCCCAGGGGCTGAAGGTGATGTCCGCCTGGCGCAATCCGGGGCTGAAGGCGCTGATGGACGTGGCCACGGCCGAGGGACCGGCCTCGGTGTTCCACGTGGGCTTCATCCTGGGCCCTCGGATCAACGCCGGCGGCCGGATCGGCCGCGCCGACCTCGGCGCCCGCCTGCTCTCCACCGACGATCCGCAGGAGGCGCGGGCGCTGGCCGAGGAGCTCGACGGGCTGAATTCCTCGCGCAAGGAGGTCGAGGCGGCGGTGCTGGAGGCCGCCGTGCGGGTCATCGAGCGCGAGAGCAACCAGGCCGACGCGCCCTGCCTGCTGGTGGCGCAGGATGATTGGCATCCCGGGGTGATCGGCATCGTCGCCGGCCGGCTGCGCGAGCGCTATCGCAAGCCGGTGATGGTGATCGGCGTCGACCGCGCCGCCAATGTCGGCAAGGGTTCCGGCCGCTCGCAACCGGGCGTGAACCTCGGCCGCGCGGTGCAGGCGGCCTTCGAGGAGGGCCTGCTGCTGGCCGGCGGCGGCCACGCCATGGCCGCGGGCCTGTCGGTGCGACCGGACTCGATCCCGGAACTGCGGGAGTTCCTCTGCGCGCGCCTGAAGGACGAGCAGGACGTGGCGGCCGCCGAGGATGGGCTGGAGATCGACGCCCTGGTCACCGCGCGGGCCTGCGATCGGGCGCTGTGGAACGACTTCCAGCGCATGGCCCCGTTCGGGCCCGGCAACCCCGAGCCGCTGTTCGCCGCCGCCGACGTGCGCATCGAGCGGCCCATGGCCATGAAGGGCGGCCACGTGCGCTGCACCCTTACCGATGGCTCCGGCGGCAAGCTGAAGGCCGTCGCCTGGCGGGTGGGCGAGACCGAGGCCGGCCGCCGGCTGTTGCAGGAGGGCGGCGCGGTGCACGTGGCGGGCCGCCTGAAACCCGACGACTGGCAGGGCCGCCAGGGCGTCCAGCTGGAGATCGAGGACGTCGCCGATCCGCGCCGCATCTGAGGCGGCTGGCGAGCTAGCTCGGCGGTCTTGCGCCCCCTTGGGAAGGCGGATATAGAGCCGCCCTTCGCGACGCCGCGGTCCCTTCGTCTATCGGTTAGGACGTCAGGTTTTCAACCTGAAAAGAGGGGTTCGACTCCCCTAGGGACTGCCACGCGAATTTCCGGAGCAGCGCTCGCTCAGGCGCGCTGGCTTTTCGCGTGCCCGTTTAGCCCCCTCAATTCCCCTTGACGCGCCTTGCCGTACGAGAACAGTGTTATACTTGGCCGTAGTGAGGCCGAGGGGCAGATGGCGGGTTTCGAATTCGACCAGGTGGAAGCGCAGGCGATAGCCCTGCGGATCACCGGGCGCGTCAAGTGGTTCGACGCGGGGAAGGGCTATGGCTTCGTCGTCCCCGACGATCCCGGGCAGACCGACCTGAAAGATGTCCTGCTTCACGTCACCTCGCTGCGCAACTGCGGCCGCGAGCACGCGCTCGAAGGCTCGCTGATCACCTGCGACGTGGTCCGCCGGCCGAAGGGCTGGCAGGTGGCCGAGGTGGTCGACCTGGACGAAAGCGTCGCCACGCCGGTCGCCGAGCGGAAGCCGCGGGAGAGCCGCGACGGCGCACCGGTCGGCGCGCCCCGGCCCGCCCGGCGTCCGCTGCAGGCCACCGGCCCGCGCGAGAAGGCCAAGGTGAAGTGGTTCAACCGCACCAAGGGTTACGGCTTCGTGGTGCGCGACAACGAGCCCGGCGACATCTTCATCCATATCGAGACGCTACGGCGCGCCGGCATGGAGGATCTGCAGCCCGGCGAGGACGTGGTCGTGCGCTTCGCCGAGGGGCCCAAGGGTCTTGTTGTGGCCGAGATCGAGGCGTCTGATCTCGCCTGAGATTCGCGCCCGCCCCGGAGTTCCGCTTGTCCCGATCCCCATCGATCCAACGGCGCGGCGTCCTCATGCTCGCCGTGGCGCTGGCGCTCAGCGCCTGCGCGGCCGCCCCGCCCGCCGCCCGCGCCGAGATCGGCCGCCAGGACCCCGAACACTGCCAGGGCCAGCCGGTGCTGACCCCGCTGCAGCCGCTGGCCATCGTCTCGGCGCATGGCGTGGCGAGCTTCAAGGTGGAGATGGCCGACACGGAGACCCGGCGCGAGTTCGGCCTGATGTGCCGCCGCGAGCTGGCGGCCGACCGCGGCATGCTGTTCGACTTCGGCGGGCCGACGCCGGATGTGGCCTTCTGGATGCGCAACACCCTGATCGGCCTCGACCTGATCTACATCCGCCCGGACGGGACGATCCTGTCCATCGCCCGCCAGGCGCGGCCGCTGGATGAGAACCCGATCCCGGCCGGCGGCACGATCCGCGCGGTGCTGGAGATCGCCTCGGGACGCGCCGCCCAGCTCGGCCTGCAGCCGGGCGACAAGGTCCGGCACCGGATCTTCGGTCCGTGACCAAGGACCCGCAGGCGATCCCGCCGCCACCGGAGGGGTTCGCACCGGCCGAGGGGCGGGGGTTGTTCTCCACGCACAACGGCCCCTATTTCGCGAAAGCCGGCGACGGCGACCTGGTCGAGCAGGCCTTCTTCGCCCTGCCGCGCCACTGCAACGGCGTGGGCATCGTGCACGGCGGCATGCTCTCGGCCTTCCTGGACGGGGTGCTGGCCGGCGCGGTCTGGCGCGGCGCCAAGCGGCGGGCAGTGACCATCCACCTGTCCATCGACTTCCTGCACATGGCCAGGGCCGGCGAGTGGGTGCGGGGCGAGGCGCGGCTGACGCGGGCCGCGCGCGACGTCGCCTTCGCCGAGGGCCGCGCCTATGTGGGCGGCCGCGACGTGGTGCGGGCGTCGGGCGTGTTCAAGCTGATGGGCAGCTAGGCGCAGCTAGCCGCCGAGGGCGGCCTTGGCGATCCAGCTGGCGGCGATGACCATGGCCGCGGCGATCAGGCCCAGGCGGATCTTCTCGCCGTGATCGCCCCAGAACCGGGCGCGCTCACGTCGCTTCCGCTGTGTCGTCCGCAAACGCCGTTCCGACATGCATTCCCGCCCCAAGATATCTTGTTGCGATCACAATGCCCCGTCGTGGCGGCCGCGTCCATGCCACTCGGGTTGAGCGCCCGTGGCGCTCGTCACGTTTGCGTGGCGGCGAAAACGCTTATATCGCAGGGCCTCCGGCCTCGATCGGGGCGTAGCGCAGCCTGGTAGCGCATCTGCTTTGGGAGCAGAGGGTCGCGTGTTCAAATCACGCCGCCCCGACCAGCCGGTAGGAGACTAGAGAGGCACATGCTCGCGCGCATCTTCCGCCCGTCCAAGACGGCCATGCAGTCCGGCAAGGGCAAGACCCAGGACTGGGTGCTGGAGTTCGAGCCGCGCGACGCGCGCAGATCCGACCCGCTGATGGGCTGGACGGTGACGTCCGACACGGCCTCCAGCCAGGTGCAGCTCAACTTCGACACCAAGGACGAGGCGGTCCGCTACGCCGACCAGCACGGCATCGCCTTCCAGCTGATCGACACGAAGCCCGCGAAACGCATCATCAAGGCCTATGCCGACAACTTCGCCTTCAACCGCAAACAGCCCTGGACGCATTGAATAGTGGTCGCGCAGCCGGACGGAAAAGCGGTACGGAGGCTTTTCTTGGCTGTCGCTCCGTCGTTCCTGAGTCAGCGCCCGTAGCTCAACCGGATAGAGCACCCGCCTTCTAAGCGGGCGGTTGCAGGTTCGAGTCCTGCCGGGCGCGCCAGGGCTGAATTCAGGCCGGGACCGGCGCCCCCTTGCGGGATTTCATCAGCGGCTGGATGCGTTCTCCGAACGCCACGATGCCCTTCTGGAAGTCGTCGAAGGTGAGCAGCACGCCGGCGGTGTCGGGCACGGCCGCCACCTCGTCGAGCATCCGGGCGACGCTCTCGTAGGAGCCCACCAGGGTGCCCATGTTGAGGTTCACCGCCGAGGTGGCGTCGGCCAGCTGGGTGGTGTTGGTGGTGGGGCTGGCCTTGGCGTTGGGCGCGGCCTGGTTGGACAGCCACTGCAGCGCCTCCTGGTCGGCGCCGTCGCGATAGAGCTGCCACTTGGCCATGGCCTTCTCGTCGGTCTCGTCGGCGATGATCATGAACAGGATGTAGCTCGCCACATCGCGGCCGGTCTTGGCGGCGGCGGCCTTCAGGCGCGCGTTCACCGGGGCGAAGGCGGCGGGCGTATTGGTCCCCTTGCCGAGCGCGAAGGCGTAGTCGGCGTATTGGGCGGTGAAGGCCAGGCCCTCGTCGGAGGAGCCGGCGCAGATGATCTTGGTGTCGCCGGGGTGCGGGCTCACCCGGCAGTCGTGCATCTCGAAATACTTGCCCTTGAAGTCGGAGACGCCAGTCTCCAGCAGCTCGCGCAGCACGGTCGCGTACTCGGCGAGGTAGTTGTAGCGGTCGGAATAGTGCTGCTCGCCGGGCCACAGGCCCATCTGGTCGTACTCGGCCTTCTGCCAGCCGGTGATCAGGTTGATGCCGAAGCGGCCGGGCGCGATGGAATCGATGGTCGACGCCATCCTGGCCACGATGGCCGGCGGCAGGGTCAGGGTCGCGGCGGTGGCGTAGATCTTGATCTTCTTGGTGACCGCGGCGAGGCCCGCCATCAGGGTGAAGCTCTCGAGGTTGTGCTCCCAGAACTGGGTCTTGCCGCCGAAGCCGCGCAGCTTGATCATGGAGAGCGCGAAGTCGAGGCCGTAGCCTTCGGCTTTCTGCACGATCTCCTTGTTCAGCTCGAAGGTCGGCATGTACTGCGGCGAGGTCTCGGAGATCAGCCAGCCGTTGTTCCCGATCGGGATGAAGACGCCCACTTCCATCGAACGATCCTTCTTCAGGTCCCCCCGTCCCCCGACAGGAAGCGGACCACGCTAGCATTGAAAACCTCGGGCGTGGTCACGCTATAGGCGTGGCCGCCCCAGGGGGTGATCTCGAGCGTCGCATTGGGCAGGCCGGCGGCGAGTTGCTCGGACAGATGCACGGGGATCAGGCTGTCGTCGGCCGCGGCGGCCACCAGCACCGGGGTGGTGATCTCAGCCAGCCGGCCCTCGACGTTCCAGGCCAGCACGGCCGCGATGCGGGCGCGGACCACGTCCGGCGGCGGGAAGGCCGCGACGTGGTGCGGTTCCTCGGCCGCCAGGCGGTCGGAGTTCTTCGAGATCCAGGCCGGCGGATAGAGGAACAGCGCCTGGGCGTGGATGTAGGCCGCGGGCCCGCTGTCGCGCAGCAGGGCCAGCCGCACGTCGAAACAGCGCTGCACGTAGGGGTCGGGCGCGGCCCAGCCATTGACCACCACCAGCCTGTCGAGGCGGTCCGGCGCATTCAGGGCCAGCGCCAGGCCGGCGAGCCCGCCCGCCGCATGGCCGATCAGGTGGGCGTGCTCGATCCCCGCGGCGTCCAGCACCTCGACGATGTCGTGGGCCATGGCGTCCACCGAATGCGGCTCGGTGAGCGTGCGAACGCTGCGGCCCGTGCCGCGATGATCGTAGCCGATCACCCGGAACTGCTCGGCCAGCGCCGCCATCTGCGGCGCCCAGAAGCCCGCGCCGCCGCCCAGCCCGGCCGACAGGATCACCGTCGGCGCGTCGGGGCGCGGGCCGTCGTGGATCTCGTAGAACAGCCCTGAGGCGGTCTCAGCCACTCAGCGCTTGCCCACGTGGGCGATGCTGGCGATCTCCACCAGGAAGTCGGGCCGCACCAGGCCGCACTGGATGCAGTAGCGGGCCGGCTTCTCGCCGGGGAAGTACTCCGCATAGACCTTGTTCAAGGCGGCGTAGTCGGCCCAGTCCTTCAGGAAGATCATGTTGAAGGTGACGTCTTCCATCGTTCCGCCTGCGGTCTCCACAACCGACTTGATGGTCTCCAGCACCTGCCGCGTCTGGGCCTCGGCGTCGCCCACGTGGGCCACCTGCAGGTCGGGGGTGAAGGCCAGCGTGCCGGAGACATAGACCACGCCGTCGGCCATGGTCCCGGGCGAGAAGGGGGCGATGGGCGTGCCGGTCCCGGGCGGGGTGATCACGGTCTTGGGCATGGGGGATACTCCTTGAATCCTAGGTCTTCGGCGGAATCTGTCCGAACGCGCCCTTGAAGTCGGCGACGCTGGACACCCAGCCGAAGAATTTCTCGATGTTGTAGAGCGAGGCGGCCTGCAGGAATTCCGGCCCCGCCTGGTGGGTGGCGTCGGCCAGCACCACGCCGAAATATTCCAGGAAGAAGCCGTCCCTGAGGGTGGATTCCACGCAGACGTTGGTGGCGATGCCGACGAAGACCAGGGTGCGCACGCCGCGCGTGCGCAACACGCTGTCGAGCTGCGAGTTGAAGAAGCCGGAGTAGCGGGTCTTGGAAAGCACGATGTCGCCGGGCTGCGGCGCCAGGTCGTCGACCAGTTCATAGTCCCAGCCGCCCTTGGCCAGCAGCTTGCCCTGCAGCTCAGGTCGTTCGCGCATGGTCTTGAGGGCATTGGACTTATGGTAGTTGGGCGAGCCCGGTCCGCCGGCCTCCACATAGTCGGCGTCCCAACCGTTCTGGAAGTAGATCACCGGCATCGCGGCCGACCGCGCGGTCTCCAGCACGCCCTTGATGTTGCGGATCACCGCCGGGGCGCCGGAGATGTCGAAGCCCGCGAGATCGAGGTAGCCGCCCGGCGAGGCGTAGGCGTTCTGCATGTCGATGACCACGACGGCGGTGGTGGCGGGATCGACGGTGAGCGGCTCGGGCCGGGCCGGCAGGACGATGGTGTCGGCGGAACTCATGGCGGCCCAATATTCCCAGCAGGTGTCGCGAAGCCCCACCATGGCATAGCCTTGGCCGATGCCAAGCGGCGGAGACCCGTTGATGACCGAACCCCTCGCGCCCGCCGCCCAGGGCCAGCTGTTCCGCACGGCGCGGACCCGCAACGCCTTCTCCGACCAACCGGTCCCGGAGGCGCTGCTGCACGAGCTCTACGAGCTGGTGAAATGGGGCCCGACGTCGGGCAACGTCGGCCCGGCGCGGTTCGTGTTCCTGACGACGCCGGAGGCCAAGGCGCGGCTCGCCCCCCTGATGTCGCGCACCAACCGGGCGAAGGCCATCGGCGCGGCGGTGCAGGTGATCGTCGCCTACGACCTGAAGTTCGCGCAGAAGATCCCCGAGCTGTTCCCGCACAATCCGGGCTCGGCCGCCTGGTTCGACGACCCGGCGGTCGCCGAGGAGACCGCGTTCCGCAATGGCAGCCTGCAGGGCGCCTATCTGATCCTGGCGGCGCGGACCCTGGGGCTCGACTGCGGGCCAATGTCGGGCTTCGACCGGGCGGGCGTCGACGCCGAGTTCTTCGCGGGCGAGAGCTGGCGGTCGAACTTCCTGTGCAACATCGGCTACGGGACCGACGAGGCCCTGTTCGAGCGGCTGCCGAGGCTTAGCTTCGAGGACGCCTGCCGGGTGCTCTAGAGCGGCGCGCGGTCGGCGCCGAGGCGCACGGTCCAGCCGGCGCGGGCCGGCATCTCCTCGAGGATCCAGCGGGTCAGGCGCTCGTAGTGGGCGACGAAGCGGACGATCTGGTCGGGACTCATGCCGCCGCCGGTGCGGGCCCGCAGCTTGGCCTCCTGCTCCTCGCGCCAGCCGGCCACCACCTCGAAGCTGGGGGCGGCCAGCAGCACCAGCTCGTCATGGCGTTCGAACAGCGGCGGATAGGCCGCCGCCAGCGCGGTGTTGACGAAGCCCCGCCAGCGGCCATCGGGGTCCTCGTCGCGCTCCAGGGCGTTGATCGGCTCGCGCAGCGCCGCCCGGGGCTGCGGCCGCGCGCCAACGCACCAGCCCTCGAACAGCACCACCTTGGCCGGACCCTGGAAGCTCGGCCGGGCAGCCGGCGGGGCGGGATCGTCGGCGCCCTTGTCGAAGCGGGGCAGGGCGATCGGCCGGTCGCGGGCGACGGCGTTCAGCACCTGCAGGCCCAGCTCCACGTCGTGGGTCCCCGGCGGGCCGCGGGTGGCCAGCAGCGGATGCACCTCGCGCGCCAGCCGCTGGCGGGCGGCGCGGGGCAGGTAGAGGTCGTCCAGCGACAGGACGACGGTCTCGACGCCGCGCTCGATCAGGATGGCGCGGGTCGCCGCCGCGATGGTCGACTTGCCGGAGCCTTGCGCGCCACAGAGGGCGACGACCGCCATCGCCCGCTTGCGCGCATAGGCGGCGATCGCCCGCTCGGCCAGCGGCTCGCAGACCTGCGCCGCGGTCCGGCGGAAGCTGTCCGGCAGGGCCTCCGCCGCCAGGAACTCGTCGAGCCCGTCCATCCGCCCCCGAAAGGGGGCCGGCGTCAGCCCCCGATGTAGCCGCCGATCACCGGCAGGATCTCGCCGGTGATGTAGCTGCCGGTCTGCGGCGAGGCCAGGAAGACGTAGGCCGGGGCGATCTCCTCCGGCTGGGCCGGGCGCCTCATGGGCGTGCTGGCGCCGAACTGGGCGATCTGCTCGGCCGACTTGTCCGCCGGGTTGAGCGGCGTCCAGACCGGGCCAGGGGCGACCGCGTTCACCCGGATGCCCTTCTTCAACAGCGCCGTGCCCAGCGAGCGGGTGAAGGCGTGGATGCCGCCCTTGGTCATCGAATAGTCGAGCAGGTCCTCGTTGCCGAACAGGCCGGTGATCGAGCCGGTCATGACGATCGACGAACCCGGCTTCAGGTGCGGCACGGCCGCCTTGGCCATGTGGAAATAGCCATAGAGGTTGGTCTTGATGGTCCGGTCGAAGTGCGCCTCGGTGAGGTCCTCGAAGTCGTTCACGTGCTCCTGGAAGGCGGCGTTGTTGACCAGGATGTCGAGCTTGCCGAGGTGCTTCACCGTGCGCTCCACCGCGGCCTGGGCGAACTTCCAGTCGGCCACGTCGCCGGCCAGCAGGATGGCGCGGCGGCCCTCCTTCTCGACGGCCTGCTTGGTCAGCTCGGCGTCCTCGTGGCTGTCGAGGTAGGCGATGGCCACGTCCGCCCCCTCGCGGGCGAACAGCACCGCGACCGAGCGGCCGATGCCTGAGTCGGCGCCGGTGATCAGCGCCACCTTGTCCTGCAGCTTGCCGGAGCCCTTGTAGTAGGGCGCGTCCCACAGCGGCTTCAGTTCCAGGTCGGCTTCGCGGCCGGGCTTCTCGAGGTGCTGCTTGGGGAAGGGCGGGACCGGATAGGGCCGGGCGCCGGTCTGCGGCGGCGCCTCGTCCGCCTGCGGCGCGAAGGAGCGCCGTTCCTTGGCGTCGATCTCCTTCTGGATATTGCGCTCGTCCTGCGCGACGCGGCCGGCATCCTCGCGGAAGCCGTCTTGAGGCTCGCTGCTGCTCATCGTCAAATCCTCTGGATTGCCCTACAGGCGCAATCCGCGCCCGGGTCCGAAGGTTCCCCCGCGGATTGGGGCTTCAGGCGATGGCGTCGGCGTAGACGTCGAGGCCGCCGCGCAGGTCGGCCATCAGGTCCTGCGGGTCCTCGATGCCGATATGCAGCCGGATCAGCGCGCCGCCGTAGTCGCGCTTCAGCTTGCGGGTCTTGAGCTGCGGGTCGCAGTGGATGGCCAGGCTCTCGAAGCCGCCCCAGGAGAAGCCCAGGCCGAACAGGGTGAGCGTGTCGAGAAAGGCCTCCACGGCCTTCTGCGGGCCGGGCTTCAGCACGAAGCCGAACAGGCCGCAGGCGCCGGTGTAGTCGCGGGCCCAGAGCTGGTGATCGGGCGCGCCGGGCAGGGCGGGGTGGATCACCGTGATCACCTCCGGCTGCACGGCCAGCCAGCGGGCGACGGCGAGGCCGCTCTCGCCATGCCGGGCCATGCGCAGCGGCAGGGTCCTCAGGCCGCGGAGCATCTGGTAGGCGTCCTCCGGGGCGACGCTCCAGCCCATCTGCACCACGCCCTCGTTCAGCGCCCGCACCAGGGCGGGGTCGCGCGCCGCCACCGAGCCCATGAACATGTCCGAGTGGCCGCCGACATATTTGGTCAGCGCCTGGATCGACAGGTCCACGCCGTGGTCCAGCGGCTTGTAGATCAGGCCCGCGCCCCAGGTGTTGTCGAGGGCGGTGAGGATCTTGCGGTCGCGGGCCAGCGCCGCGACATGGGCCACGTCCTGCATCTCGAAACTCAGCGAGCCGGGGGACTCCATCAGGATCACGCGGACCTGGGGAGAGGCGCCGGCGATCAGGGTCTCGGGCGCCGTGCGCGGGTCGAAATAGGTGGTCTTCACGCCGAAGCGCCTCAGCATGTGGTCGCAGAACCGCCGGGTGGGCTTGTAGATGGCGTCGGTGACCAGCACCTCGTCGCCGGTCTGCAGCACGGCCAGCAGGGCGCCCGTCAGCGCGCCGAGGCCCGAGGGGTAGAGCGCCACGCCCACAGCGCCCTCCAGCACCGCCAGCGCTTCGCGCAGCGCGTCGTGGGCCGACAGCCCCTGGCGGCCGTAGGTGACATAGGCCTCGTCGTTGTAGAGGGCCGCGGCGTCGGGCAGCAGCACCGTCGAGCCCTTCTGGATCGGCGGCCCCACGGTCTTGGCGAGCGCCTTGGACGAGGCGCCGGCGCGGATCAGGCGGGTTTCGTCGGCCATGGCGCCACTTAGGCCCGCAGCCTCGGCTGTTTCAAGACGCCCCGGCCTCCGGCCTCAAGGCGTCAGGGTCAGGCGCATGGCGCAGCGGCTGGCGAGCCCGCGGGCGTCCTCGTCGGCCAGCTCCCGGCGCAGCCGCTCGCCGAGCGCGCCGGCTCCCAGTTCGACGAAGCCCTGGCGGGCGTACCAGGGAGCGTTCCACGCAAGGTCCTGGAAGGTGGTCAGCGTGATGGCCGCGCGGCCCCGGCGACGCGCCTCCGCCCTCACGGCTGCGATCAGGGCCCGGCCGACGCCCTGGCCCTGTTTGCGATGCAGGACGGCCAGCTCCTTCAGGTGCAGGGCGTCGGGAAACAGCTCGCAGGCCGCGAAGCCCACCGCCCCGCCGTCCTGGTCGGCCATCAGCACCAGCCCCTCGGCGGCCAGCGCCGCATAGATCGCAGCCGGCGGGGCCGCGTGGTCGTTGACATAGGCGTGGGCCGAGCCCTTGAAGCGCGCGGCGGCGCTGTCCTCGATCGTGCGGATCAGCTCGGCCTCGTCCGGCCGCGCGCGGCGGATGCGCAGGCGGCTCATGCGCCCGTGACGACCGGCGTGTCGTCGCGCCCGCCCCATTCGGTCCAGGAGCCGTCATAGACCGCCACGTCCGCCCGCCCGATGCGGGCCAACGCCAGGGCCAGCAGCGAGGCGCTGACCCCGGAGCCGCAGCTGGTGACGATGGGGGCGGCGAGGTCGACGCCGGCGGCCTGGAAGGCGGTGCGGATCTGTTCGGGCGATCTCAGCGTCCCGTCGGGCTGCACCAGATCGGCCCAGGGTAGGTTCTTCGCGCCTGGCATGTGGCCGGAACGCAGGCCGGCGCGGGGCTCCGGCGCCTCGCCGCGGAAGCGCGCCGCGGGCCGGGCGTCCACCAGCTGGGCCTCGCGCTCGGCAAGCAGCTGGCGCACCGCGCCGATGTCGCGCACCAGCTGCGGATCGTACACCGCCTGCAGAACACTCGGGGCCGGCGAAGGGCGACTGGTCTCCACCGGCCTGCCCTCGGCGCGCCACTTGGGGAGGCCGCCGTCGAGCACGTAGACCTTCGGGAAGCCCATGACCCGCAGCGTCCACCAGACCCGCGGCGCGGAGAAGAGGCCCAGCGCGTCATAGACTACGACCTCGGCCTCGCGGCGCAGGCCGAGCGCGCCGACCTGTTCGGCGAAGGCCTCAGGGCTCGGCAGCATGTGCGGCAGGTCGGTCGTGCGGTCGGCGATGGCGTCGATGTCGAAGAACACCGCGCCCGGAATGTGCTCGCGCTCGTAGTCCGCGCGGCCGGAGCGGCCGTCGTTCGGCATGAACCAGGTGGCGTCGACCACCTGGACCTGCGGGTCGTCCAGGTGCTCGGCCAGCCAGGCGGTGGAGACGAGAGGGTCGGTCATCCGGGGATCCAGGGCGGCGCGGGGAGGTCCTTCTCCTTCAGGAACGCCGGATTGTAGATCTTCGACTGGTAGCGCGAGCCATGGTCGGCGAGCACCGTGACGATGGTGTGGCCCGGCCCCATCTCCTGGGCCATGCGAATGGCGCCGGCGACGTTGACGCCGGTCGAGCCGCCCATCACCAGGCCTTCGTGCTCCACCAGGTCGAAGAGGGCGAGCAGCATCTCCTCGTCGGAGATCCGGTAGGGGCGGTCGATGGTGAGCCCCGCGATATTGGCGGTGATCCGCGCCTGGCCGATGCCCTCGGTGATCGAGGTCCCCTCCGCCTTCAGCTCGCCGTCGGTGTAGTAGCTGTAGAGGGAGGCCCCGTGCGGGTCGGCGAGACCGATCTGGATGCCGGACTTCCTCTCGCGCAGCGCCTGGGCGACGCCGGCCAGCGTGCCGCCCGAGCCGATGGCGCAGATGAAGCCGTCGATCCTGCCGTCGGTCTGCGCCCAGATCTCGGGGCCGGTGGTGCGCACGTGGGCCTCGCGATTGGCGGTGTTGTCGAACTGGTTGGCCCAGACCGCGCCGTTCGGTTCCTTGGCGTCAAGTTCCTGCGCCAAGCGGCGGGAAACATGCTGATAATTCATCTCGTTGGAGTAGGGGACCTGGTCCACCTCGACCAGATCGGCGCCGTAGAGCCGGATGGCGTCCTTCTTCTCCTGGCTCTGGGTGCGCGGGATGACGATGGTTGAGGCATAGCCCAGCGCCTTGCCGACCATGGCCAGGCCGATGCCGGTGTTGCCGGCCGTGCCCTCGACGATCCGGCCGCCGGGCCTGAGCAGGCCGCGCCGTTCGGCGTCGCGGATGATGTAGAGCGCCGCACGGTCCTTCACCGACTGGCCGGGGTTCATGAACTCGGCCTTGCCGAGGATCTCGCAGCCGGTGGCCTCGCTCGCCTGGCGCAGGCGGATCAGCGGGGTGTTTCCGATCGCGTCGAGGACGCTTTGGGCAATCTGCATGGCCGCTACTTAAGGACCGGATCGCGCCGGGAACAGAGGCCAGGTCAAGCTTTGGCGAGGGTCAGCTGGACGACGCCGGTCCGCTCGCTGCGGAAGCCCGCCTCGCAATAGGCCAGGTAGAAGCGCCAGAGCCGGCGGAAGCGCTCGTCGAAGCCGAGCTTCTTGATGTCGTCCCAGGCCGCCTCGAACCGCTCGCCCCATTCGGCCAGGGTGTCGGCGTAGTGCTGCGGGAAGCGGCTGACGCCCGCCCAGGCGAGGCCCGCGCGGCGCGTCTCGTCCTTCAACCGCGCCTCGGAGGGCAGCATGCCGCCCGGGAAGATGTGCTTCTGGATGAAGTCCGGCCGGCGGCGGTAGTCGTCGAACAGTTCGTCGCGGATGGTGATGATCTGCAGCCCGGCCCGGCCGCCGGCCTTCAGGCTGTCGGCGATCTTGCCGAAATAGGTCGGCCAGTAGCGCTCGCCCACCGCCTCGAACATCTCGATGGAGGCCACCCGGTCGAAGCGCTCGCCCACGTCGCGGTAGTCGACCAGCCGGATCTCGGCGCGCTCGGCCAGCCCCTGCTCGAACATCCGCCGCCGGGCGAACTCGTACTGCTCCTGGGAGATGGTGATGCCGGTGACCCGCGCGCCCACTTCCTTGGCGGCGTATTCGGCGAACCCGCCCCAGCCGCAGCCGATCTCCAGCACGTGATGCTCGGGGGCCAGCGCCATGGCCTGCGCCAGGGTGCGGTACTTATTGGTCTGGGCGGCCGCCAGCGCCTGGCCCGGGCGCTCATAGCGGGCCGAGGAGTAGGTCATGGTGGCGTCCAGCCAGCGGGAATAGAAGGCGTTGCCCAGGTCGTAGTGGGCGTGGATGTTGCGCTTCGAGCCGGCCTTGGTGTTGGCCCGCAGGGCATGGCGCACCCGGTTGAAGGCCCGCGCGGCCGGATTGCGCTTCAGCATGCGCTGCAGCCGGTCGACGTTGAGGGTCAGCACCTCCATCAGCGCCGAGAGGTTGGGCGTCTCCCACTCGCCGGCCATGTAGCCCTCGGCGAAGCCGATGTCGCCGGAGCCCAGCACGCGGCCCATGAAGCGGTAGTCGTGAATGACCAGGCGGGCAGTCGGGCCGGGCCTCTCGCCCACCAGCCGCAGCTCGCCGCCGGAGGGGGTGATGAAGGTCAGCGAGCCCGCCAGCCAGTTGCGGGCCATCAGCCGCAGCGCCCAGCGGAAGGCGCGCGGCGCGCCGATCAGCTCCGGCAGGCGACGGAACGCCTTCGGATCGATGGCGAGCGCCCTCAGCGACGTCTCATGGGCCAGGCTCATTGCGCCCGCGACCTCCCCGGAGAAGCAACATACCGACGTTAGTTGGCCCTTCGGACGGCGGTTTCGCAAGGCCTAGGCGCCGTTCGCCCGCGCGGACGCGGCGATCCAAGCTTGTGAAGCGCGGCGGCGCGGGCCACTTAGCGGCGGTCTGATTTGCGCCGACGGAGCCCCCATGGCCGCCTTGACCCTGGACCGCTGGAAGATCGCCGTGGGCGACGGCCAGCCGCTGCTGGTGATCGCCGGCGTCAATGTCCTGGAGAGCGAGGCCCTGGCGCTGGAGGTTGGCCGCCACCTGCAGGCCGTCTGCGCCGAGCTCGGCCTGCCCTATGTGTTCAAGGGCAGCTACGACAAGGCCAACCGCTCCTCGATCGCCAGCTACCGGGGCCCCGGCCTGACCGAGGGCCTGCGCATCCTCGCCGAGGTGAAGCGCCAGCTGGACGTGCCGATCGCCACCGACGTGCACACGCCCGAGGAGGCCGAGGCGGTCGCAGCCGTCGCCGACATCGTGCAGATCCCGGCCTTCCTGTGCCGCCAGACCGACCTGGTGGTGGCCGCGGCGCGGGCGACCCGCGCGGCCGGCGGCTGGCTGCACGTCAAGAAGGGCCAGTTCCTGGCGCCCTGGGACGCCAGGAATATCGTCTCCAAGGTCCGGGAGGCCGCCCCCGGCGCCGACTTCACCATCCTGTGCGAGCGCGGCGCCTCGTTCGGCTACAACAACCTGGTGGTCGACATGCTGGGCATCGGCGAGATGAAGAAGCTGGGCGTGCCGGTGACCATCGACGCCACCCACGCCGTGCAGCTCCCCGGCGCCGACCCGCGCACCGGCGGCGCGTCCACGGGTGGCCGGCGCGAGGGCGTCTCGGTGATCGCCAAGGCCGCCGTGGCCTCCGGCGCCGACGGCGTCTTCCTGGAGTTCCACCCGGACCCCGACAAGGCGCTGTGCGACGCCCCCAGCTGCCTGCCGCTGGCCGAGGCGCCGGCGCTGCTGGCGACCCTGAAGGCGATTCACGCCGCGGTCCGGCCCTGACC
>JAQGIV010000118.1 GCA_028290945.1 Phenylobacterium sp. | reverse complement strand
CCGGATCGAAGAACGGCGGCTGCAGGATGGCGGCCGGGAAGACGATCTCGTTGCCGGTCGGGTTGTAGTAGGCGTTGATGGTCGGCGGCGTCATGCCCCACTCGGCCTTGTCCACCGGCCCGCCGAGGCGGCCGGTCCGGAACGCCCATTCGAAGGCCGCGGCCCGCTCGACGTTGCCGTAGAGGTCGCCGTCCTTGATCGTCAGGCCGGAGTAGTCGCGCCACTTGTCGGGATAGCCGATCTTCACGCGCAGGCTGTCGAGCTTTTCGTACGCCTTGGCCTTGGTCGCCGGGCTCATCCAGTCGAGCTTCTGGATGCGCGCCCGCATGGCGGTGCGGATGTCGCCCACCAGGGTCAGCATCTTGGCCTTGCTCTCGGCCGGGAAGTAGGCCTCGACGTAGGTCTTGCCGAGCGCCTCGCCGATCTGGCTGTCCACCAGGCCGACGCCGCGCTTCCAGCGCGGCAGTTGCGCCTGCTGGCCGCCTAGGGTCTTGTTGTGGAAGTCGAAGTGCGCCGCGTCGAACGCCTTCGGCAGATAGGGCGCCGCCTGGTCCACGAGGGTGAAGGCCTGCCAGGCCTTCAGGGTCTCGATGGGGGTCTTGGCGTAGAGGTCGGCGATCTTCGGAAAGGCGGTCTTCTCGCCGACCACCACCTGGCTGACCTTGGTCAGCTTGGCGCCCGAAAGATAAGCCGCCCAGTCGAAGCCGGGCGCCAGCTTCGCGAGGTCGCCGACCGGCGTCGCATTGTACATCTTGTTGTCGTCGCGCCGCTCGGCGCGGGTCCAGGAGGCCTTGGCGATCTCGGTCTCCAGGGCGACGATGGCCTTGGCGTTCTCGGCGGGCTTCGGCCAGTGGGCCAACGTCAGCATCTTGGCCACGTACTGCTCGTACTTGGCCTTCTGCGGGGCGAAGCTCGGCTCCAGGTAATAGTCGCGGTCGGGCATGCCGAGGCCGGCCTGGCCGAGATAGACCGCGTAGTGATCCGGATCCTTGGCGTCCTCGGAGATCGAGGCCGCGAAGATCGACCCGCCGAACGACCCTGTGGTCGCGCCCATGTGGCGGGCGATCTCGGCCTTGGTCTTCTGCGCCTTCACCTTGGCGAGGTCGGCGGCCATCGGCTTGGCGCCCAGCGCCTCGACCTTGGCCTCGTCCTGGAAGCTGCGGTAGAGCCCGCCGACCTTGGCCTTGTCGCCTGTGGCCGCCTTGTCGCCGGCGGTCTTCTCGACCACGGCGCGCATGCGGTTCTGCGACAGCTCGTTCAGCGCGTCGAAGGCGCCGAAGCGCGTGCGGTCGGCCGGGATCACCAGCGACTTCAGATAGCTGCCGTTGGCGTACTGGAAGAAGTCCTCGCCCGGGCTGACGTTGGCGTCGCGGCCGGAGAGGTCATAGCCCCAGGTCCCGAGCCGCGGCGCCTTGGTCAGGTCAGGCGCAGGCGCGGCGACCGCAGGCGTCGGCGGCGCGGCGAGCGCCGGGCAGGCGAAGAGAAGGGCGGCCGCCGCGGCGGCTCCGAACAGCGTGGTCTTCATGGCGTAAGCACTCATCCCGATCCGTCAGTTTGGGCGCGACCATGCCCCGTGCGCGCCGGTTTGGAGATTATTTTTTCGTCACCAATTGCGTCCGTTCGGCGCCCGCCTCGGGGCGCGCGACCGTATGACCCATGGCCGCAGCCGGCGGACCGGAGCCGGAACCCACGGCGAAGCTGACCGCCACCCGCTGGCCGCCCGCGAAGACCAGGGTCGCCGGCAGGCGGTCGCCGGCCTTCAGCGGCGTCTTCAGCCCGACGAACATCAGATGGTAGCCGCCCGGCGCGAAGGCCACCGATCCGCCGGCGGGGATTTCCACGCGAACCTGCGGCGCCATGCTCATCACCCCGCCGGCCAGGGTGGCGCGGTGCGCCTCGACGCGGGCCGCCAGTGGGCTCTCGGCCTTCACCAGGGCGTCCGCCGTCCGCCCGTGGTTGACCAGCAGCATATAGCCCACGCCGCTGGTCCCGGCCGATGGCCGGCTCCAAGGCTGGCGCACCTCGATCGGCATGTGCGTCGCAGCCGTCGCGGCCGGGCCGAGGGCCAGCAGCGCGCAGGCGAGCAAGCGGGGGGCGAACATGGCCGGCTCTCTAGGCCGTTCGGGGGATTCCGCAAGCCGGTCCGCTTCAGGCATAGTCGCCGCCCATTGCCGGAGCCCGCATGGAAGGTCACGTCCAACCCGGCGCCTATAAGGACGTCGTCCTGTTCCTGGCGACGGCGGGCGTGGTGGTGCCGCTGTTCCGCCGCTGGCGGGTGAGCCCGATCCTGGGGTTCCTGGCGGCGGGCGTGGTGCTCGGGCCCTACGGCCTCGGCCGGCTGGCGCACCAGGTCGGCTGGCTGTCGAACCTGACCATCGAGAACCCCGCGGAGGTGGCCCAGCTCGCCGAGTTCGGCGTGGTCTTCCTGCTGTTCACCATCGGCCTGGAGCTGTCGTGGGAGCGCCTGCGCCGCATGCGCACCTACGTCTTCGGCCTGGGCGGCCTGCAGGTGGCGCTCAGCATGGCCGCGCTGGCCGCGGCCGCCGCGGCGCTGGGCCAGCCGCCGGCCGCGGCGCTGGCCATCGGCGCGGCCCTGGCGCTCTCCTCCACGGCCATCGTCATGCCGACGCTCACCGAGCGGAAGCGGCAGCACGCCCCGGCCGGCCGCGCCGCCTTCGCGGTGTTGCTGTTCCAGGACCTGGCGGTGGCGCCCATGCTGGTGACGCTCACCCTGGTCGGCGGTCAGGCCGGTCGCGCGCCGTCGGGCGCCGGCCTGACGCCTGGCCTGCTGCTGGCCTTCGCCCAGGCCGCCATCGGCCTCGCCGTGCTGGTGGTCTTCGGCCGGCTGCTGCTGCGGCCCATGCTGCGCTCGGTCGCCAAGGCCAAGAGCCAGGAGCTGTTCGTCGCCGCCTGCCTGCTGGTGGTGATCGGCGCGGGCCTGGTCAGCGCGCTGGCCGGCCTCTCCATGCCGCTGGGCGCCTTCATCGCCGGCCTGCTGCTCGCCGAGACCGAGTTCCGCCACGAGGTCGAGGTGGTCATCGAGCCGTTCAAGGGCCTGCTGCTCGGCCTGTTCTTCGTCTCCATCGGCATCGGCCTGAACGCGCCGCTGCTGCTGCAACATCCCGGGCTGGTGGGCGGCGCGGCGCTGGGCCTGCTGGCGATCAACGCCGCGGTGGTGCTGGTCCTGGCGCTGGGCTTCCGCCTGCCGCTGCGCAGCGCCGCCGAGGCCGCCCTGCTGCTGGCCGCCGGCGGGGAGTTCGCCTTCGTGATCCTCGGCCAGGCCATGGCCGGCGGCCTGGTCGATCGCGCGATGGGCGAGAGCCTGCTGGTGGCCGCCACCCTGACCATGATCGCCATCCCCGGCCTGGCGGCGCTGGGCGCGCGGATCGGCGGTCGGCGGATCGTGGCCCGCGACCTTGCCCCGGAGCCGGAGCTCGGGCCCGACGCGCCGCGCGTGCTGGTCGCGGGCTACGGCCGGGTCGGGCGACTGGTCGGCGAGATGCTGCGCCGCCACGACATTCCCTGGGTCGCCGCCGAAGCCGACGCCCGGCTGGTGGAGGCGGGCCGGCGGGCCGGCGAGCGGATCTACTTCGGCGACGCCTCGCGGCCGGATTTCCTGGTCCGCTGCGGCCTGGGCGAGGTGGCCGCCCTGGTGGTCACCATGGACAATCCCGAGGGGGCCGAGACCATCGTCGAGGTGGCGCGTGAGCTGCGCGCCGACCTGACCATCGTGGCCCGCGCCCGCGACGCCCGCCACGCCAAGCGGCTCTACGACCTGGGCGCCACCGACGCCGTCCCGGAGACCGTCGAGGCGAGCCTGCAACTCTCCGAGGCCGTGCTGGTCGGCATCGGCGTGCCCATGGGCCTGGTGATCGCTTCGATCCACGAACGGCGCGACGGATTCCGCGCCGAACTCAACCGTCCGGAATCGCTGGGCGGCCGGCGCCGGCTCAGGCGGCCCACCCAAGGCTGATCGGCGCCGGAAATGCGGCGCGGCGGGCTCCGAAGGCTGGAACCAAGCGCGACCATGGAACGTTGAAAGGCCGGCGCATCATGGGGAGCGTCGGGTTGGTGCAGGTGGGGCGTATGGCGTCATCCGGTTTTGGAGGAGAGCTTACGGAGCCGTTCGGCGCCGGCTCGTCCGCTTGGCCGGAAACCTGCGGCGCTGTGGCCGATTTACAAGCACTTCCCGTGACTTCGCGCCATCCACCGAGAGGGCCTATGCCCAATCGACGGGGCGGCGCACTAAGTGTTCGCAAGTTATTTGGTCGTTCCGACGCACGCTGGGACCGTGGGAAACGACCTCCGGAGAGCTCGCCTCTCCGCCTTTGCATTGATTGCACGGGCGATAGTCGTATAGCGTCCTGGTTCAGGCTGAGTGAGGACCCGAGATTGCGGAAGAAGTGTGGCTTCGGCGACACTTACGTAACCGAGGGGCCTTGATATAAGGCGTGCTGGGTCAATAGGCCGCAGCACTGAGGGCAACGAGAGGGCTCTGAGAAATGAAGTTCAAACTCCTGGCGGGCGCCGCCATGGCCGTGGTGTTCTCCGCGTCCAGCGCTGCCGCGCAAGTCGGCTGGTATGGCGCGGCCGACATCGGCTACCACTGGCCGGAACGGCTCCGGGCCACCTCGACGAACAATGCCGCAAACGGCATTCCGTATATCTGGGATTTCGCCCAGAAGGATGACTGGGCGGGCTTCGCGCGCCTCGGTTATCAGGTCTCCGACCACTGGCGGGTCGAGTTGGAAGTCGGCTACCGGCCGGGCGACATGGCCTCGGTCCGCGGCGGCACCAACCAGGCCGTCATCGGCCTCTGCACCGCCGGCGTGGTCCGCACCGCGGCCGCCCCGAATTGCGGCGCTCCCAGCGGCCAGATGAACAGCTGGACCGTGATGGGCAACGTCCTCTACGACTTCATGCCCAACTCGTCGCTCGACCCGTTCATCGGGGCCGGCGTGGGCGTGAACCACCTCTCCATCAAGACGGACGGCCAGTTCTCCAACGTCACCGGCGTGATCACGCCGCTGTCCGGCGCCAACCCGGCGTACCAGAACCTGAGCGTCAGCGACAACGACACCGTGTTCGCCTGGCAGCTGCTGGCGGGCCTGGCCTGGAAGGTCAGCGATCGTCTGAACGTGGACGTGACCTACCGCTACCTCAACGGCGCCGACGTGCAGTTCTCGTCGGTCGGCTCGGCTCCGGCCGGCCTGCAGCCCGGCACCTTCAAGGGCAAGTACAAGGACGACTCGGTGACGCTCGGCCTGCGGTATTCGTTCGCCGCACCGCCGCCGCCGCCGCCGCCTCCGCCCCCGCCGCCGCCGCCTCCCCCGCCGCCTCCGCCTCC
>JAQGIV010000094.1 GCA_028290945.1 Phenylobacterium sp. | reverse complement strand
AACAGGCCGCCGGCGGCCAGCGCCTGCTCCTTGGCGTCCTTGATTTCGGCCTCGATCTCGGCGCGTTGCCTGGCCGACATCTCCGGCGTCACCTCGACGCTGGCGGCGGCCTGTTCCTCGCGCCAGGCGGCGAGCTTCATGTCGACGTTGCCGCCCAGCTGGATGTCGGTGCCGCGGCCGGCCATGTTGGTGGCGATGGTCACCGCGCCGGGCACGCCGGCGTCGGCCACGATGCCGGCCTCCTGCTCATGGTAGCGGGCGTTCAGCACGCTGTGCGGGATGCCGGTCTTCTTCTTGCCGCCCACCTCGAACTTGTGGGCCTTCAGGAGCTCCGACAGATGCTCGGATTTCTCGATGGAGACCGTGCCCACCAGGATCGGCTGGCCGCGCCGATGGCAGTCCTCGATCTGCGTCAGGATCGCGGCGTTCTTCTCCGCGGACGTCCGATAGACCTCGTCGTCGTCGTCGACCCGCACGACCGGGCGGTTGGTCGGGATCTCGACGACTTCCATCTTGTAGATGTCGAAGAACTCCTGCGCCTCGGTCGCGGCCGTGCCGGTCATGCCGGACAGCTTCCCGTAGAGGCGGAAGTAGTTCTGGATGGTCACCGAGGCCAAGGTCTGGTTCTCGGGCTGGACGACGACGCCTTCCTTGGCCTCGATCGCCTGGTGCAGGCCTTCCGACAGACGCCGGCCATGCATCATGCGGCCGGTGAACTCGTCGATCAGCATCACTTCGCCGGCCCGGACGATGTAGTCCTTGTCCTTCAGGTAGAGGACGTTGGCGCGCAGCGCCTGGTTGACGTGGTGCACCACTGAGACGTTGGCGGCGTCGTAGAGGCCCGCGGAATCCTCGGCCAGGTGGCCGCCGGCCATCAGGATCTCCTCGATCACCTCGGCGCCGGCCTCGGTGAGCATCGCCTGCTTCTGCTTCTCGTCGTGCTCGAAGGTGGCGGTGTCGGTGATCAGCTCCTTCACCACCGTGTCGATGGTCCGGTAGAACTCGCTGCGGTCCTCGGTCGGGCCCGAGATGATCAAGGGCGTGCGCGCCTCGTCGATCAGGATCGAGTCGACCTCGTCGACGATCGCGAAGTTGTGGCCCCGCTGGACCATCTCGCCGGCGTCATAGACCAGGTTGTCGCGCAGGTAGTCGAAGCCGAACTCGTTGTTGGTGCCGTAGGTGACGTCGGCGTTGTAGGCCGCCTGGCGCTGGCCCTGGCTGAGGCCGTGGACGATGGTGCCGACCTCCATGCCCAGGAAGCGGTAGATCTGGCCCATCCACTCGGCGTCGCGCTGCGCCAGGTAGTCGTTGACGGTGATCAGGTGCACGCCCTTGCCGGCCAGGGCGTTCAGATAGACCGGCGCCGTGGCGACCAGGGTCTTGCCTTCGCCGGTCCGCATCTCGGCGATGCCGCCCTGGTGCAGCACCATGCCGCCCACCAGCTGCACGTCGTAGTGGCGCTGGCCGAGCGTCCGCTTGGCCGCCTCGCGCACCACGGCGAAGGCTTCTTCCAGGAGATCATCGAGGGTCGCGCCCTTGGCGAACCGCTCCTTGAACTCCGCCGTCCTGGCGCGCAGCTGCTCGTTGGTGAGCGCCTCGATCGCCGGCTCCAGCGCGTTGATCTTGCCGACGCGGGCCAGCATCGTCTTGACCTTGCGGTCGTTGGTGGAGCCGAAGAACCGTTCGAAGATGCTCAAAGGGGGAGGTCCGGTTGGATGGGCGGGGCCGCTATAGGCCGGAAAAACCGCTCATTTTGAGGGCGCGCGAGACTTAAGCAGCACCCCCCCCGGTGTCAACGCGGCCGGCTGACCTAAACACCGATCATCCCTCCTCTTTAGGGGAGGGTGGACCGAGCGGATGCTCGGGCCGGGTGGGGGTCTGAGGGCCAGGACTCCGACGTCGGAGCTTGAGCCCGACTCCCCCACCCTGTCCGCTGCGCGGACATCCCTCCCCTGAAGAGGAGGGATTTCGAGCGCTAGAACACCTCGAACAATCCCGCGCCGCCCATCCCGGTGCCGATGCACATGGAGACCACGACGTTCTTGGCGCCGCGGCGCTTGCCTTCCTGCAGCACGTGGCCGGCGAGCCTGGCGCCGGTCATGCCGTAGGGGTGGCCGATGGCGATGGAGCCGCCGTTGACGTTGTAGATCTCTGGATCGACGCCCAGCGTGTCGCGGGAATAGAGGCACTGCGAGGCGAAGGCCTCGTTGAGCTCCCACAGGTCGATGTCGCCGACCTTCAGCCCGTGGCGTTCCAAGAGGCGCGGCACGGCGAACACCGGGCCGATGCCCATCTCGTCGGGCTCGCAGCCGGCCACCGCCCAGCCCTTGAACACGCCCATGGGCTCCAGGCCGCGGCGCTCGGCTTCCTTGGCTTCCATGATCACCACGGCGGCGGCGCCGTCGGAGAGCTGGCTGGCGTTGCCGGCGGTGACGTACTTGCCCTCGCCCTTCACCGGCTGCAGCTTGGCCAGGCCCTCGATGGTGGTGTCGGGGCGGTTGCATTCGTCGCGGTCGACCACGTAGTCGACGATGGTCTCTTCGCCGGTGGCCTTGTCGACCTGCTTCATCCGGGTGTTCATCGGGACGATCTCGTCGCGGAACTTGCCGGCCTGCTGGGCCGCCGCCATCCGCCGCTGGCTCTCCAGCGCATATTCGTCCTGGTAGTCGCGGCTGAGCTTGTAGCGCTCGGCCACCACGTCGGCGGTGTCGATCATCGGCATGTTGTAGGCCGAATACATCTCGGTGAGCTGCGGATCGAAATTGGCCGGATCGCCGCGGCCGGGCGGGAAGGTGATGCTCTCCACGCCGCCGGCCACCACCACGCTGGCGCCGTCGTTGCGCACATAGTTGGCCGCCGCGGCGATGGCGTTCAGGCCGGACGAGCAGAAGCGGTTGATGGTCACGCCGGAGGTGGTCACCGGCAGGCCGGCCAGCAACGCGGCCTGGCGCGCCGGGTCGCCGTTGGGATGCACCACATTGCCCAGGAAGACGTCCTCGACGGCGTCCTTCTCGACGCCGGACTTGCTGACCGCGTGCTTGATGGCGTGGGCCGCCATGCTCATCACCGGGGTCATGTTGAATCCGCCGCGGCCCGACTTGGCGAGACCCGTTCGGGCGTAAGAAACGATGACGGCTTCGCGCATGGAAATGATCCTCCCAACAAATCTCTGGCGGCCTTAACCGGGCCTTTTGAGCGCTCGGTTCAACCTTTGCATCGCAAGATGGAAATGGCTAGGGACGGGCGGCGCAACCGCGCGCGCGACGTCCCCTCAGATGAGGATTCCCCCATGGCGGCCGCCAAGCCCCTCCGCCCGGTGAAGCTGGCTGGCCTGCTGCTGGCGCTGGCCCTGGGCCTGGCCGCCTGCGGCAAGGGCGGCAAGGCCGAGCAGCCGCCGGAGCGGGGCGACCAGGCGGTGGCCACCGTCGAGGGCAAGACCGTCTGGGCCTCCGACGTCAAGCGCGAGGCGGTGACCCAGGGCCTGATCGGCGAGGGCGAGCCGCTCGAGGTGTCCTCCGACATCTTCCCGCGGGTGCTCGACCAGGTGATCGATCAGAAGCTGCTGGCCAGCGAGGCCCTGAAGCGCAAGCTCGACAAGGACCCCGTCGCCCAGCGCCGGCTGGCCGCGGCCCGCGAGCGCATCCTCGGCGACATGCTGGTGGAGAGCGTGGTCGCCGACGCGGTCAACGAGAACGCCATCCGCGGCCTCTACCAGGAGCAGCTGAAGCTCGCGAAGCGCTCGGAGGAGATCCACGCCCGCCAGATCGTGCTGCCCACCCAGGCCGAGGCGGAGGCCGTGAAGAAGATGGCGCTGTCCGGCGCCGCCTTCGAGGCCCTGGCCATGGAGAAGTCCACCGACAGCGCCACCCGCTTCAACGGCGGCGACATGGGCTACTTCACCACCGACGTCATGCCCGAGGCCTACGGCAAGGCCCTGAAGACCGCCAAGGTGGGCCAGCTGATCGGCCCGATCGCCGTCGACGGCGGCTTCGCCCTGCTGAAGGTCGAGGACCGCCGGCTGGAGCCGCCGCTGACCTTCGAGGCCGCCCGGCCGCAGATCGTCCGCTTCCTCACCTACGATCAGATCCGCGACCAGTTGGAGAAGCTGCGCGCGCGTTCCAAGATCGTCCGGCTGGTGAAGGCCGAGGGCGCGAGCCCGCCGGTCCCGCCGGCCGATGCGCCGAAGGTGGTTCCCGCACCGCCGCCTGTCCCGGGGAAGACCAAATGAGCCGCAAACCCCGCACCCCCGCCGCCAAGGCCCTGGAAGCCGCCGCCAAGCCCGTCGAGGTGGTCGGCCAGACCCTGGAGCGCGCCTTCGACCCGCTGGCCAGCGCGCTCAAGCGCGCGGCCCTGAATCGCGCCGACCGCCGGGCCCGCCAGTTCGATGCTCCGGCCCATGGCGCGAGCGCGCCGGCGGCCAAGGTCGATAAGTCCGCCATGCCGGTCTCGCCGCTCGCCGTGCCGTTCCCCGCCATCCCGCCGATCGCCGGCGTCGAGCTCGCCACCGGCCGGGCCGGCTTCTACAAGCAGGAGCGCGACGACCTGCTGGTCCTGCACTTCCCGGAGGGGGCCAGCGCCGCCGGCGTGTTCACCCGCCACGCGGTCGGCTCCGCGCCGGTCGACTGGTGCAAGCGGCACCTGGCCATGACCAAGGGCGAGGGCGTGCGCGCCGTGGTGATCAACGCCGGCTGCGCCAATTCCTTCACCGGCAAGCCGGGGGCCGACGCCGTGCGCCGGGTCTGCTCGGCCGCCGCCAAGCGCTTCGACTGCCGCCAGCGCGACGTGATGGTCGCCTCCACCGGGGTCATCGGCGTGCTGCTGGACGACGCCAAGATCACCCACCGCCTGCCGGAGATCGAGCAGCGGCTGGCGGCCGACGCCTGGGCCCCGGCCGCGGCGGCGATCATGACCACCGACACCTTCGCGAAAGGGTCCTACGCCGAAGCCCGGATCGACGGCGCGCCCGTCAAGATCGCCGGCATCGCCAAGGGCTCGGGCATGATCGCGCCGGACATGGCCACCATGCTGGCCTTCGTGGTCACCGACGCGGCCATCTCGCCGGGCGCCCTGCAGATCCTCACCTCGCTCTACACCCGCAACAGCTTCAACGCGGTGACGGTGGACGGCGACCGCTCGACCAACGACACCCTGCTGCTGTTCGCCACCGGCAAGTCCGGCGCGCCGCGCATCAGCCGGGCCGGCGACCACCGCCTCGCCGACTTCCGCGACAAGCTGGAGCATGTGCTGCTCGACCTCGCCCAGCAGCTGGTCCGCGACGGCGAGGGCGCCACCAAGTTCATCAAGGTCACCGTCACCGGCGCCCAGAGCCACACCTCGGCCCGCAAGATCGCCCGCACCATCTGCGAGAGCCCGCTGGTCAAGACCGCCTTCGCCGGCGAGGACGCCAACTGGGGCCGCATCGTCATGGCCGTGGGCCGCGCCGACGAGCCGGTGGACCGCGACAAGATGAGCGTCCGCTTCGGCGACCTCTGGGCCGCCCAGGACGGGCTGGTCTCGCCCGGCTACGACGAGGCCAAGATGAGTGCCTACATGAAGAAGTCGGAGCTGGAGGTGGCCGTCGACGTCGGCGTCGGCCGCGGCTCGGCCGAGATGTGGACCTGCGATCTCACCAAGCGCTACGTCGAGATCAACGGCGACTACCGGTCGTGATCCACGGCCCACTTCTATCTCCGCTCATCCCCGCGAAGGCGGGGAGGAGCGGCTTGTAGGT
>JAQGIV010000002.1 GCA_028290945.1 Phenylobacterium sp. | reverse complement strand
CGCAGGTCGCGGTAGAGCTGCATGGAATCGGCGTTGACGATCTCGGCGTCGGCCGCCTCGGCCAGCCGCAGCGCCAAGCTGGACTTGCCGCTTGCGGTGGGCCCGGCGATCAGCCAGATGCGGGGCTCCATGCAGCTTGCTCTCACCCTGGTCAGCCCGGAGCCGGGCGCCGCGGCCGCCGCCCTGCCGGCCGTCGCCCAAGCGCTCGCAGGCGTCCGCGCCCGCGTCAAGGAGCCTCGGCCGTTGGGGCCGGGCGCGCTGGACGTCGCCGTCGAGGCCGACGAGGCCGCGGCGGTGCGCGCGGCGGCGGAGGCCGCGCTATCAGGCCGGGCGGTCGACCTCTGCGTCCAGCCGTGGAACGGGCGCCGCAAGGGACTGCTGGTGGCCGACATGGACTCCACCATCATCAACGTCGAGTGCCTGGACGAGCTGGCGGATTTCGCCGGGCTGAAGGCGCAGATCGCGGCGATCACCGAGCGGGCCATGCGCGGCGAGTTGGCCTTCGAGCCGGCGTTGCGCGAGCGGGTGGCCTTGCTGAAGGGCCTGTCGGCGGCCGCCCTGCAACGCACCTACGACGAGCGGGTGCGGCTCAATCCGGGCGCGCGGACCCTGGTCAGGACCATGGCGGCCAACGGCGCTCGGTGCGTGCTGGTGTCGGGCGGATTCACCTTTTTCACCCGCCGCGTGGCCGCGGCCGCCGGCTTCCAGGCGCAGCGCGCCAACACCTTGATCGAGGATGACGGGAAGCTGGCCGGCCGGGTGGCCGAGCCGATCGTCGGGCGCGAGGCGAAGCTCGCGGCCCTGCGCGAAGAGGCCGCCGCGCTGGGCGCGCCACTCTCCGACGCGATGGCCGTCGGCGACGGCGCCAACGACCTCGCCATGATCGAGGCCGCCGGCCTGGGCGTCGCCTACCGGGCCAAGCCGATCGTGGCGGCGCAGGCCGACGCCAAGGTCGACCACGCCGACCTCACCGCGCTGCTCTACTTCCAGGGCTACCGGGCCGATCAGTTCGTAACCGACTGAAGCGGTGGTTGATTGGGCGCGGCGGTGCGACTCGGCTACAGCGGCCCATGGACCTCCCCCGCACCGTCAAAGCCGTCGTCTTCGATATGGACGGCCTGCTGGTCGACAGCGAAGTCGTCTATTGCGAGGCCCTGACCGCCCAGGCCGCGGCCATGGGCTACACCCTCCCCCTCGAGGTGATGACGCGGATGATCGGCCACACCTGGGCCGGCAGCGCCCATGTGCTGACCGAGCACTTCGGGCCCGGCTTCGACACCGACCTGATGCGCTCAGGTTCCGTCGAGCGCTTCTACGATCTCGCCCAGGCGGAGATCGCGCTGAAGACCGGCGTGCTGGAGATCCTCGACCATCTGGACCGGGCGGGCCTGCCGCGCGCCGTCTGCACCTCCTCGCGGCGGGTGGACGCCGAGCATCACCTGAGCGCGCACGGGCTGATGGACCGGTTCAACGCGATCCTGGCGCAGGGCGACTATCCGCGGCCCAAGCCCAATCCCGATCCCTACCTGAAGGCCGCCGAGGCCCTGGGGGTCGATCCCGCCGACTGCCTGGCGCTGGAGGACAGCCACAACGGCGTCCGCGCGGCCGCCGCGGCCGGCATGATGACCATCATGGTGCCCGACATGCTGGACGCCACCGAGGAGATGCACGGCCTCTGCGTCCGCATCGCCGCGGATCTGCATGAGGTCAGGGAGCTGCTCGAACGCCAGCCGTCATTTATTTGATCGTCGCCAGCTCGTGCAGGAACTGCACGTGGCTCAGCGCGGCGCCGTCGATGCCGGCGACCTTCGGATTGGCGCTCTCCACCACATAGTACTCGTTGGGCGCGTGCGCCCCGGAGCCGTGGCCCAGGCCGAAGTGGCCGGCCGGCAGGCGCAGCGGATCGCCGGTGAAGATGTAGCCCGGCCAGGAGCCGGCGCTGCGCGGGCCCACGTCGATCTCAACGCCCGCGCGGCCATAGACCGCCTTGGTGGCGCGGATCAGGGATGAGTCCTCCGCCGTCTCGGTGGGGTCGTAGCCGCCGGTCACATTGACCTCGATATCGCCGAAGCCGTGCTTGGCGAGGTGCGCCTTGAGCTTCGCCTCGGCCTCGGCGGCGGTCATGTTGGGCACCAGCCGCAGGTCCAGCTTGGCGACCGCCCGGCCCGGCAGGATGGTCTTGCCGCCGGGGCCGGTGTAGCCGGCCACCAGGCCCTCGATATTGACCGTCGGCTGCGAGGCCAGCCGCTCCAGCGCCTGGCGGAACTCCAGGTCGTTGATGAAGCGCTTCACGCCCAGCGCCTTCTTCATCACGGCTTCCGCGCCGGGCTCGCCGGCCTGTTTGGCCAGCATCGCCTTCTCGTGGTCGGAGAGCGGGCGGACGTGCTCGAAGATGCCCTCGATGGCCGGCGTGTTGCCGCCGTCGGCGACCAGGGTGTTGAGCGCCATCACCAGGTGCCAGGCCGGCGAATCCAGCATGGCCTTCAGCGAGGAGTGAACATCCTTGTCCGGGCCGCGGCCCCACTTCGCGCCCGTGGAGACCAGCTCCAGCTCGATGATGCCCTTGGCGCCGAGCGTGATCTCCACCGTGCCGTTCGGCGGGTCCTGGCTGGCCGAGGGCATGTAGACGGAGGTGCATTTCTTCAGCGCCGCCAGGATGTCGGGCCGGCGCACGATCTGGCCGAAGTGCGGCGAGCCGATCTCCTCCTCGCCCTCGGCGACCATCACCAGGTTGACCGGCAGCTTGCGGCCGGCGCCGCGGATGGCGTGCAGGGCGGCCAGGAAGGTCCCCTCCGGCCCCTTCTGGTTCACCGCGCCGCGGCCGACGATGCACTTGCCGAGCCCCGGCTTGTCGACCAGCGCCGCCTCCAGCGGCGGCGAGGACCATTCGGCCGGGTCGAACTGCTTCACGTCGTACATGAAGTAGAGGCCGGCGGTGCGCGGCGCGCCGGCGTCGATGTAGCCGAACACGCCGGGCTTGCCGTCGGTGGGGACCTGGGTGACGCCCTGGAAGCCGGCCTCGCGGAACAGCTCGGCGGTGAGCTCTGCGCCCGCCGGGTAGTTGCGGTTCTCGGCGGCGATGGAGGGGGTGTGGATCCAGGTCTGGATGCGCTTGATGGACTCGTCGTGGCGCTTCTCGATCTCGCGCCGGGCCCAGTCCCAGTTGGCCGGCGCGGCGGCGGCCGCCGTGCGCGGCAGGGCCATCAGCGCCCCGCTCGCCGCCATCATCTGCAGCAGGCCCCGCCGCCCGCGTGAAAGCCCAGCCATGTCCCAGCCCCGTAAAGCCCGTCACCATCCGACTTGGATGTGACGGCCAAGCTAGATCGGAGGCCGGCCCGGTCAAGCCGCGATCAGCGGCTGCCGGGACCGCGCTGGAAGTACTTGAAGAAGTCGCTGTCGGGGGAGAGCACCAGCGTCGTGTCGCCCTGCGCCAGCGCCTGGTCGTAGGCCTGCATCGAGCGGTAGAAGGCCGCGAAGCTCGGATCGCGGCCATAGGCCTGGGCGAAGATCCGCGTCCGCTGGGCGTCGCCCTGGCCGCGGGTGGCGCCGGCTTCCTCGCGGGCGGTGGCGAGCGTGATGGCCACTTCCTTGTCGGCGCCGGCGATGATCTCGCGCTTCTGCTGCTCGCCGTAGGCCCGGGTCTGGGTGGCGATCTGCTCGCGCGAGGTCTGCATGCGGCGGAAGACCGAGGCCTGCACCTGCGCCGGCAGGTCCGCCCGCTTGATCCGCACGTCGATGACCTGCAGGCCGAACCGCTGGGCCTGTGCGCGCCGCTGCATCTCGACGCGGGCCTGCTGCATCAGCTCGTCACGCCGGGTGGAGATGATCTCCGTCTGGGTCGTCGATCCGAGGATGTCGCGCAGCGTCGAGTTCAGCAGCCGCTCGATGCGGTCGGCCGCGGTCGGCTCGTCGCGCAGCGTCCGGTAGAACTGCAGCGGGTCGGAGACGCGGTAGCGGATGAAGGCGTCGACCACGAGGCGCTGCTTGTCGGAGGACAGGATCTCTTCCTGGTCGACCTCCTGGCCGACGTTGCGGCGGTCGAGCTTCACCACGTCCTGGACGAACGGCTCCTTCATGTGAAGCCCTGCGTCCTGGCGTCCGGGGGCGTTGATCACCCTGACCGGCTGGCCGAACGTGAGGACGATCGCCTGCTCGCGCTGGTCGACCACGAAGAGGGTGTTGGCGAGCACCACCAGGGCGACGAAGCCCACGATGGCCCACAGGATCAGCCGGCGGCTCATGGCTGCGGCCTCGCGGCGGGCGGCTGAGGCTGCGACGCGGGCGGCGGCGAAGCGTCCGCCGCGCTGCGCGGCTTGAAGACGTCCGGCGGCAGGATGATCGGCGCGGTCGTCCCCTTGCTGGAGACGATCACCTTGTTCGAATGCGCCAGCACGCGCTCCATGGTCTCGAGGTAGAGGCGCTCGCGGGTCGCGCCGGGCGCGCGCTTGTACTCGCCGTAGATCTGGTTGAAGCGCGCGGCCTCCCCCAGGGCGTCGCGCACCGACTGCTCACGGTAGGCCTGTGCCGACTGGACGGTGGCCGCCGCCGTGCCCTTGGCTTCGTTGATCACCCGGTTGCGGTAGGTATTGGCCTCGTTGATCGCCGACTGCCGGTCCTGCTCGGCGTTGCTCACGTCACGGAATGCGGCCGCCACCTCGGAGGGCGGATTCGCCGAACGGATCTGTACGCCCACCACGCTGATGCCGGTCCCCCACCTGTCGAGCGTCCGCTGCATCAGGGCGACGGTGCGGATCTCCACGTCCCCGCGGCCGGTGGTCATGATCTGATCGAGCGCCGAGGTGCCGACCACTTCGCGCATGGCGCTTTCGGCCACCGCCTTCACGGCGTCCTCCGGCTGGCGGGTGGAGAAGACGTAGCGGGCCGCATCATTGATCCGCCAGTTCACGCTGAAGGTCAGGTTGACGATGTTCTCGTCCGCCGTGAGCATCAGGCTTTCGGCCGGCTGCTCGTTTTGGGGCGAACCGCCGACGTTGGTCTGGTTGAGGTTGGTCACCGGCACCTTGTCCACCCGCTCGATCGGGAACGGCAGGTGGTAGCGCAGGCCGGGGCTCTCGGAGCGCGAATAGGCCCCGAAGGTGGTGACCACCGCCTCCTCGTTGGGCTGCACGACGTAGAGGCCCGACAGCGCCCACAGCGCGAAGGCGGCGCCGATGATGGCCACGATGACGCCGGGCCGCACGCCCTGGCCCGGCCCGCCGAACAGGCCGCTGAACCGCCGGCGCAGCCGGTCGAAGGCGGCGTCGAATTCCGGTCCGCCGCCGGGACCTTCGGGGCGCTGCGGTCCGCGCGGTCCGCCGCCCGGGCGGCGCTCCGGCTTCTCGCGGCGCTCGTCGTCCGGCGGCGAGCCCCAGGGGCCCGGATTGGCGTTGTCGTTCCAGGGCATCAGGCGGGGCGCGACTTGGTCAAACGGCACTCCAGGCGCGTGGCAAGCTTGTAAACCGACGCGACCCGCCGGATATGAGACCCCTTCCGCGGCAAAGCAAGCCAAAGGCGTCATGAGCCAACCGGCCGTCCCCGACCGCGCCGCCGTGCTGGCGGCGCTCGATGAGGTGAAGGACCCGAAGACGGGCCAGGGCCTGAGCACGGCCGGGCTGGTGCGCGGCCTGGTGCTGCGCGCCGGGCGGGCGGGCTTCATGCTGGAGGTGCCGTCGGCGGAGGTCGAGGCCTATCGCGGCGTCCGCGAGGCCGCCGAGCGCGCGTTGGCGGCCGTTCCCGCCGTGCAGACCGCCCAGGTGGTGCTGACCGCCGATGCTCCGGCCCAGGCCCCCTTCGCGACCGCGCCGCGCCGCGCCCGCGTGCAGGAAGACCCCGGGGCCCGGCTGGGGACCATGCCGGAGGCCGAGCGGCCCGAGCACGTGCGCAAGGTCATCGCCATCGCCAGCGGCAAGGGCGGGGTCGGCAAGTCCACCGTGGCGGTGAACCTCGCCGTCGCGTTTGCGAAGCTCGGCCTGCGGGCCGGCCTGCTGGACGCCGACATCTACGGCCCCTCCGCGCCGCTGATGATGGGCGCCGACGGCGAGCCCACGTTCGGCGCGGACAAGCGGCTGATCCCGGTCGAGGCGCACGGCGTGAAGGTCATGTCGATCGGCTTCATCGTCGACGACGGCAACGCCGCCATCTGGCGGGGCCCCATGGCCACCTCGGCGCTGCGGACCCTGATGGCCAGCGTCTGGGGGACGGCCGAGGCGCCGCTGGACGTGCTGGTGGTCGACCTGCCGCCCGGCACCGGCGACATCCAGCTGACCCTGGTCCAGCGCATGAAGCTCGACGGCGTGGTGATCGTCTCGACCCCGCAGGAGATCGCCCTCATCGACGCCCGCCGCGCGGCCACCATGTTCCGCAAGACCGGCGCGCGCATCCTGGGCGTGGTGGAGAACATGGCCTGGTTCGCCGACCCATCGAGCGGCCGGCCGATCCCGATCTTCGGTGAGGGCGGCGCGCGGCGGGAGGCGACCAGGCTCGGCGTGCCGCTGCTGGCCGAGATCCCCATCGAGGTGGCGCTGCGCGAAGCCTGCGACACCGGCCGGCCGCTGGTGGCGACCGCGCCGGACAGCCCCGCCGCCAAGGCCTTCCTGGAGATGGCCCGGATCCTCAGCTAGCGGTTCAGCTCGCCCGCGCCGCGATGTTCTCGCCGGGTCCCCCCACCGCCTCGAGCGACGCCGCGTAGTCGCGGGCCTCCAGCTCCTCCAGCGCCTGGCGGATTTCGCTCTGCCGCGCGGCCGTGAGTTTGTAGCCGATCAGGCAGGCTGACCCGATGGTCACCAGGATGATCGGGGCGAAGACGTAGGACATGGACAGGCCATGCAGCGCCTCCGTCGTGTTGTGCGCGCCGGGCTTCGGGTTGAAGTGCACGAGGTCGAGGATCGGATAGATGATGGTCACCGCCAGCGAGGACCCCAGCTTCTGGGTGAGGGTCACCAGGGCGTAAAGGATACCCGAGCGCTCTTCGCCGGTTTCCAGCCTGAGCTGGTCGGCGACGTCAGCGACCATGGCGCGGATCAGCACGATGAAGGCCGAGAGGCAGAAGCCGACCGTGAACATGCTGACGAAGGTGGGCCAGAACAGACCGGCCGGGATCGCCATCAGCACAGTCTGGGTGACCGCGTAGCCGAGGCCGGCGATCTGGACAGTCCGGTGCTTGCCGAGCCGCCGGGCGATCGCGGCCCAGAGAGGCGCCCCGATGATCCCCGCTGCGCCGTAGGGAATGAGCAGCACGCTCACCATGCCGGGGTCGAAGTGCTTCACGTCGCGGAAGAAGAACAGGTAGATCGGCGCGCTGGCGCCGGGCCCGAGGATCAGGAACAGGTCGGCGGCCACGAGGCGCAACATCGAAGGATTGGTGAACACCGCGAGGTAGTCCTTGAGGGTCGTCCGATCCTTGCGCGCTACAGGAGCCTGGGCCTCTCTCGTCGAGAGCGTGGCGACGATCACCGCTATCGTGGCGATCACCATGATGATCCAGCCGATGGTCGGTATGCTGGCCGGGTCCGCCGGGCGGATTTTGTTGTGGGTCAACAGCGGCAGCGCCGACATGGTCGAGGAGCCGAGCACGCCGATACCCAACATCCAGCCGAACATCCGCGACCGCTCGTTGTAGTTGCCGCTGAGCGAGGCGGCCCAGGCGGAATGGCCCAGCACCAGCATCGAGTAGGCGACGTAGAGCAGGATGTACCAAGTGAAGAGGTAGCTGGTGTCGACATCCGCCGGGGGGTTGAACACCTTGTAGACCGACACCCACAGCACCGGCAGGCCGGCGAGGAACCAGGGCCGGTAGCGGCCGATCGGCGTACGGGTCTTGTCCATCAACCAACCCAGCGCCAGATCGACGCCCAGGTCCGCCAGCCGCAGCGCCCCAATGGTCAGGCCGATCGCCGTCAGGCTGATACCCATCTTGCCGGCGTAGAACGGCGGCAGGTAGGTGCTGAGCATGCCGATCAGCAGGTAGGCGGGGATGCTGCCGGTGGAGAAGGCGAGCAGCCGCGGCAAGGGCATCCGGCCGCTGGGCGCGGCGCTGGTGGAAATCACGGGCGTCTCCTCAAAATATTCTTAGTCGCCGTTTGCGGGCGTTATCCGAGGATCAGACGCCGCCGCCCGCCGACGCGCAAGGGCTTTCCGCAGGGTCAGCCGCCCGCGTCAGACCTTGGATCGCGGGGTCACCGCTTCGATGGCGCCGCCGGTCGTCGCCTGGGTGATCGGGCTCTCCGCATAGACCGCGTCGCGCTCGTCGAGCTGGCGGCGGATGTCGGCGTGACGGTCGGCGGAGAGCTTGTAGCCGAGGAAGGTCGCGCCCCCGAGCATCACGAAGGCGATGGGGCCGAGCACGAAGATCAGGTCAAGGCCGTGGATCTGATCCACGCCGTTGTGGGCGTGCGGCCTGGCGTCGAAGCCGACCATGCCGAGCAGCCGATAGCTCACGAAGATGGAGAGCGCACCCGCCGCCTTGGTGGTGGCGCTGGTGATCGCATAGAGCAGGCCCATCAGGTCGCGGCCGCCTTCCAGCCGCAGCTCGTCGCCGACGTCGGCGGTGATGGCCCGCACCATGACGATGAATCCCGTCCCCAGCGCGCCCAGGACGAACATCGGCGGCGCGTAGAGCCCGGCGTTGCCGCGCGGCAGCACCGGGATGACGACCAGCATCAGGGCGTAGAGCGTGGTCGAGACGATCAGCGCCCGGTGCTTGCTGATCCGGTTCGCAAGCCAGGCGGTGGCGGGCGCGCCCACCAGGCCCGCCAGGATGTAGAGCATCAGCAGCAGGCTCGCGTTCGACAGGCTGAGCTCGCGCGACTGGCGGTAGTAGAAGAAGTAGAGCGCGGCCATCCAGCCCGGCCCCATGGTGACGCAGAAGTCGGCGGCCACGATGCGCAGCACGTTCCCGCGGGTGAGCAGGGTGGCGTAGTCGCCCAGGCCGAAGCGGTGGCTCGGCGGCGCGGCGGAGGTCCGCTCGGGCGTGCGGCTGACGGCGATCAGCACCGCGACGGGGGCGAGGGCCAACAGGAACCATCCGACGGCGCGCATGCCGTCCAGCTCCGGCTTGTGCAGCTTCTCGAAGATCACCGGGATGAGCAGGGCCGTGACGCTGCCAACCACGCCCATGGCCAGCATGGCGCCGAAGATCCGCGAGCGCTCCCTGTAGGCGGTGGCGAGGCTGGAGGCCCAGGCGTTGCCGGCCACCAGCAGCATCGACATGCCGAGGTAGACGACCAGCAGCCAGACCACCAGGTAGGCCTCGGTGATCCCCGGCTTCGCCTGGTAGAGCATGTAGAGCGCCAGCATCAGGATCGGGACGCCGGCCAGCATCCAGGGCCGGTAACGGCCGAAGCCCGTGCGGGTCTTGTCGATGAACAGGCCGAGCGCCGGATCGACCGGGATGTCGATCAGCCGGACCACCCCGAAGGCCGCGCCGGCCGCCAGCCCCAGGCCGAGCTGGCTGGCGAAGAACGGCGGCAGCTGCACGGCGACCGACAGCTGCAGGGCCGCGAAGGGCATGTAGGCGCAGGCGAAGGCCAGCACGGCGGGAAGCGAAAGGCGGCCGGGCGAGGTCGCGGCTGGGGCCTTGGACAAGGGGCGCCTCCTGGATCGCCGAGCCTCTGGCGGACCCGATCGGATCACAGGTTAGCCGCGAGGCCCCTGCGGCGCGCAAGTGGATTCGGCGTAATGCGGCTAGGCCGAAACAGAGCGGGCGGCCCCGAGGAGCCGCCCGCGCAAGCTTCACCGAAAGTCAGGAAGGGCTCAGCCGCCCTGCATCTTGCGGAAGAACTTCTGGGTCTGCTCGCCGCCGGCGACATAGGCCTTCTGGCCCTCCGGGTCGCAGATCTTGGCGATGTTGTCGCGGACCTCTTCCACCGACAGGCCGCCTTCGCCCAGGTAGACGCCCTCGGTCTCGACGATGCGCGCGCAGGCGAAGGCGCCGGCGCCGGCGGTGAGGATCGTGCCGGTGGGGGCCTCCTCGGAGCAGAGGAACACCACGGCGGGCGTCACATACTCCGGCTTCAGCCGCTCGAGGATCTCCGGCGGCATCAGGTTCTCGGTCATCCGCGTGGCGGCCACCGGGCTGATGGCGTTGACGTGGATGTTGTTCTTCTGGCCCTCGAGCTTGAGGGTGTTCATGAAGCCGATGACGCCCATCTTGGCCGCGCCGTAGTTGGACTGGCCGAAGTTGCCGTAGAGTCCCGAGGACGAGGTGGTGCAGACGATGCGCCCGTAGTTCTGCTCGCGCATGATCTCCCAGACGGCCTTGGCCGGCTTCACCGTGCCCAGCAGGTGGACGCCCAGCACGAACTCGAAGTCGGCGATCTCCATCTTGGCGAAGGTCTTGTCGCGCAGCACCCCGGCGTTGGCGACCAGGATGTCGATCCGGCCCCAGGCGTCCATGGCGTCCTTGACCATCCGCGCCACGCCCGCGTCGTCGGTGACCGAGGAGCCGTTGGCGATGGCCTCGCCGCCCAGCGCCTTGATCTCGTCCACCACCTTGTTGGCCGCGTCGGAGCCGCCGCCGGAGCCGTCCACCGAACCGCCCAGGTCGTTGACCACGACCTTGGCGCCGCGCCGGGCGAGCTCAAGCGCGTGCTGGCGGCCGAGGCCCCCGCCCGCGCCGGTGACGATGGCCACTTTGCCGTCGAAGCGGATGTCCGCCATGGAGTGAGTCCCCTTG
>JAQGIV010000007.1 GCA_028290945.1 Phenylobacterium sp. | reverse complement strand
CCGGGTGCGATTCCCGGCGGCTCCACCAATCTTCCCCCCGGGTATCGCCGGGCAAGTGCGGGGCCGATCAGGATCGACAGACGTGTAAAGGCGTTGCTTTCCCCCGGCCTGACCCACCGTTTCGGGTCTTTTTGATAGATGCGAACGATAACTTCGCTTCTGAAGTTCGGCTCGCCGCGTAAGCGCGCGCTGACTTCGACCTAGAAGCCCTTGCGGCTAGCACCGTAAGGCGGGGCTCGGGGGAGGCCTGGCAACAGAACTCCCCCACCGTTTCGGAGGGCGGCCCGCGAGGGTCGCCCTCTTTCGTTTGAGCGCCATCCTCGGTTGGGGTGCGATGCGCCTTGCGCGCACCGCCGCAGACGTTACGTTTTCAGCCTCGTTGTTCCCTTGGGAGATTCCGTTGGCCCAGGACCCGCCGGCCCAGGACCTGATGCACTACGACGCCATGGCCCAGGAGGCCCTGCGCGGCGTGGTCAAGTCCGCCCTGAAACGGGCGGCCACCGAAGGCCTGCCCGGCGCGCACCACTTCTACATCACCTTCAAGACCGACGCCCCCGGCGTCTCCGGCCCCAACGACCTGCTGTCGAAATACCCCGACGAGATGACCATCGTCCTGCAGCACCAGTACTGGGACCTGGCGCCCGGCGAGACCTTCTTCTCGGTGACCCTGCAGTTCTCCGGCCAGCCCAAGCGGGTGTCGGTGCCCTATGCGGCGGTGACCCGGTTCTACGATCCGTCGGTGCAGTTCCTGCTGCAGTTCGAGGCCCCGCCACCGGCCCCGCCGTCCGACGTGAAGCCCACCCCGGAAGGCGAAGAGGCGGGCGACGCGGCGCCCACCGCGGAGGACGGCTCCAAGATCGTCTCCCTCGACCAGTTCCGGAAGAAGTGATGAGCGACAAGGTTCTGGATGGCGTCGCCGGCGCCGAGCCGGAGGCGCTCACCGACGCGGCCATCCTGCAGCGCTTCCTGCGCACCAGGAACCAGCCCACCGGCTCCCAGACGCTGGGCTTCCGCATGGTGGCGGTCAGCCAGGCGGCGAAGTCCGTCGAGGTCGAGTTCGACGCCAGGGCCGAGCTGCTGCTCAATCCGATGAAGCAGATCCAGGGCGGCTACCTCTGCGCCATGCTGGACGAGTGCATGAGCGTCGCCTGCATGGTGGCCTCCGGCATGACCCACGTGGCGCCCACCGCCGAGATGAAGACCAGCTTCTTCCGGCCCGGCGCGCCGGGCAAGATCCAGGGGATCGGCAAGGTGATCCACTGGGGCTCCCGCGTCGCGTTCACCGAGGGCGAGCTCTACGATCCGGAGGGCCGGCTGCTGGCCAAGGCCAGCGGCACGGCGATCCCCACGCCCTTCGCCAGCTTCAAGGCGAAGTAGGATGCGCTGGCTGGGGGCGCTGATCGCAGGTCTGGTCCTCAGCCTCGCCCACCCGGCCGCCGCCGCCCCGCCGGAAGACGGGGGGCCCTTCCAGGATTGGGCCGCCGTGGTGGTGGCCGGCGACTGGCACGCCCATTCCGGCGGCCCCTCGGAAGCCTTCGACAACGCCCGTCGCGACGTCTCCGAGGCCCTGGAGCGGGCCGGTTTCCGGGCGGCCAACCTGCGGCAATATTCGGTGCGGCCGGAGCGCTACAAGGACACCCACCCCGCGAAGACCGAGCTATCGTCGATCTACGCCGACCTCGCCGACCTGACCTCGAAGACCGCCGGCGGCTGCCTCTTCTACCTGAGCTCCCACGGCGCCCCGCAGGGCGCCATCGTCGACGACCGACTCCTGCCGCCCGGCGTGCTGGGCGCCATGCTGGACAAGACCTGCGGCGCGCGGCCGACCGTGGTGGTGATCTCCGCCTGTTTCTCCGGCGTCTATGTGCCGACCTTGGCGCGCAGCAACCGCATGATCCTCACCGCCGCGCGGCCCGACCGCACCTCCTTCGGCTGCGGCGAGTCCGACAAATATCCCTATTTCGACGACTGCTTCCTGCAGTCGATGAAGGCCGCCCACGACTTCCCGGGCCTGGGCCGCACGGTGCAGGCCTGCGTCGCCAAGAAGGAGGTCGACACCAACGCCACGCCGCCGTCGGAGCCGCAGCTGTTCGTCGGCGGGGCCCTGAAGCCGGTCCTGCCGCTGCTGGCGTTCAACGCCCCCGCGGCGCGCTGAGATACCTGTGCTTTGCGGGACTCAGGGTCCCGACTACAAGGTTGCGACGTCCTGCGCTGTACGGGGTGAGTGGCAGTCGTGATGCGATCCTTGCTTTCCGCCGCGATCGCCGCGGCCGCCCTGATGCTGGCCGCGCCGGGCTTCGCCGGCGCGCAGGACGAACCGCCGCCGCCGAAGGCTGAGCCCGCGCCGGCCCTGCCCGACGCGCCGATCCCCTACACGACGCTGCATCCCAAGAGGTCCGCCAAGCCGAAGCCGAAACCAACCGCTGCTCCGTCCGCAGCCGTGGGGGTTGCCGGGATGGTCGCGCCGCCGAGGCAGGCCGGCGCGCCGCCGTCCGTCCCGCCGAAAGCCACCGCCCCCAAGCTCACCGCGGCCATCGCTCCGGCGCCGCCCCCGCCCGCCCAGCCCGGCGCGCGCCTCGGCCCCGGCCAGCCGCTGCCGCCCGCCGAGCTGGAGGCCTTCGTCGACGGGGTGGTGCGCGACGCCATGCAGCGTGAGCACATCGCCGGCGTCACCGTCAGCGTGGTGCAGAACGGCCAGGTGGTGCTGAAGAAGGGCTACGGCTTCGCGAGCCTGCGGCCGGCGCGCGCCGTCGATCCGGACCGCACCCTGTTCCGCATCGGCTCGATCACCAAGACCTTCACCTGGATCGCGGTGATGAAGGAGGTCGAGGCCGGCCGCATGCGGCTCGACCAGCCGGTCAACCTCTACCTGCCGGAGAAGGTGCAGGTGAAGGACCAGGGCTTCGACCAGCCGATCCGGGTGATCAACCTGATGGACCATTCGCCGGGCTTCGAGGACCGCGCGCTGGGCCACCTGTTCGAGGACAGCTTCGACCGCGTCCGGCCGCTGGAGGTCTATCTGCGCCAGGAGCGGCCCAAGCGCGTCCGCGCGCCCGGCCTGGTCTCCAGCTATTCGAACTATGGCGCGGCCCTGGCCGGCGAGGCGGCGGCCTGGACCTCCGGCAAGCCCTACGAGCGGCTGATCGAAGAGGATATCCTGGGTCCGGCCCGCATGGCCTACACCAGCTTCCGCGAGCCGCATCCGGCGAAGGCCGGCCTGCCGCCGCCCATGCCCGCGGCGCTGGCCGCCGACGTCTCCGACGGTTTCCGCTGGTCCGGCACGGGCTTCCAGCGCCGCGCCTACGAATACGTCGAGCAGATCGCCCCGGCTGGCGCCGGCTCCTCCACCGCCGGCGACATGGCCCGCTACCTGCTGCTGCAGCTCGGCAACGGCAGCCTGGAGGGCGCGGCGGTCTATGGCCCGGCCACCGCCCAGGCCTTCCGCACGCCGATCCGGCCGACCCCGCCGGGGATCAACGGCTGGGCCCACGGCTTCATCGTCCACACCCTGCCGGGCGGCTTCAAGGGCTACGGCCACGACGGCGGCACCCTGTCGTTCTTCTCCAACATGACCGTCGTGCCGCAGCTGAACCTCGGCCTGTTCGTCGCCACCAACACCGAGAGCGGGGCGGCCCTCTCCGCGCGCCTCGCGCCGGCCGTGCTGCAGCAGTTCTACGCGCCGCCGCAGAGCTTCCCGCGGGCGGCCTCGCCCGAGCTGGCGGGGCGCGGCGAGCTGTTCAACGGCTACTACCTCGGCACGCGGCGGGCCTACTCCGGCCTCGAAGGCTTCGTGATGCGGATCGCCCGCGCCGGGGTGAACGTCACCGTGACCCCGGACGGCCGGCTTGTCCTCGCCGACATGACCGGCGCCAGCACCTGGGTCCCCGAGGGCCCGGTGGAGGACGGCCGGTTCATCGCGCCGCAGGACGAAAGCCGGCTCGCCTTCCTGATGAAGGACGGCCGGGCCACCGGGTTCCTGCCCGGCGGCGGCAGCATCCTCTACGAACGGGTCTCGGCCTGGCAGAAGCCGTCGCGCCTCGCCTGGCTGGCCGGCCTGACCGCCTTCGCCGCCGTCGCCACCCTGTTGGGCCTCATCGTGCGCAGCCGCCGCGATTTCCGGCAAAGCGCCACCCAGGCCCGCGCCAGCCTGGTGCAGAACATCCAGGCCGGGCTGTGGCTGGCCGCCCTCATGCTGTTCGGCCTCTTCGTCTCGAGCGCCACCGCCGACCTCGCGCCGCTGATGTACGGCTGGCCGAGCCCGCTGATCGTCCTGGCCTCGGCCTGCGCCCTGGTGGCCAGCGCGCTGACGCTGGTCACGGTGCTGGTGCTGCCGGCCATCTGGAGCGGCGGACGGCGGGTGGATTCGTGGAGCTACCTGCGCAAGTTCTCCTTCACCGCGACGGTCGCCATCTACCTGGCTTTCGCCGTCATGCTGGGGTCCTGGGGGGCGCTCAGCCCCTGGAGCGGCTGAGCTTCCTTAAATCGGCGTTTACCAAGCACTGGGTAAATCCTGCCTAGCGGGGGGCGCGATACGACGCGCGCCTGCCCGCAGTTTGGGAAGGGACGCCCGCGTTGAATCAGTTCCTGGCGGCGCTTCAAAGGTTCGGCCTCGGACGGCTCGCCGCCATCCTTGGCATCGGGGCCGGCGTCGCCGCGGCGCTGTTCGCCATGACCATGAACCTCGGCCAGCCCAAGGCCCTGCTCTATTCCAACCTCGACCTGAAGGAAGCCGGCAACATCACCCAGGCCCTCGACCAGGCCGGCGTGAAGTATGAGGTGAAGGGCGACGGTTCGACCATCCTGGTGTCGCGCGACCAGGTGGCTTCCACCCGCCTGATGCTGTCGGGCAAGGGCATGCCGACCTCGGGCTCGGTGGGCTATGAGATCTTCGACCAGGGCAATGCGCTGGGCCAGACCGACTTCGTCCAGCAGCTGAACCGCCAGCGCGCGCTCGAGGGCGAGCTCGCCCGCACCATCCGCAGCCTCGACGGCATCACCTCGGCCCGCGTGCACCTGGTGCTGCCCAAGCGCCAGCTGTTCGAGGAGGAGGCCGAGCAGCCCTCCGCCGCCGTGACCATCGGGGTCGGCGGCCGCGCGCCGAACGGCGACAATGTCCGCGCCATCCAGAACCTGGTGGCCAGCTCGGTGCCCAGCCTAAAGCCCGACAAGGTCACCGTGGTCGACCAGCACGCCAAGACGCTGTCCGGCGGCGACACCGGCATGGCCGCCGAGGCCGACGGCCGCAAGAACGAGGTCGAGCAGCGCATCGCCAAGCAGGTGAAGTCCCTGGTGGAAGGCGTGGTCGGCGTCGGCAAGGCGCGCGTCAATGTCTCCGCCGAGGTGGAGATGGCCCAGGTCACCACCCAGCAGAAGACCTTCAACCCGGATGGCCAGGTGGTCCGCTCCGAGACCACCACCGACGAGAAGGCCAGTGAGAACCAGCCGGACTCCAGCGGCCAGGTCTCGGCCGCCGCCAACATCCCCGGCGGCGCGGTGGGCGCGGGCTCGGCCAACAACTCGTCGAACACCGGCCGCAACGAATCGACCACCAACTACGAGATCTCCGAGACCACCCGCACTGAGGTCCAGCAGCCCGGCCAGGTGAAGAAGCTGTCGGTCGCGGTCGCCGTCGACGGCCTGACGGCGCTCGGCAAGGACGGCAAGCCCGGCCCCTACACGCCCCGCTCACAGCAGGAGATGCAACAGATCCAGCAGCTGGTGGAGGCCTCCGTCGGCTTCGACGCGCAGCGCGGCGACAAGGTGCAGGTGGTCAACGTCCGCTTCCCCACCGCGGCCGATCCGGACGGGGTCTCCGCCGCCAACCCGCTGATGGGCTTCGACAAGAACGACATCATGCGCGCCGCCGAGCTGGGCGTGCTGGCCGTCGTCGCCCTCCTGATGATGATCTTCATCGTCCGGCCGCTGCTGAAGGGGACCGGGGGCGGCGGCCCGATGCCGATGATGCTGGGCGGCCAGCCGGTCACCCACCTGGCCACCACCGCCGACGGCCAGGTCATGCAGGTCACCGTCGATCCGCACACCGGCCAGCAGCTCGCCCTGCCCGGCCCGATCACCGGCGACCTGGATGCCAAGATCGACATCGCCCGCATCGAGGGCCAGGTGAAGGCCAGCTCGCTGAAGCGGGTCTCCGACTTCGTCGAGAAGCATCCGGAGGAATCGGTCTCGATCCTCCGCAGCTGGCTGCATGAGACCACCTGATGGCTTTGACCAAGGGCAAGGCCATCGCCGATCCAGGCAAGCTTTCGGGGCCCGAGAAGGCCGCCGTCATCCTGCTGGCGCTGGGCGAGGAGCACGCCACCGTCTGGCAGTCGCTGGACGAGGAGGAGATCAAGGAGGTCTCCCAGGCCATGGCCAGCCTGGGCACGGTCTCCGCCACGGCGGTGGAAGACCTGATGGTCGAGTTCGTCTCCGGCATGTCCGGGGCCGGCGCGATCATGGGCTCCTTCGAACAGACCCAGAAGCTGCTCGCGGCGATGATGCCCGAGGAGAAGGTCAACACCCTGATGGAGGAGATCCGCGGTCCGGCGGGTCGCACCATGTGGGACAAGCTGGGCAACGTGAACGAGGCGGTGCTCGCCAACTACCTGAAGAACGAATACCCGCAGACCGTCGCGGT
>JAQGIV010000168.1 GCA_028290945.1 Phenylobacterium sp. | reverse complement strand
CTTTAAGGAAGCCGGCTCGCGCGATCCGACGGGTCGGGCCCAGGTGGCGGAATTGGTAGACGCGCTGGCTTCAGGTGCCAGTGGCTTAACGGCCGTGAAGGTTCGAGTCCTTTCCTGGGCACCATCGGATTGCCGGCAAACATCGCCGGTGCTTTCCCGCGAGCCGTCCCGCTCTCTATAGTGGGGGCCAGATCGCCGGAGCGGACCTGCCTTGACCACCTTCCTGCACGACGGAGACATCCCCGCGGACGCGCTGGCCGGCGCGGCCGCGGTGGCCATCGATTCGGAGACCATGGGCCTGCGGCTCGGCCGCGACCCGCTGTGCGTGGTGCAGCTCTCCGACGGCCAGGGCGACGCCCATGTGGTGCAGCTTCGCCGGCCGGGCTACGAGGCGCCCAACCTGAAGCGGCTGCTGACCGACCCGGCGGTGACCAAGATCTTCCACTTCGGCCGCTTCGACATCGCCATGTTCTGGCTGCACCTGGGCGTGGTGACGGCGCCGGTCTACTGCACCAAGGTCGCCTCGAAGATCGCCCGCACCTACACCGACCGCCACGGCCTGAAGGACGTGGTCAAGGAACTGCTGGGCGTCGACCTCTCCAAGGCCCAGCAGAGCTCCGACTGGGGCGCGGCCAAGCTCTCCGACGAGCAGCTGGCCTATGCGGCCTCCGACGTGCTGCACCTGCATGCGCTGCGCACCCGGCTCGACGAGATGCTGGCGCGCGAGGGGCGCGACGGCCTGGCCCGCGCCTGTTTCGACTTCCTGCCGAGCCGCGCCCTCCTGGACGTGGCCGGGTGGGAGGACATCGACATCTTCGCCCACAGCTGAGCCGATGACCGCGCAGCCGGCCTCCGCAACCCTCCGAGAGCGCGGCATCGAGCGCTGGCGCCGCCGCTCGCGGGTCATCCACGTGCTGCGGTTCGTGGGGCCGGGCCTGATCGCCCTGATCCTCGGCGGGCTGGGGGCGTCGGTGGCCTACAATGCCCTGAAGCCGAGCCCGGAGCCCGCGCAGGAGGCCAACCAGCCGATCCGGCTGCTCAATCCGCGCTTCGTCGGCCGCGACGAGCGGGGCCGCGCCTTCGTGATCACCGCCGCCAGCGCCACCCGCGATCCGCAGGAATACCAGCGGGTCTATCTCGACCGGCCGGCCGTGATCCTCGACGAGCAGGGCCCCGATCCGACGCGGATCGTCGCCAAGTCGGGGATCTTCCACGAGAGCACGGCGCAGCTGGAGGTGAGCGGCGGGGTGCGCATGGAGATGGCGCGCGGAACCTTCGAGACCGCCCAGTCGAAGTTCGACACCAAGACCGGCGAGCTGATCGGTTCAGGTCCTATTCACGGCTCAGGCGCTCTTGGAGAAATCGATGCGAAGTCCTATGCCGTCACCGACAAGGGCGACCATATGGTCTTCCAGGGCCGCGTCCATTCGCGGTTCTACCCGAAGAAATAGCAGCGGGCAGACGCGCGGATGAAGAGCCTTCTCACGACTTCGATCCTGGCCCTGGCGCTCTGCGCCGGCGGGACGGCCTCGGCCCAGCTCGCCGCCAGCAGCAAGGCGCCGGTCGACGTGGCGGGCGACCACAGTGAGTTCGTGAACAGCGAATGCCTCTCCACCTGGAGCGGCAATGTCGAGGCCCTGCAGGACAATGCGCGGCTGCGCACCGACGTCCTGAAGCTCTACCTCGAGAAGACCGCCAAGGGCGGCGGCGCCGGCTCCAGTTCGTGCGGCAACCTGGCGCGCATGGAGGCCCAGGGCGCGATCTACTATGTGACGCCGCAGCAGCGGGTGCACGGCGACAACGCGGTCTATGAAGCCTCCAACGACACCCTGACGCTGACCGGCGACGTGGTGGCGGTGCAGGGCCAGAACGTGATCCGCGGCACGCGGATGGTGATCAACACCAAGACCGGCGAGGGCCACATGGTCGGCGCGGCCACCGGCCGCAACCAGCCCAACCGCGTGCGCGGCGTGTTCTATCCGAATCAGAACAAGTCGGCGGACGCGGCGACCAAGCCGGCGACGCCGGCCCAGCCGCGGTGACCGCTTGAAGCAGGATCGCCTCGCAAGCCTGCCGGGCCTCGCCGGCGAGGGCCTGGTCGTCGACAACGTCGGCAAGTCGTTCCGTGGCCGCCCGGTGGTCAAGGGCGTCTCGCTGCGCCTGCGCCGCGGCGAGGTGGCGGGCCTGCTGGGCCCCAACGGCGCGGGCAAGACCACCTGCTTCTACATGATCACCGGCCTGATCCCGGCCGACTACGGCGCCATCTACCTGGACGGCGAGAACATCACCGACCTGCCCATGTACCAGCGCGCAAGAATGGGGGTGGGGTATCTGCCGCAGGAGACCTCGATCTTCCGCGGCATGACGGTGGGCGAGAACGTCATGGCGGTGGTCGAGCGGCGCGAGCGCGACCGCAAGAAGGCCCGCACCATGGTCACCGAGCTGCTGGAAGAGCTGCACATCGAGCATCTGCGCAACGCCCCGGCCGTGTCGCTGTCCGGCGGCGAGCGGCGCCGCGTGGAGATCGCCCGGGCGCTGGCCTCCGAGCCCGCCTTCATGCTGCTCGACGAGCCGTTCGCCGGCATCGACCCGCTGGCCATCGCCGACATCCGCGAGGTGATCACCTACCTGAAGGGGCGCGGCATCGGCATCCTGATCACCGACCACAACGTCCGCGAGACCCTGGACATCATCGACCGGGCCTCGATCATCCATGCGGGCGAGGTGCTGTTCGAGGGCAAGCCCGACGAGATCGTCGACGATCCGGAAGTGCGCCGGGTCTACCTGGGCGACCGCTTCACCTGAGGGTGGACGCTAGGCGCTGACCCGCTTCTTCACGAAGGCCGAGGCGCGGTGGCGCAGGTCCGAGAACAGGGCCGTACGGTCCGAGTGCACATAGTTGAACTGCAGCACCCGGCGAGGTCCCTCGTAGGAGGTGTGGCCGTGCCACGAGTGGTCGCAGCGCCGGAACACCACCAGCGAGCCCATGGCGGCGGAGATCTCCACCGCGGCGGACTCCAGGTCGGCCGGGTCGCGGAGCAGGCGCAGCTGGCCCTCGCCGCCGGTCCAGTCCTCGTTGAGGTAGAGCAGCAGCGACAGGATCTTGGATTTCGAATCGGTGTGGATGGAGCCGTCGCGCCGCGCCGCCGCGCCGCGCAGGGTGACGACCGTGGAGCGCCCGGTGAGGTCGACCTTGAAGAGCCGCGACATCAGGGCCCGGAACCGGTCGGATTCCAGCTCGTCGATCAGCTCCACCAGGCGCGGCCCGGGCGGGGCGTCGCGCAGCGAGAAGGAACCGCTGGTGCGGATGTCCGGAAATTCCCCCGGCAGCTCGCGCACCGCGGCGGGCTGGATGACGCCGGTCAGGTGGACGTAGTCGAAGGGATCGGTGTTGAGCTCCGCCGCTTCGAGCAGTTTCCAGTTGAGGACGGACATGCGGCGACTCCACGCGTGGCCGAAACCCGGCCGGACATGCTTGGGACGACACCGCCCCGCTCAGTACCTCAAGCGCCCGGCGCAGGTCCGCCGAATTCCCGGCCGGCGAGCCGTTCCAGCAGGCTCGCCCCGCGATGGGCGCGATAGGCCGCCCGCAGCTGAGCCGGATCGTAGCCGGGCGCCTGCACCCACTCAAGGAAGCTGAGGCCCAAGCTGTCGCCTTCTGCAAGGTAGCGGCGGAAGGTGAAGTCGAGCATGCCGGCCTGGCCCCAGGGCAAATGGCCGTAGCGCAGGCCGAGCTGCGACAGGGCGTCACGCACCGGCATCCCGCGCCGCAGATGCAGGTAGAGCACCCCCATCACCCCGGTGCGGTCGGAGCCCGACTTGCAGTGGATCAGGGCCGGATAGGCCATGGTCTCGAACAGGGCGGCGGCGGCCTCGACGGTGGCCCGGCTGGGCGCCTCGCGGCCGCCGATGCGCAGGGTCACCAGCCTCAGCCCCAGGGCCTCGCAGGCCGCCCGCTCGATGGCGTAAGGGCTGCCGGCGGCGCCGCCGCGCAGGCTGACGACGGTCTTCAGGCCGCGCGCCTTCCAGCTGGCCAGCTGGTGCGGCCAGGGCTGGTTGCTGCGCGCCAGCTCGTCGGAGACCCAGTGGGCGTTCTGGAAGCCCAGGCGCAGCACCGCGTGGTCGCGCCACAGGAAGTCCCAGTAGGCGCGGCGGCGGCCCGCAGGGGTGGCGAGGTCGAAGGTCGGGGTAGGCGCCTGCATCAGGAGGCGGCTTCCAGGGTGGCGGCCTCCGACGCCCGGCGCCCGGCGCGCTTGCGCTCGTGCTCGGCCGTGGCGTGCTTGCGCCATTTGGCCCGCAGCGCGGCCGGGCGGTCGGGATAGCGCTCGTCGAGGAACTGGGCGGTGGTCACCCGGTCGGTGCGGAAGCTGCGGAAATCCTGGCGCAGCTCGCACCAGGTCATCAGCAGGCGCACCGCCTCGTGGTAGCCGATGGCGAAGGGCCAGACGGTGCGCTCGGTCTCGCGCTCCTGCTCGTCGCAGTAGACCAGGCGGATCTTGCAGCCGGCGTGGATGGCGCGCCTGGCGGCGCCCATGTCCATGCGGTCGGGGACGCCGCGCCAGTTGGGTACGGCGCGGCTGGCCGGCTCCAGCACCAGGGGCCGCAGGCGCTCGGGCACCGTGGCCCCGATCTTGGCGATCAGGTCGAGGGCGGCGCGGGCCAGCGCGGGATCGCCGCGGCTGGCCACCCACTGGGCGCCCAGCACCGCGGCCTCCACCTCGTCCTGCGTCAGCATCAGGGGCGGCAGGTCGAAGCCGTTCTCCAGCACATAGCCGACGCCGGCCTCGCCGCGGATCGGCACGCGCTGGGCGGCCAGGTCGGCGATGTCGCGATAGACGGTGCGCTTGGAGGTCTCCAGCTCGCCGGCGATGACGTCGGCGGTCACCGGCCCGCGGTGGCGGCGCAGGATCTGGATGATCTGGAACAGCCGGTCGGCGCGTCGCATGGGTCCCTCCCGCCAAGCTGCTGACAGAATGCTGGCAAGAGACCCCGCCTACACCGTCACTGTCAATGACGGAGAGACCCCGATGATCACGCTCTATGGCGCCGGCGAGGGCTTCGGCCTGCCCGAGATCAGCCCCTATGTGATGAAGACCGAGGTGCAGCTGAAGATGGCGGGCCTCGCCTACCGCAAGGTCCAGGGCCGGCGGGAGGACTCGCCCAAGGGCCAGCTGCCCTACATCGACCTGGGCGGCAAGCGGGTCGCCGATTCGACCTTCATCCGCGGCTATCTGGAGCGCAGCTTCGGCCTCGACCTCGACGCGGGGCTGGACACGCGCGGCCGCGCCGAGGCCTGGGCCATCGAGCGGATGGTCGAGAACCAGCTCAACTGGGTGGCGGCCCACGCCATCTGGCTGGACGCCGACAACTTCGCCAAGGGCCCGGCCCACTTCTTCGACGATGCGCCGGAGGGCGTCGCCGAGGCGATCCGCCGCGACGTGCAGCAGAAGGTGCGCGAGACCGTGTTCGTGGTCGGCGTCGGGCGCCATTCGGAGCCGGAGATCGTGGCGCTGGGCCTCAGATCGCTGGCGGCGCTGTCGGCGATCCTCGGCGACAGCCGCTACCTGATGGGCGACCGGCCCTGCGGCGCCGACGCCACGATGTTCGGCATGCTGGCCTATGTGCTGACGCCGTTCTTCGACAGCGAGCTGCGCCGCCAGGCCGAGGCGTTCGGCAACCTGACAGCCTATGTCGAGCGGATGATGGCGGAGTTCTATCCGGCGTTCGCGTGGGCGAAACAGGCGGGCGAGCCGGCCTTCGCTGCCTGATACGCAAGAATCGGGCCGCGGTTAACCAATCGGTGGGGTTCGGCCTCTAGCTTCCCTCAGCAAGAAACAGGCCAGAGGGGGCTTTCTTGGCGCTATCCGCGCGGCTCGAGATCAGACAGGGGCAGGGGCTCGTCATCACGCCCCAGCTGCAGCAGGCTATCAAGCTGCTGCAGCTGTCGAACCTTGAGCTGGAGGCCTTCGTCGAGGGCGAGCTGGAGCGCAACCCGCTCCTGCAACGCGACGAGCCGGAGGAGGCCGCCGAGGCCCCTGCGGAGGCCGTGGCGGTGGAGATTTCCGACGCCGCCGAGGCGAGCGCGGACATGGACGTGGTCCACGACGAGGTCTCGCCCGGCGAGCACGCCACCGGCGATGCGCCGCAAGCCCAGGGCGCGGCCGACGTCGGCGGCTCGGTGGATTGGTCCAAGGCCGGCAAGGGCGGCTTCGACGGCGACCTGGACGGGCTGGAGGACCAGCTCAGCCGCGCCAAGACCCTGGCCGAGCACCTGCACGACCAGCTGGCGGTGGCCGGCCTGACGCCCAAGCAGATCGCCGTCGCCACGGTGCTGATCGACGCGGTGGACGAGGGCGGCTACCTGCGCATCGAGCTGGCCGAGACCGCCGAGCGGCTGGGCTGCGACGCGGCGCTGGTCGAACAGGTGCTGGGGGTGATCCACGGTTTTGAGCCGACCGGTGTCGGCGCACGCGACCTGCGCGAATGCCTGATGCTGCAGCTCAAGGAGCGCAACCGCTGCGACCCGGCGATGGAAGCCCTGCTCGACAACCTGCAGCTGCTCGCCCGGCGCGACATGACCGCGCTCAAGCGCGCCTGCGGGGTCGACGACGAGGACCTGCGCGAGATGGTCGCCGAGCTGAAGGCGCTGACGCCGCGGCCCGGCGCGGCGTTCGGCGGCGAGCCCTCGCAGGCCGCCGCCCCCGACGTGTTCGTCAAGGAGAGCGCGGCCGGCCTGTGGCACGTGGAGCTGAACTCCGACACCCTGCCCCGCCTGCTGGTCGACCAGCGCTACCACGCCCATGTGTCGAAGGCGGCGCGCTCGGACCAGGAGAAGGCCTTCGTGGCCGACTGCATGGCCCAGGCCAACTGGCTGGTGAAGAGCCTCGACCAGCGGGCCCGCACCATCCTGAAGGTGGCCTCCGAGATCGTCCGCCAGCAGGACGCCTTCCTGGCCTTCGGGGTCGAGCACCTGCGGCCGCTGAACCTGAAGACCGTGGCCGAGGCGATCGGCATGCACGAGTCCACCGTCAGCCGGGTGACCACCAACAAATACATCGCCACGCCGCGCGGCATGTTCGAGATGAAGTTCTTCTTCACCTCGGCGATCCAGGCGACCGAGGGCGGCGAGGCGCACTCCGCCGAGAGCGTGCGCCACAAGATCCGCATGCTGATCGAGGCCGAGGCCGGGGAAGAGGACGTCCACTCCGACGACCGGATCGTGGAGCTGCTCAAGGAGGCGGGCGTCGACATCGCCCGGCGCACCGTCGCCAAGTACCGCGAGGCCATGCGCATCCCCTCGTCGGTGGAGCGGCGGCGCAGGCTGAAAGCCGCCGTCTAGAGCGCGCACCGAAGCGTGTTCAGTCCGGGCCAGCGGCGCCGTTGACACCATCCCGGCCCCGGCGCGTTGATCATTTCATGCAAGTCCAAGTCACTGGCAAACACGTCGACGTCGGCGAGGCCCTGCGTGCGCGGGTCTCCGACGAACTCTCCAACAGCATAGGGAAATATTTCGATCGGGACGGCGGCGGCGCCGACGTCGTGGTCACCCGCGAGGGCCATGCCTTCAAGGTGGACTGCGCCGTCACCCTGGCCAGCGGCGCCCAGCTGACCACCCACGGCCTGGGCGGCGACGCCCACATGGCCTTCGACGCGGCCATGCAGAAGATGGAGAAGCGCGTCCGCCGCTATTCCCGGCGGATGAAGGACCATCACACCCAGGCCCAGGCCCGGCAGGCCGAGACCGCCGCCTACTTCGTCCTGCAGTCCACGGACGACGACGCCGACGAAGACGATCTGCTCGACGGGGAAATCAGCTTCCCGGAGCCGATGGTGATCGCCGAAACCGAGCAGCCGATCCGCACAATGACCGTTGCGATGGCGGTCATGGAGCTCGATCTGACCGAATCTCAAACAATCGTGTTCCGCAACGCCGCCCATGGCGGATTCTCCGTGGTATATCGCCGGCCCGACGGGAATATCGGCTGGATCGATCCCGAACGGAGCAAGGCCGTGGACCCGGCCACGACCAACGGAACCACGGCGGCGCACTAGACGCTTGGGAGGCTCCGGTCTAAAGGGGCCGGCCCCAAACGGGGCGGCCGCGCAACGGTGAGCTTTTCCTTGAGACAGACGAACATCGGCGACCTCCTCGATCGCAGCGCGATCGCCCTGCGGGTCAGCGCGGCCAACAAGCGCCAGGCGCTGGCCGTGATCGCCGAGATCGCGGCCCGCAACTTCGCCCTCGACGGGGGCGCGGTGCTGGACGCCTTGGCCGAGCGTGAGCTGGCCGGCTCCACCGGCGTGGGGCATGGCGTTGCGGCGCCGCACGCCCGGCTGGACGGGCTGGAGCGCATGCGCGGCGTGTTCGTGCGCCTGGAGCATCCCGTGGAATTCGACGCGGTGGACGACCAGCCGGTCGACCTGCTGTTCGCCCTGTTCGCCCCCAAGGACGCCGGGGCCGAGCACCTGCGGGCCCTGGCCCGGGTGTCGCGGCTGCTGCGCCAGGCGCAGGTGCGCGAGCGGCTCCGGCAAGCGCGCACGGCCGACGCCATCCACGCCATCCTGGTGCAGGAAAGCGATACCGCCCGCTCGAGCGCGGCCTAGCTGTTTATCGAAAAATGAGTGTCATCCCGGTTTCAGCCGCAGGCTGAAGACCGGGACCCCTGCGCGCCGAGGGCGGCAGGTTTGGCGCGCGGGCTGGCCGCGGTCCAATTTCCGACATCTGGCGCTTGGGGGTCCCGGTCTTTCGCGTGCCGCGAAAACCGGGATGACACGATGGATGCGGCGATCGCGCCGCGCAGCCTCAGTGCACCGACACCGGGGCCAGTTCGTGGGCCAGGGCGGCGGCGACCGCCGAGTCGCGGTCGGTCAGCACGGCCAGGCGCTCGCCGTCAGCCCGGTGGACCGCATAGAGGATCTGGTCAGGATCGAGCTCGATGCCCTCGATCTGCGCCGAGGGGACGCTGGCGATGATCTCGGCCGCCTTGATGGGCCGGACATAGACCAGTTGCGGGGCGCCTAGGGCCGCGAACGCTTCGGTAGTTAAAACAGGCGTCATCATGACCACCTCCGGGAACTCAACGCGTCGGACGGTCGCCGGTTCAGCCGGCCGTCCGCTGCAGACAGGCGCCGGACCATCCGGTCGCCCAGGTAGTTGCTTCGCCGCCGGCCCTAGCCGGCGCCGCGGATCGGCACCTTGACGATGCGCCGTTCCGGCTCCGGCCGGGCCAGGTCGATGTGGAGCAGGCCGTGCTCCAGGACCGCGCCCTCCACCACCATGCCGTCGGCCAGGACGAAGGTCCGGATGAACCCGCGCGCGGCGATGCCACGGTGCAGATAGGCCTCCTCGGCCTTGGCGCCGGCCTCGCGTCGGCCGGTCGCCACGAGCTGGCGATCCTCCACCGTCACCTCCAGCTGGTCGGGCGAGAAGCCCGCGACGGCCAGGGTGATGCGGATGCTCCCGTCGCCCCGGTCTTCCACGTTGTAGGGCGGATAGCTCTCGGCGGCCGCCTTGGCGGCGCGCTCCACGAGGGCGCGGGTGTGCTCGAAGCCCAGGAGAAAGGGACTGTCGAAGAGGATCGACCGGTTCATTGCCTTGCCTTGGAGCCCTTGCGTTGAAGCGACTCTCCGGAGGGGCCGCCCGAGTGCGGCGCGGCTCTTCCGGACCAGCTTCATGTGGGGTCCGGGCGGGGGGAATTCAATGTGCCGTCGGCGGGCGGCCGCGCCCCACGACTCTGGCAAGACTTGGGGCCGACGACTCCGGGCCGACGACTCTGACCCACGACTCTGGGCCGCAGGTTTCGGCGCTTGACTGGACGGCGGGCGCAGGGCTGGCTTGCGCCAGGTTCCGCGCGCCCTTGAGCGGCGCGCCAAGTCATGGATGTCCCGCCGTTGCGCTCCCTGCTCCGCCTGTTCGACCGTCCCCGCGCCGAGACCGCGCCTGCCGACGCCCCGGTCCGGACCTCCGAGGCGCCGGAGGTCGGCGCCCTGCTGGGCGCCAGCTCGCCGGCCGAACGCGCGGCCTCCTCCGGCCTCCTGACCGTGGAGACCAGCCTCTCGGCGGAGATCCCGACCGAGGCGACGCTGCGGGTGTTCGTGGCCGGCGCCGACCGGCCGGCCATGCAGCGGGCGGTGCGCCTGGGGCCGCAGGCCGAGCAATCCTGGTTCGCGATCCACGGCCACCTGGCGCCCAACGGCCCGCTGGCCGTGCGGCTGGCGCTGGTGGACGGCAAGGGCCGGACGCTGGCCGAGCGGACCCTGACCCTGCAGGTCCGCAACGAGGGCGAGCTGGCGGAGATCACCCGCGAGAGCCTGACGCGCACCGGCGCGCCGCTGGTCGTCGACCGGCTGGATTCAGGGCTCTACGACTACGCCGACCAGACCCTGACGGCCTGGTACGACCGCACGCCGGACGCCGTCGAGGCGCATCTGGCCATGCTGGCCAAGACCGGCCAGGCCAGGCCGGACGAGATCGCGGCCCTGCGCCACTTCGTCGATGAGGGGTATCTGGTGCTGCCCGACGTGGTCGATCCGAAGCACCTGAAGACGCTCAATGCGGCCCTCGACGACGCCGTCGCCAAGAAGATCGAGGGCTATGAGTGGGGCGCCTCGCAGCGGCTGCACAACCTGCACCTCCAGTATCCGGCGATCCGGGACCTGTGGCTGCATCCCAAGGTGATCCGCATGCTGCGGCTGATCTTCGGCGCGCCCGGCCGGCCCTGCCAGTCGCTGACCTATGTGTTCGGCTCCGAGCAGCAGTACCACCAGGACACCATCCACCTGACCAGCTTCCCGCAAGGGCGGATGTGCGGGGTGTGGACGGCGCTGGAGGACGTGCAGCCCGACAGCGGCGAGCTGGTGGTGTTCCCCAAGAGCCACCGCCTGCCGCGCATCTACATGAAGGACGCCGGGGCGGCGAAGGTCACCGACGACTGGACCGAGTTCGGCGACAAGGTGGTGTCGCTGTGGACCGAGGCCCTGCAGCCCAACAGCCGCAAGTTCCAGCGCGAGATCTATCGGCCCAAGGCCGGCACGGTGCTGATCTGGCACGAGAACCTGATGCACGCCGGCTCGATCCGCCGGGACAAGGCGATCTCGCGCCGCTCCATCGTCGGGCACTATTTCGCGGAAGGCTCGGTGGTCTACTACGACTCCAGCGGCATGCCGGGCGTGCTCTACGAGGGCGAGCTGCCGGCCTGATCGGGGGCGGCGAAGGCCCACAGCTTGGCCGCCGTGAACGACAGGGCCGGGATCACCACCACGATCACCGCCAAGGTCGCCGGGAACGGCCAGCCGAGCCGGTTGGAGAGCAGCCAGGTGAGGCCGGCGTTCACCGCGAAGCCGGCCAGCGACACCACCATGAAGCGCACGAACTGCGCCCCGTGCAGCGCCGGGCGGCCGAAGGTGAAGCGCGCATTGCCGAGGTAGGAGACCCCGACCGCGCAGAGGTAGCCGACGGCGGTGGCGGCGACCGGGCTGAGCTGGCCGAGGTCGCGGGCGGCCAGCGCCGCCAGGGCGTGGACGGCGGTGGCGGCCAGGCCGACGACGAAGAACAGGCCGCCCTGGCGGACCAGGCTCATGAGGGCCCCAAGGGCGGCCGCTGGGCGATCAGCAGGATGGAGACCCCGAACGGCAGGTCGACGGCGGCCAGCAGGGCGCGCTCGGCCCCGAACACCGCCTTCAGGACGCCGTTCAGCGGCGCGGGCGGCATGGCCTCGTCGCCGCCGGTGCGGCCGGCCGCGTTCTTGGCCAGGCGCACCGCGGCGATCGGCGGGAACAGCAGGGTGTTGAAGTGGCTGGCGCGCCTCACCGTCAGGCCGGCGTCCTCGAACAGCTTGCGGTAGCCGGACAGCCCGTAGCGGCGCTTGTGGTGGTGGGCGGCGTCGTGGTCGCTCCACATCCAGGCGTTGGCCGGCACGGTGGTGATCATGTAGCCGCCGGGCTTCAGCAGGCCGGCCAGGGCGGCGACCGCGCCGGCGTCGTCCGGCACGTGCTCGATGACGTCGAAGGCGGCCACCAGGTCGAAGGCCCGGCCGAAGTCCGGCACCGACTGGGGCAGCAGGCCGTGGCGGACGTCGGCGCCGGAATGCTCGGCGGCGTAGAGGCGCGAGGCCTCGTCCGGCTCGATGGCGCAGACCTCGCCGAACCGCTGCAGCATGGCCAGGTTGCCGCCCGGACCGCAGCCGGCCTCGAGGATCTGGGCGGGCCTGGGCAGCGGCAGGCGGGCGACCTGGGCGGACAGGATCTCGCGCCGGGCGGCGAACCACCAATGGTCCTGCTGCAGGACCCGCATCTGGTCGTAGATCGCGCGTTCCATGGCCTAGGCGTCGAAGCCGATCCGGTCCTTGACCAGGTAGGTCGGGCGGCCCTTCACCTCCTGGTACATGCGTCCGATGTACTCGCCCATGACGCCCAGCGCGATCATCTGCAGGGCGAAGGCGAACAGCACCACCACCATCAGCGAGGCGTAGCCCGGCACGTCGCGGCCGACGATCAGCACCCGGACGATCAGGCCGATGGCGGTGAGCAGGGCCACGACCGCCGCCCCGATGCCCACCAGGGTCCAGACCCGCAGCGGCAGGGTGGTGAAGGCGGTCACCCCATCGACGGCGAAGCGGAACAGCTTGCGGTAGCCCCAGGCGGTCTCGCCGGCCAGCCGGGCCGGGCGCACGTAGGGCACGCCCACCTGCTTGAAGCCCACCCAGGCGAACAGGCCCTTCATGAAGCGGTTGCGCTCGGGCAGCTGGCGCAGCGCCTCGATCACGCAGCGGTCCATCAGCCGGAAATCGCCGGTGGAGGCCGGGATGGGGAAGTCGGAGACGCCGTTGAACACCCGGTAGAACAGGTTGGCGGTGGTGCGCTTGAGGGGGGTGTCGCTGCTGCGGTCGCTGCGCACGCCATAGACCACGTCGTAGCCCTGCTCCCAGAGGCGCACGAACTCGGCGATCAGCTCCGGCGGGTCCTGCAGGTCGGCGTCCAGGGGCACCACCATGTCGCCGCAAGCCGCCTCGAGGCCCGCGGTCAGCGCCGCCTCCTTGCCGAAGTTGCGCGACAGGGAGATGGCCCGGATGCGCTTGTCGGTCCTGGCCCGCTGGCGGAGCAGATCGAGCGTGTCGTCGCGGCTGCCGTCATCGACGCAGACGATCTCCAGGGCCAGCTTCAGCTTGCCGACCGTGGCGTCCAGCCGCTCGAACAGGGCGGCCAGCACGGGGGCCTCGTCGTGCATGGGGATGACGAGGCTCAGCCGTTTGCCGCGGCTCGAGCGCTGGGCGCGCGGCGCAGGAGTGGCGGCTTTGGTGGGCATGCGGCGGGCCTAGGTCCTGGAAGGATGTGGGTCAGACGTTAGGGATCGGTGTAGCGCCCCGCGCGCCGTCGCGTCAGAGGTTGATGTGGCCGAGGCGGCAGGCGGTCTTGCCGTCGCCCAGCAGGCCGAAGGCGTAGAGCCCGCCGCCGCCTTGCGCGGTGTAGGCCTGCCAGCCGACGGTGGGCGAGGTGACCTCCTTGCGCGCGGCGGTCACGTCGGGCCGCGGCAGGCCGGTCTCGCCGGCGCCGACGATCTGGCCGTCGTCGGCCACCAGCAGGATGTGCTGCACGGCCGCCTTGGCGGCCGGATCCCAGCCCCAGCCCTCGATCCGCGTGCCGGGCGCGACGGCGCCCTGGTAGCGCATGGTCACCACGTCGGTGTTGCCGACGCAGGCGGTGGTCTGGACCGGGAAGGCCTCGTTGATCTTCTGGCCCATCAGCGACTTCGCCCACTTGGGGAGGTCCGGCAGCGGCTCGGCGGTGGTGGTCGCCTTGGCGGCAGGGGTAGCGGCGGCGGGCGTGCCGGCCGGGCCGCCGGCCGTGGTCGCCCCGCTGGCGCCCAGCGGTCCGCCCTGGTCGTTGAGGTCGCGCGGTTTCGGCTTGTCGCAGGCGCTGAGCGCCAGCACGCAGAGCGCCAGGGAAGCGAAGCGAAGGGTCGGTTGCATGGTCCAGTTCCTGCCGAAGCTGTCTCTCGATAGCGCCGACCGGCGCCGCGCCGCAACGGGCTTGGGCGACGACCTCAAAAGGCGAAGGCCCGCCGGGATCGCCGGCGGGCCCTCATGGTGGAGCTAAGCGGAGTCGAACCGCTGACCTCTTGAATGCCATTCAAGCGCTCTACCAACTGAGCTATAGCCCCAGGGTGTTTTCTGGGTCGTCGTCCGAGAGGGCAGGCCCCGCGGAAGGCGCGGAACCTATTCAAACAGTCGGGCGCGATCAAGACCGCCGCCGCGCGATTTTTGTCGCGGCGGCTAAGCGGCCCTGGATCGGGTCCTAGCGTTCGTCCTCGCCCTCGCCGGGCAGGCCTTCGATTTCGGCGTCGTCGAAATCGTCGTCCTCTTCCTCGAGGAACGGCACGTCGGCGTCGTCCTCGACCTCATCCTCGTCGGTGAACTCGGCGAGATCCTCGGTGACCGGGCTGACGCCCGGCTCGACGGTGTCGTCCTCGTCGTCGTCGCCGGCGATCGGCGGGTCGTCGACCACCGCGTCCAGCTCCGGGGTGACGACCTCTTCTTCCTCTTCCTCGTCGGGCTCGGCCGCCTCGGCGACCTGGTCTTCGCGCTCCTCGTCGGGTTCCGGCTCGGGCGTGACCACGCGGGCGCGGACGCGCCGGTTGCGGATCGCCTCGTCAGGGTCGAACTCGGTCCCACACTTTGGGCAGTGGGCCGGGCGCTTGCCCAGGTCGTAGAATTTCGCCTGGCAGTTGGGGCAAAGCTGTTTTGCGCCCAGCTCGGGATTGGCCAATGTCGCGTGCCTCTGAGGTCTGGGGTGTCGCGGAAAGCGGGCTCCCTTGCCATGGGCGGGGCTGGCTGTCAAAAGCAATCCCCCTCGTAAATTGGCAAGCCGGCGGGAGGCTCGTTTTCAAGCGATGACGGCGGCAGCTCTGACCGCCAGCCGCGCCGGCCCTCTGAAAGGGCGCGTGCGGGCTCCGGGGGACAAGTCCATCTCGCACCGCGCCCTGATCCTGGGGGCGCTGGCGACCGGCGAAACGGCCATCGAGGGCCTGCTCGAAGGTGACGACGTGCTGCGCACCGCGCAGGCGATGGCGGCGTTCGGCGCCGAGGTGGAGCGGCTGGGCGAGGGAAGCTGGCGGGTGCGCGGCCGGGGCGGGCTCTCGGAGCCGGCCGAGGTCATCGACTGCGGGAATTCCGGCACCGGCGTGCGGCTGATCCTCGGAGCCGCGGCGGGCTTCGACCTCTCGGCCACCTTCACCGGCGACGAAAGCCTGCGCGGCCGGCCGATGCGCCGGGTGCTCAAGCCGCTGGGCGAAATGGGCGCCACCTGGACGGCGAGCGCCGGCGAGACGCTGCCGCTGACGCTCAAGGGGGGTCACCTGCGGCACATCGCCTACCGGCTGCCGGAGCCGTCGGCGCAGGTGAAGTCGGCGGTGCTGCTGGCCGGGCTGCACGCCAGGGGCGGGGCCGAGGTGATCGAGCCGGAAGCGACGCGCGACCACACCGAGCGGATGCTGCGCGCCTTCGGGGCGACCGTCGAGGTGGTGGCGGAGGGTGCGGGACGGCGAATCCGGCTGCCGGGCGGCCAGGCCTTGAGCGGGACCGCGGTGCGCGTGCCCGGCGATCCCTCCTCGGCGGCCTTCCCGATCGTGGCGGCGCTGATCACGCCGGGCTCCGAGGTGACGGTGGAGGGCGTGCTGCTCAATCCGCTGCGCACCGGCCTCTTGGAAACCCTGAAGGAGATGGGGGCGGACCTGACCGTCTCGAACCTCCGCGACGAAGGCGGCGAGCCGGTGGGCGACGTCACCGCGCGGCATTCGCCGTTGCGCGGCGTGGAGGTCCCGCCGGAGCGGGCGCCCTCGATGATCGACGAATATCCGATCCTGGGTGTGGCCGCCGCCTTCGCCGAGGGCCCGACGGTGATGCGCGGCCTGGCCGAGCTCAGGGTCAAGGAAAGCGACCGCATCGCCCTGATGGCGGCCGGGCTGGCGGCCTGCGGCGTCGGCGTCGAGGAGGAACCGGAGGGCTTCACGGTGGTGGGATCGGGGCGCGGCGCCCGGGGCGTGGCCGGCGAGGGGCGGGTCGTCACCCACGGCGACCACCGGATCGCCATGAGCCACCTGGTGCTGGGGCTGGCCAGCGAACGGCCCGTGGCCGTCGACCAGCCGGGGATGATCGCCACCAGCTTCCCGGGCTTCGTCGCCCTGATGCGCGGCCTGGGCGGGGAGATCGCATGAAGGGCCCCTTCGTCATCGCGGTGGACGGGCCGGCGGCCTCGGGCAAGGGGACCATCGCCACCGGGCTGGGCAAGGCCTTCGATCTGCCGGTGCTGGACACCGGCCTGCTCTACCGGGCGGTGGGCGTGCTCACCGAGCGGTCCGGCGAGCCGCTGGACAACGCCGAGGCCTGCGCAGCCGCGGCGGCGATGCTGACGGCCGATCAGCTGGACGATCCGCGCCTGCGGACCCGCGAGGCGGGCGAGCTCGCCAGCCGGGTGGCGGTGCATCCGCACGTGCGCGCCGCGCTGATGGAGTTCCAGCGGATCTTCGCCGACCAGGACGGCGGCGCGATCCTCGACGGTCGCGACATCGGCACGGTGATCTGGCCGCAGGCGCCGGCCAAGCTCTATGTGACGGCCTCGCCCGAGGTGCGGGCGGCGCGGCGCTGGAAACAGCTGAAGGCGCAGGGCGAGCCGGTGGCCCTGGAAGACGTGCTCGCCGATATCCATATCCGCGACGCCCGCGACGGCGGCCGCGACACGGCGCCCATGCGGCCCGCTCCGGACGCGGTGTTGCTCGACACCTCCGAAATGACTATAGAGCAGGCCGCCGATGCGGCCCGCCGTATCGTCGAGGCGGCGCGCGCCCGCTGGGAAGCTTCCTAAAGCCGACCAGCCGAGCAAATCCAACCGCGCCCTACCCTCGCACGGCTGCGGGCAGAATGAACCGGTGCGGGTATTCCCGCGCCACTCGGTCCAACCCCTAACCGATGTGGGGACTCCGTCCGACGCCGTTCGCGGCGCGCGGGCCCCGCGTCATTTGAGACGAAAGAAGACCATGGCTGACGATATGAGCCTCAATCCCTCGCGCGACGATTTCTCCGCGCTGCTCGAAGAATCCCTCGGCGGACGCGACCTGCTGGAGGGCCAGGTGGTCCACGGCAAGGTGGTGGCCATCGAGAAGGACTTCGCGATCATCGACGTCGGTCTGAAGACCGAAGGCCGGGTGTCGCTGAAGGAATTCACCGGCGAGGACGGCCAGCAGCTCGAGGTGAAGACCGGCGACAACGTCGAGGTGTTCCTGGAGCGCGTGGAGAACGCGCTGGGCGAAGCGGTGATCAGCCGCGAGAAGGCCCGCCGCGAGGAGGCCTGGACCCGCCTGGAAGCCATCTATGAGCGCAACGAGCCGGTGAACGGCTCCATCGTCGGCCGCGTCAAGGGCGGCTTCACCGTCGACCTGGGCGGCGCCTCGGCCTTCCTGCCCGGTTCGCAGGTGGACATCCGCCCGGTGCGCGACGTCGGCCCGCTGATGGGCCGCGAGCAGCCGTTCGCGATCCTCAAGATGGACCGCCCGCGGGGCAACATCGTGGTCTCCCGCCGCGCCATCCTGGAAGAAGCCCGCGCCGAACAGCGCACCGAGCTGGTCAGCCAGCTGCAGGAAGGCGAAGTCCGCGAAGGCGTGGTCAAGAACATCACCGACTACGGCGCGTTCGTGGACCTGGGCGGCA
>JAQGIV010000165.1 GCA_028290945.1 Phenylobacterium sp. | reverse complement strand
CCTGTCGGGCCGGCAGGTGAAGCTGGAGGGCGCCGCCCAGCCGGGGATCGAGGACGGCCTCTCGCCGCTGATCGACCGGCTGACCAATCGCCTCGGGGAGGATCGCGTCTGGCGCGCCGAGCCCGTCGAAAGCCATGTGCCGGAGCTGTCGGCCGCCCGCGCCCGGCCGCTGGCCTCCCCCACCCAGGCGCGGGCCTGGGACCCCGAGACGCCGCGCCCGGTCCGCCTGTTCCGTCGGCCCGAGCCGCTGGAGGACGTCACCGCGCTCACCCCCGACGACCCGCCCCGCCAGTTCCGCTGGCGCGGCCGGCTGCACCGGGTCAGCCGCGCCGAGGGCCCCGAGCGCATCGCCGAGGAATGGTGGAAGCGCGAGATCGAGGACGTCCGCGTGGGCCACGTACGCGACTACTACCGGGTGGAGGACGCCGACGGCGGCCGCTTCTGGCTGTTCCGCGCCGGCCTCTATGAGCCGGGCCAGCCGGCCAGGTGGTGGCTGCACGGGCTGTTCGGATGAACCGCTACGCCGAGCTGCAGGCCGCCACCAACTTCTCGTTCCTGCGGGGCGCGTCGCATCCGCATGAGCTGGTGCAGGGCGCCGAGGTGCTGGGGCTGGAGGCTGTCGGGATCTGCGACCGCAACTCCCTGGCCGGCGTGGTCCGCGCCTGGTCGGAGATGCAGGCCCGCCACGCGGCCGGCTCCAAGGTTCGCGCGCTCACCGGCTGCCGCCTGGACTTCATGGACGGCACGCCGAGCCTCTTGGTCTATCCCTCCGACCGCGAGGCCTATGGCCGGCTGACCCGCCTGCTGACGCTCGGCCAGCGCCGCGCCGACAAGGGCGCGTGCGAGCTGCACTGGGCCGACTTCCTCGACCACGCCGAGGGCCAGCTGGCCCTGGTGGTCCCGCCCGAGCGGCTGGACGAGCGCTTCGAGGCCGACCTCCGCAGGATCGCCGGCGAACTCCCTGACGTCTGGCTGGCGGCCGCCCGCCGCTACGGCGCCCGCGACCTCAAGCGCCTGTCGCAGCTGGCCAGCCTGGCGCAGGCCGCCCGCGCGCCGATGGTGGCGGTGAACGACGTGCTCTACCACGGCCCCGAGCGGCGGAGCCTGCAGGACGTGCTGACCTGCATCCGCGAGGGCTGCACCGTGGCCGAGGCCGGCCTCAGGCTGCAGGCCAACGCCGAGCGCCACCTGAAATCCCCCGCCGAGATGGCCCGGCTGTTCGCCAAGCACCCGGGCGCCGTGGAGCGCAGCGTCGAGATCGCCCGGCGCATCGACTTCGACCTCGGCCAGCTCTCCTACGAATATCCGGATGAGCCCGTGCCGCCCGGCAAGACCGCCATCCAGCACCTGCGCGACCTCACCTGGGAAGGGGCCAAGTGGCGCTTCCCGGACGGCATGCGGGACAAGGAACGCAAGACCATCGAGACCGAGCTCGACCTCATCGAGCGGCTCGACTACCCGAACTACTTCCTGACCGTGCACGACATCGTCCACTGGGCCCGCGAGCAGAAGATCCTCTGCCAGGGGCGCGGCTCGGCGGCCAACAGCTGCGTCTGCTTCTGCTTAGGCATCACCGCGGTCGACCCCACCCAGCCGGACCAGGACCTGCTGTTCTCCCGCTTCATCTCCGAGAAGCGCGGCGAGCCGCCGGACATCGACGTGGACTTCGAGCACGACCGCCGCGAGGAGGTGATGCAGTACGTCTATCGCCGCTACGGCCGCGACCGGGCGGCGATCGTGGCGACGGTGATCCACTACCGGCCGCGCATGGCCATCCGCCAGGTGGGCAAGGCGCTGGGGCTGACCGAGGACATCACCGCGGCGCTCGCGGGCACCGTCTGGGGCTCCTATGGCGACGGCGTGCCCGACGAGCACATCCGCCAGGTCGGCCTCGACCCCGACGCGCCGGAGATCCGCCGCGCCACGGCCCTGGCCCAGGAGCTGCTGGGCTTCCCCCGCCACCTGTCGCAGCACGTGGGCGGCTATGTGCTGACCAAGCGCCGGCTCGACGAGACCGTGCCGATCGGCAACGCCGCCATGCCCGAGCGCACCTTCATCGAGTGGGACAAGGACGACATCGACGCGCTCGGCCTGATGAAGGTCGACGTGCTGGCGCTGGGCATGCTCACCGCCCTGAAGGCGTGCCTGACCCTGATGGGCATCGCCGACATCGCCGACATCCCGCAGGGCGACGCCGAGGTCTATGAGATGCTCTGCCACGCCGACAGCGTCGGCGTGTTCCAGGTGGAGAGCCGGGCGCAGATGTCCATGCTGCCGAGGCTCAAGCCGCGCAAGTTCTACGACCTGGTCATCGAGGTGGCGATCGTCCGGCCGGGCCCGATCCAGGGGGACATGGTGCATCCCTATCTGCGCCGGCGGGAGGGCAAGGACCCGGTGGAGTTCCCCTCCCCGGCGCCGGGCCTGGGCGACAAGGACGAGCTGCGCCAGGTGCTCGGCAAGACCCTGGGCGTGCCGCTGTTCCAGGAACAGGCCATGCGGCTGGCCATCGAGGCGGCCAAGTTCACCGAGGACGAGGCCGACGGCCTGCGCCGCTCCATGGCCACCTTCCGCGCCAACGGCAAGCTGCACGAATACCGCGACAAGTTCATCGAGGGGATGGCCGCCCGCGGCTACGAGCGGGCGTTCGCCGAGCGCTGCTTCAAGCAGATCGAGGGCTTCGGCTCCTACGGCTTCCCGGAGAGCCACGCGATCAGCTTCGCCCTGCTGGTCTACGCCTCGGCCTGGGTGAAGCGGAAGCGGCCCGACGTCTTCCTGGTCAGCCTGCTCAACGCCCAGCCCATGGGCTTCTACCAGCCCGCCCAGCTGGTCCGCGACGCCCGCGACCACGGCGTCGAGGTGCGCGCCCCCGACGTGATGCTCAGCGACTGGAACTCGACGCTGGAGCCCAGAACCTCCCCCGTCAGAGACGGGGGAGGGGGACCCCGAAGGGGTGGAGGGGGCGCTGCCGGCGCACCGAGCCTGGCGCACGGCCCCAACGCCCCCTCCGTCGCGTTCGCGACACCTCCCCCGCACGCGGGGGAGGTAGAGCCCGTCCGTCTCGGCCTGCGCCAGATCAAGGGCTTCAAGGAGGCCGATGCGCTCGCCCTGATGGCCGCCCGCGAGGCCGGCGCCCACACGCTGGAGGACTTCGCGCTGCGCGCCCGCCTCAGCCGCCGGGCGCTGGAGCTGCTGGCCGAGGCCGACGCCTTCCGATCCCTCGGCCTCGACCGCCGGGCGGCGCTGTGGGCGGTGAAGGGGTTGGGGCCGGAGATCGGGGTGGAGACCAACGCCCCGCTGCTCGCCCGCCAGGCCTTCAAGGAGGCGCAGGTGGAGCTGCCCTTCATGGGCCAGCCGCAGCATGTGGCCGAGGACTACCGCACCACCAGCCTGTCGCTGAAGGCCCACCCGGTGAGCTTCTTCCGCGACGAGCTGACCCGCCGCGGCGCGGTGACCGCCGCCACGCTGAAGAGCCTGCGCAATGGCCGGCGGATCTCGGTGGGCGGCCTGGTCCTGGTGCGCCAGCGGCCGGGCACCGCCAAGGGGGTGGTGTTCATGACCCTGGAGGACGAGACCGGCGTCGCCAACATCGTCGTCTGGAAGGACTGCTTCCAGGCCAACCGGCGCCTGGTCATGGGCGCCTCCTTCGTCATCGTCGCCGGCCAGTTGCAGATGCAGGGCGAGGTGATCCACCTGGTGGCCGAGCGCTTCACCGACCTCTCCGAAAAGCTCGGCGAGATGCGCGACGACGACGCCACCCGGGCCGACGCGCCGCCGCCGGAGGTGCGCAACCGCGTCACCGGCCGGCTGATCCGTAGCCGGGACTTCCACTAGCCCCTTCCGCTGGCGGCCCCTTCCACTCGGGGCCCGCGCGACGCATGGTGACGCCATGGGGGAAATCGACAAGCCGAAGGTCCCGCGGGGACCCAATGCCGAGCGCCGCGCCTCGACGCGGGCGAAGATCCTGGACGCCGGGGTCCGCTGCCTGGCCGAGTTCGGCTATGCGGCCACCTCGACGCCGCTGGTGGCCCAGCTCGCCAAGGTCAGCCGCGGCTCCCTGCTCCACCAGTTCCCGACCAAGGTGGACCTGATCCTCGCCGTGGCGCAGCACGCCTGGCTGATCCAGCGCGACCACGTCCGCGCCCAGGTGGCCCAGCGCGCCACTGGCCGCGAGCAGTTCATCGCCGGCGTCCAGGCCGTCTGGCAGGGGCTGCAGCTGCCCGAGGCCGTCGCCCTCACGGAGGTGATGATCGCCGCGCGCAGCGATCCCGAGCTCGCCGCACGCTACGACGCCTTCCAGGACGAGCGCGAGGCCGGCGTCCACCGCACGCGGCGGCGCATGGCGGAGGGCCAGTTGGGTGCGCCTGGACGATTGGCCGAGATCGACGCCATGGCCCACCTGACCGCCGCGGCCCTGCGCGGTCTGGCCCTCGAGACGGTGTTCATCGGCCGGCCGACGGACGAGGCGGAGAAGGTGCTGGCGCTGCTGGAAGATATGCGGCGCCGCTTTGTCGACGAGGTGGAGGCGGAGCAGGCCGGTCGCGGTTGATCTGTAGTCACCATTGACCACAGAAGCGGGACAGCTAAGCTTCGCGCAACGAAAAGATCAGAGCGGCGGGGAGGCTGCGCCATGACCGACAACACCCATCCGGATTCCGGCCGCAGGGCCCTGCTGGCCGCCGGCGCGGCCCTGGCTGCGGCCGCCGCCGCGCCCGGGGCGCTGGCCCAGGCGCCGA